>JAJYKX010000269.1 GCA_021788175.1 Chloroflexota bacterium
AACGAAACGGCGACACACTGCCCATCTCGAGGGGTTTCCCCCTGAGGTCGCGATCGTCCGGCCGGGCCACCCCCTCGAAGGATACCTGCTGCCGATCCTGAGCTGGCGCCAGCGCCCTGACGGATTGTGCCTGACCCTGATCCTCCCGGATGGCTCCAAGGGGCTGATCCCGGCGTCATGGACGGACCTCGACGCACGACGCGACGCGAGCGCGCACGAGGACGGCGCGGGGCTCGGGTCGAGCGGCGCACCGGACCGACCGCTCCACGGTGCGCCCGGTCCCGATGAGCGCCGCCGAGGGCCGACGGTCGGGTCGCTCGGTGGACTCAGCGACCTTCGCCACGCCCGCGCGGTCGTCGACGGATTGCTGCGCCGCCTCGAACCTGCCCCCGATGATCTGCGGGGCACGGCCAAGGAGGTGACGCATGCAGCAGCTGGTCCTGGAGCTGGGGCTCCCGGCGCCCCCGCCTGCGGTGTGGGAGGCGCTGACGCCCGACGAGCGCGAGGCCGCGGTGGCCGCCCTGGCGCGGCTCATGGCGAAGGCAGCCATCGAGGACGAGGCGCCACCCGAGGAGGTACCCCATGACTGACCGCTCGACGATCACCGCGGCCCACCGGCGCCGGAGCGCGATCGTCTACGTCCGCCAGTCGACCCAGGCCCAGCTCGAGCGCAACCGGGAGTCGACCGCGCGCCAGTACGCGCTCGTGGAGCGGGCCCGGGAGCTCGGCTGGGCCCAAGAGCAGATCACCGTCATCGACGAGGACCTCGGGCTGTCCGGCTCGGGGACGGCCGAGCGCAGCGGGTTCGCCCGCCTGGCGGCCGAGACCGCCCTGGGCCGGGTCGGGATCATCCTCGGGCTCGAGGTCAGCCGCCTCGCCCGCAACAGCGCCGACTGGTATCGGCTCTTGGACCTGTGCGGGATCACCGATACGCTCATCGGGGACGGCGATGGGATCTACCATCCGGGTGCCTTCAACGACCGCCTGCTCTTGGGGCTGAAAGGGACGATGTCGGAAGCCGAGCTGCACGTGCTGCGGGCGCGCCTCGAGGGCGGCATCCGCAACAAGGCGGCGCGCGGCGAGCTGCGTCGCGGGCTGCCGGTCGGCCTGGTGTGGGGCGAGGCCGACGGCGAGATCCTGCTCCATCCCGACGAGGCCGTGCGGGGCGCCATCGCGACCTGTTTCGCGCGCTTCGCCGAGCGCGGCTCGGTGCGTCAGGTGTGGCTCTGGTTCCGCTCGGAGGGCCTCGGCTTCCCGACCCAGACGAGCCCGACCGACCCGATCCGCTGGGTGGCCCCGACGTACACCGCGATCCACAACACGCTCACCAACCCCGCCTACGCCGGCGCCTACGCCTACGGCAAGACCCACCACGAGCGCTTCGTCGACGCGGCGGGGCGGGTGCGCGTGCGCACGCGGCGCCTGGCGCGGGAAGCGTGGGCGGTGCTCATCCCCGAGCACCACAGCGGCTACGTCGACTGGGCGACGTTCCTCGCGATCGGGGAGCGGATCGGGCGCAACGTCCGGCCCCGGCCCCATGCCGCCGGGGGCGCGGTGCGGGAGGGCGCGGCGCTCCTCCAGGGCCTCGCGGTCTGTGGGCGCTGCGGCCGCCGGCTCCACGTCCACTACAGCGGGCGCGCCGCCACACCCGGCTACCACTGCTCGGGGCGCGACCTCGTCGAGGGCCGCGGCCGCTACTGCCTCTCGCTCGGCGGCCGGCAGATCGAGGAGGCCGTGGCCCGGGCGTTCTGTGCCGCCCTCGCGCCGGCCGGGATCGCGGCGGCGATCGCCGCCGCCGGGGCGATCGAGGCGGGCACCGAGGAGGCGCTCGCCGCCTGGCGCCTGGAGCTCGAGCGGGCGCGCTACGAGGCCACCCGCGCCGAGCGACGCTATCTCGCGGTCGATCCCGACAACCGGCTCGTGGCGCGGGGTCTGGAGACAGCCTGGGAGGAGCGGCTGCGGGAGCTGCGCCATGCCGAAGCGGAGCTCGAGGCCCGGATCCGCCGCCGGCCCCCCGAGCTCACGGACGGGGAGCGCGCCTCGATCCGCCGGCTCGGCCACGACATCGAGCGCGTGTGGGCCGCGCCCACCACGACCGACCGGGACCGCAAGGAGCTCCTGCGCACGCTCATCGAGGAGGTAATCGTCGACGTTGACCGACCGGCGGCAACCGCGGCGCTCACCGTGCGCTGGCGGGGCGGGGCGCGCTTCGCGCTCGAGGTGGCGCTGCCGCGCTCCAACCCGCCCGTCGTCCGCACCGCCGAGGACACGATCTCGCTCGTGCGCCGTCTGGCCCGTCATCACCCCGACGGCCAGATCGCGGGCATCTTGAACCGTCAGGGCCGGCGCAGCGCGACCGGCGAGCGCTTCACCACCAGCATCGTGGGGAGCCTGCGCCACTCCTGGCGCATCGCGCGGTTCGAGGCGCCGGCCGAGCGCGAGGGCGAGCCCGTGAGCGTCCAGGCGGCGGCCCGGATCCTGGGCGTCGTGCCCTCGACCGTCCACCGCTGGGTCAACGACGGGTTCATCGCCGCCGAGCAGGTCACCCCGGGCTCCCCCTGGCGCATCCGGGTCACGTCTGACCTGCGCGCCCGCTTCGTGGAGGAGGCGCCCGTGGGCTGGCTGCCGATGCTCGAGGCGACGCACGCCCTCGGGGCCTCCCGGCAGACGGTGTTGCAGCGTGTCAAGCGCGGCGAGCTGCGCGCCGTCCACGTGCGGCAAGGACGTCGCCGGGGCCTGCGGATCGAGGTCCCCAAGGCCGATCGAGGCCTCTTTGACGCCCTCCCCGCAACCGCGGGGGCAGTGTGATGGGGCGTCCAAG
>JAJYKX010000270.1 GCA_021788175.1 Chloroflexota bacterium
GGAGCATCCGATCCAACCTGGTCCTTCCTCGAGGAGGCGATAAAGAGATGAGCGCAGCTCCAACAAGCACCGTCATGCTCAACGGTCACCGTCAGGCCTTGACGGCTGGCCCGTCTTCATAAAGAGGGGCCATGGCGGCGCCCGATGAGGCCCGCGGTGCATCCGGGGGCGTGAGCGGCCGTCGTGCGCGCCATGCACGTACTGATCGCGCGCCGCGCTGGCCGCCGCGCGCGCTGCCTTGGCCGTCGCGCGCGCCACGCTCTTCCCGCCCGGCAGCCATCGGTCGGCACCTGCGCGGTCTGCGGCGGCGTCCCCTCGCTGGCTGTTGCACGCCAGGCGAGCCGTACGTGCCTGCTGCATGCCCGGGACCGCGGCCTGGGAAGCGCTCGGCCGCCCGTTCGTGCGGCAACTCGGCCCCCTGGGGTCCCCGGGCGGTCCGGCCACGATGCGATCCGACACGTAGGGCTCGCGTCGTGTCCAATAGCGACGATCGGCGAAGATGACCGGCTGACGCACGTCAGGCGTGCGACAGCGGGTCTCCGGCACGATGACCAGCGACTGCACGTCAGGCGTGCGAAGGCCGCACCGTCAGCCGACAACAGGCTGATGGGACGAGTACAGATTGTTGCGTCGGCCGCTTCGGCACGGCACGATGCGCACATGCCCATCGCCGCCGCACCACTCCGGGACCTGTGGTTCCTGCCGCTGATCGGTCTCGTCGCCGGCCTCTGGCTGTTCGTCCGCGGACTGCTCGCGTATCGGATCGGGACGCGGGTCGAGACCATCGCCACGTCGCCGGTGGCCGGCCTGGCGGCAGGCGAGGTCCGCGTCTCGGGAACGGTCGAGGCTGGCTCCACGCTCCTGGTCTCCCGGCTCCAGAGCGCGTCGTGTGTCTACTACCACGCCCGCGTGGTCGAGGATCGCGGGCGATCCTCCCAGACGGTGCTTGACGATGCCCGGGCGGTCAGCTTCGTGCTGCGCGACGCGTCGGGGACGGTGCACGTCTTCCCCCGCGGCGCGCGCTGGATCCTGGAGCACCGGCTGGACGAGCGAGCCGGACTGGGCGAGGAGCCACCCTCGCTCGACCCCAACGAAGGTCCCGCGATGGAGCTGGCTCCGGCCGACCGCGAGGCGCAGATTGCCCGCCTGCTGACGGTGCGCGGCGCCGACGACGAGGGCGCGTCGCTGTTCGCGCGCACGGTGCCGTCGGACGCCCCCATCGTGCCGATGGCCGGTGTGCTCGGCGGCGGGGGCGGTGTGCTCGGCGGCGCGGGCGGCGTGCTGGGCGATCTCGAGGCGGGCGACGGGTTCGCCGTGGGAGCCGGGCGTCACTACGTCGAGGAGCGGGTGGAACCCGGCGACACGATCACCATCGTCGGGACGGCGCTGCCGTTCGGGGAGCTCGGGGACGGAGCGACCGACGTCGACCAGCCGGCGCTCGATGACCCGGAGATCGCCGCGGACATCGTCGCGGCCTCGGCCTCGGGGAGCCTGCGGGCCGACGCCGCCGACGCCTGGGGCAACGCCGCCATCCCCGGCTTCGGGATCGGCCAGCCGACCAGGCCCCCGGTTGGCGATCCGGGCACGAGTCCGCAACCGCGGACGCCGGACCCGGCGCTGGCTGCGCTCCGCCAGCCGGGACGGAATCCATCGCCGTCGATCGCCACGCCCACGCCCGGGCTCGCGATCGCCGCCGGGGAACTCGTCATCGCCACTGGATCGACGCCGATGACGGTCCTCGCAGGCACGCCCTCGGAAGCCGTCGCGCGCGAGTCGTCCCGCTTCTGGACCGGCCTTGCGGGCGCGGTGCTGGCGGTCGGCAGCGCGGTGGCGCTGCTCCTGCTCCTGGGCGGCGCCCGGTGAGCGGTGCGACCGCGGTCGTCGCGTTCGCGCTGGCGCTCCTCGCGGTCGCGGTTCTCGTCGTGGGGCTCACCACCTACAACGCCGTGATCGCCATGCAGCGCCGCGTGGACAAGGCCTGGGCCAACGTCGACGTCGCCCTCAAGCAGCGCCACGACGAGCTCGAGCAGCTGGTGGATGCCGTGCGCGGGGTCATGTCGTTCGAGCAGAACGTGCTCGAGGACGTGACGCGGGCCCGCGCCGCGTACGCGCCGGACGCCCCGCTGCCCCGGCAGGCCGCCACCTCCGACGCGACGAGTGTCGCGCTCCGGTCGCTCTTCGCCGTGGTCGAGCGCTACCCGCAGCTGCGGTCGCACGAGAACGTGATCGACCTGCAGCAGGAGATCGAGCGGCTCGAGGAGCTGATCGCCACCCGGCGCGAGCTCTACAACGACAGCGTCTACCTCTACAACGCGACGATCCGCCAGCTGCCCGCGGTGCTCCTCGCGGGGCTCCTGGGCTGGACCCCGCGTGATTTCTTCCGCGCCGAGGATCCGGATCGCGCGCCCGTGGCGGTGTCCGTCCCCGGCTGACCGCGGATGACGGTCAGGAGCCCGCGCGTCGACCCGCTCGGGCGAGGTGTGCCCGGAGTTCCGCGAGGTCCCGCACGAACCAGTGCTGCGCCCCACGGTTCGCCTCGCGAACGAGCGCCATGAACGCCCCGGATGCGAGAGCGGAATCCGGGAGCGGCCCGACGACCGCGAGCACGACCCGGTAGTTCACGAGCGCTTGCATCAGTTCTCCCGCGACGCCCGTCCGGAGGTCGAAGAAGGCCGGATCGAGGCGGTCGACCGGGCACGCGACGACGGTCGCGCCAGCGTCGGCCACCGCGTCGAGCAGGTCGCGGCCGCCGAGCCGGGGGCCCGTGCCATCCAGCAGCAGCACCACCCGGCCCTCGATCGTCTCGACCGCGGCGGTGTCA
>JAJYKX010000271.1 GCA_021788175.1 Chloroflexota bacterium
GGTCCAGGTGACGTCGCTCGTCCCGAAGCCGAGCTGCCCGGCGACCGCGTACGCGACCGCGCTCTCGAACCCCTGCCCGTTCGTAGGGTCGCCCAGTTTCCAGGGCTTCGGCGGCGTGCCACTGTCCGTCGCGAAGTACGGCGGATAGGCGGGGTTGTCCGTGCCGATCGTGAGCTTGCCGCTCACGAGCGTCTGGGCCTGGCCCTTCAGACAGCCGGCGGCGATGGCCGCCGTCGACGCGGGGGCGCTCGCGACTGCCGCGGGGCTGGCGGCCGCGCTCGCGGCAGCACTCGGCGCGGCCGGCTGCGCGGCTGTCGCGGAGGGCACGGCATTGCTGGCCGGCCCGATCCTGGGCGCCGTGGTGGCACCCGCGCCGCAAGCCGCGAGCAGCACGGCTGCCAGCGGGACGGCGAGCAGCCTGATCCTGGTGTGCATCGGTGGCCTCCTCTCGCTCCACGCACCGTGACGCACCCCACCGGTACGCGCTCACGGAGCAACCCTTCCTCGTCAGTGTAGCCGTCGCGTCCGCACCGCTCGCGGCCCTCGCGTCTCTCCCGCACCGGCTCTGCGCGTGCGCCGCCTGACGAGTGGAGCTATCCGCGCGGCACCCTGCGGATCGTGAGCCGGTCCCCGGAACGCAGCCCCATCCGCGTCCCCGCGTCCCCCTGGTCGACCGCCAGGCACAGGCGGCCGTAGGAGTCCTCGTACAGCAACGGCTCCCCCGGCGGGACGGCCCCGAAGGTCAGCTGCCACGTCACCGTCGAGGGCCGCGCATCGCGCACCGTGAGGCTGACGTCGTCGCGGGAGGGCCCGCGCGGAGACGGCATGATCCACAGGGGATTGCCCGGGGCCAGCGGGCCGAGTGCGGTCTCCAGGTCCTGCCGTTCGCCCGCGAGCTTGACGTTGCCGAACGTGTCGACGTAGATCACCGCGGTTGCCAGCGCGCCGGGCAGCACCTCCGGCGCCGGCAGGTCGAGGCGAACCAGGTCCGCCGGGTCGAGCGGCCGGCCGAACGCCTCGAGCGGGACGCCCAGCGCCAGGTGAGCGCCGGCCGGGGCGAAGACGTCGCGGCCGTGGAACGACGAGCTGACCACCGGGAGCCGGTACTCGGCGTTCTCGAGGGCGTGTGCGGCCACGATGCCCCCCAGCCGTTCCGCGGCGGGCAGGAGCAGCCCGTTGTCCGGTCCCACCAGGACGTCGCCGCGAGCGACGCGCGCGGCGACGGGCAGGCGCGCGGTGCCGACGCCCGGGTCGACGACCGCGACGTGCACCCCCACGGGCAGGTACGGCAGCGCGGCCCACAGCAGCAGCGCGCCGTCGAGCACCGCGTACTTCGCGACCTCGTGGCTCACGTCGAGGAGCCGGACGTCCGGCGCGATGCCGAGGATCACGCCGCGGCAGATTGCCGGCGAGGGGTCGCGCTCCCCGAAATCCGTGGTGAGGCTGACGAGCGGCGCCGTCTCGCGGCCTCCACCGGCGCCGCGCGTGCCGGCAGGGAGTGCCCGCTCGGCGGCGGGCGTCAGGATCGGGCGGGTGAAGGTCTCGCGCATCGGCCGGATGGTAGCTGACCGTACACTGGCGCCGTGCGCGTGCGCGCCATTCACCTCCGCCTGCTCTCGGGCACCGCGGCCCTCCTCTGGGGGGCCGCGGTCGTCGCCGTGGCCGTGGGCTACCGTCCCGGGGGGCCGGTGGCCCCGCTGCTGGCCGCGACCCCCGTCGTCGGCCTGGGCGCATCGCTGGCCGCGCTCGCGTGGCCCCCGCTCGTCCGGGGGCGGCGGGAGTCCGCCGTGGTCGCGTGGGCCGGCATCCTGGAGCTGCTGCTCCTCGCGCCGTCGGTGGGCGGCCTGGTCGCCGCCCTGCGCCAGGCGTCTGCGACGCCCTTCCTCCCGTCCCTCGAGGACGCGTACGGCTGGTTCCTCGCGCTGGGAGCCGCGTCGCTGCTGGCCGGGCTGGGCGTCTCCCGGCGGGTGCTGGGCGGCACCTCGATCCGGCGCGCACGCGCCGCGCTCGCGGGACTGATCGCGGTGGCGATGCTGGCCGTGGGGTCCGGCGTGTCCGGGGTGGCCGCTCTCGGAACCGAGCTCGCGCTCACCTCGACGGCGGGCCCGGCAGGTCCGTTCGCGTCGGCAGCGCCGCCGCTTCCGCCGGCCTGCTCGACGCTGCCGGGTGTCCCGGGGAACGCGAGCGTGTCCGTGCAGGCCGCGGCCTGGAGCGGCAACCAGAAGGTGGGAACCGTTACGCTTGCGGGCACCCGCGCGAGAGATAACGAGAGCTGGACGGCCAGCCTGACCGGGTGGCCGGTGGACTCGGGGCGGGAACCACCCTCGATCGCCTACACCAGGGTCGGGTCGTCCGCGTGGCTCCGTCCCGCCGGCGCCCCGTGGAGCGAAGTGCCGGTGGTCGAGGAGATCACGCCGTATGTGGAGGTCGGGGCGACACCCGCGCCGGTGATCCTGCAGGACCGCGAGACGCTCGACTCGGAGGTGATCCGCGTCACGCTCGCGAGCCCCGCCCGCCTCGCGGCGGAGGACATCGGGATCGAGATCGTCGACGGCGTACGGGCCCGGCACTGCCGGCTGCTGGCCGGCGGCTCCGTCGCGCTGCAGGCATTCCGGCCATTGCGCTGGCTGATCGGCCAGCCTCCCCTGTCCGACACGACCGCGATTGCCGACTGGCGGGGCAACCTTGACTGGTGGCTGCTGCCGGACGGCCGGCTGGCGATGGTCTCGGTCTCCGTGGAGGGCCTGAACCCGGGCTGGCCGGGTGGCCTGCAGGGCACCCTCCAGGCGACGCTGATCACGCACCAGCTGGCGAGCCCG
>JAJYKX010000272.1 GCA_021788175.1 Chloroflexota bacterium
CAGTGGTCGTCCGTTCGGGCGTGGGCCAGGACCTCGCCGTGGAGGACGTCACGGTAGCCGGCGAGGGCCGGGCGCACCTCGCGCTCCACGGCCTCCCGCAGGCGCTCGTGCCAGCCGTCGGCGTGGTGGGTCCCGGGGACCTGCACCGCCGCCAGGAGCGGATCGTCGTCCACGGGACGGGCCAGCCACGCGTCGATCTGGTCGATGCTCCCGCGAACCGCGAAATCGACCGGTGTCCGGCCACGGGCGATCCCCTCGCGGTGTCGCTCGCCCAGGTCGACGAACATCCGGGCGATCCCGCGGAATTTCTCGACCATGGCCTCGGCCACCTCGGCGGAGGGGACCGAGAGCTTGGAGATCCGGAGGGGCAGGGTCGCCTGCGGGCCGTGGACCGAGTCGACCTCGATCTCCTTGAGGCGGGACGCCTCGGCGTCGGCGGTGACGGTCGCATCGAAGAGGAGCACGTCGCGGGTGATCCGGTCCTGCGTTCCGAGGCCGTCCGTCGGGATCGCCGCGGCCCTGCGCGCGAAGGATCGGGCCTCGGCGATGCGGGCATCCTCGGCCTCGCGGCTCACGTCCTCGAACTCGGCCGCCCGGCGGTAGTCGCCGAGCATGTGGGCGGTCGAGGGGGACGTGCGGAGCTGGAACTCCCAGTATTCGGCGGCCACCGCGTTGACGTCTTCGATCACGCTTGATGCACCTCGTGACGGATCCGGGTCGGGAGCCCGGCGGCAGGTGCGCCGGGGTGACGTGAGGGACGCCGGTTCAGGTGTGCGGCTCGAGGAGGGCGGCAGCGAGCTCGCGGAGCCCGGCCAGCGCCGGGTCCGACGACGGCTCGGCCCGCAGCTGGATGCAGACGTGGTCCGCCCCGGCGTCCAGGTGGGCCCGGACGCGCCGCACGATCGCGTCCACGTCGCCCCACGCGATCACGGCGTCGATCACCCGGTCGCTGCCGTCGCCGGCGAGGTCGGCATCATCCCAGCCCAGGCGGCGGAGGTTGTTCGCGTAGTTGGGCAGCGCCAGGTAGTTCCGGGCGAAGGCGCGCCCGATCCGCCGCCCCTCGGCGGGGTCCGGGGTGAGCACGGCCGTCTGCTCGACGGCGAGGAACGGCTCCGGGCCCAGGTGCCGCCTGGCGAAGGACGTGTGCTCGACCGGGACGAAGTAGGGGTGTGCGCCGTCCGCGTGCTGCGCGGCCAGCTCCAGCATGCGGGGACCCAGCGCGGCGAGGACGACGGGCACCGGTGGATCGGGCATCGGCGCGCCGTACTGCGCGGCGTCCATCGCGTCCAGGTAGGCGCGCATCGTCTCCACCGGCGGTCCGTAGCTGCCGCCCCGGGCGGTCACCGAGGTGGCGTGGCTCACGCCGATCCCGAGGACGAAGCGGTCGGGGTAGGCCTCGGCCAGCGCCCGGGCGCCGTTGGCCATGGCCATCGGGTCGCGGGCGTGGATGCTGGCGATCCCCGACGCCACCGAGATCCGCGGGCTGGACGCGAGCAGGAGCGCGGCGTGGCTGAGGATCTCCTTGTTGCCCACCGTCTCGGGGATCCAGACCACGGGGTACCCGAGCGCCTCGATCTGGCGGAGCGCGGACCCGGCGTCCTGCGCGCCCATGCGCTGCAGCGCCCAGCTCCAGACCCCGACGGGCCCCAGGGTGTGTGCCAGCCGCCGTCCGCCGTACCGTGCCGTGCCGCTCATCGACGGGTCGACCTCCTGCGGGAGAAGCTGCGACGGGCGCCCGGACGCCTCATCGACCGGGCAAGCTTACCGCTCCGATGCGGCGGGCTCCGGCCGGCGCGTACGGCCGAACGGGCGGGGCGCGTACGGCCGAACGGGCGGGGCGCGTACGGCCGAACGGGCGCGGTGCGCGCGGCCGAACCATGGACCCGGTGATGGGCTACCCTCCGCAGGACATGTGCGGTCGCTTCACCCAGCGGCTCTCGTCGTCCGAGTTCGCCCGCATCTTCGAGGCGCGCGACGTGGCCGAGCGACCGGGCGATGCCTACAACGTGGCGCCCACCCAGCAGGTGGCGGCCGTGGTGGTGCGCGACGACGAGCGCATCGTCGACCGGTTCCGCTGGGGCCTCGTCCCCGGGTGGGCCGACTCCGCCGCCATCGGGAGCCGGATGTTCAACGCCCGCGCGGAGACGGTCGCCACCTCGCCGGCGTTCCGCCACAGCTTCCGCGCGAAGCGCTGCCTCATTCCCGCGGATGGCTTCTACGAGTGGCTGCGGCTCCCGGACGGGAAGCGCCAGCCCTACTACATCGCCGCCCGCGACGGGTCGCCGCTCGCCTTCGCCGGGCTGTGGTCGGCCTGGCGGCCGCGCGGCGCCGGCGAGCCGGAGGATGTTCCCGCGGACCTCCTGAGCTGCACCATCGTCACCACCACCCCGAACGAGCTGATGTCGCGGCTGCACACCCGGATGCCGGTCATCCTCCCCGCGGCCGCCTGGGCCGTGTGGCTGGACCCCGCCCTGGCCGATCCCGGGGAGCTGCAGGGGCTGCTCCGGCCCTCCGACGCCGACCTGGTCGCCCACCCCGTGGCGCCCCTGGTGAACAGCGTCCGCAACCAGGGCCCGGCGCTGATCGCGCCGGTGGAGCCGGCTCCGTGACCGGCGTCCGCCCCGCGCGCGAGCCGCTCGACGCCGGCCGCATCGACGCGATCCTCGGCGCGGCCGCAGCGGAGGGGCGGTTCGCGCTCCTGGAGCACGAGGTGTACGGCGTGCTGGAGGCGGCCGGGTGCCGCGTCCCGCGCGCCGTGCTGGTGCCGGCGGGCGAGTCCCCCGACCGGGCCTCGCGCGAGATCGGCGGCGCGCGGG
>JAJYKX010000273.1 GCA_021788175.1 Chloroflexota bacterium
TCGGGGCGCGCGGGCCTGACGGGCGGGCCGATCCTCCAGTCCGTCCACGCCCGATCCTCCAGCCAGACAGGAACCGCCGGAGACGTGTCCGGCGGTTTCTGGTTGCATCGCCAGCCCGGGCACGCAGCGCTTCGGGTGTGCACTCTCGTCCGCTCCGGCGATTCGGGACCTCGCTGTCGCCGGATTCAGGACACCTTCAGGGCACGGATGCGACGATGACAGCCCCGGCCAGCCGCCGATCGGCTTCCGGTGTGCACTCGATCAGGGGGCTCGGTCCATGAACGACGGACTCACACAACCACGCCGACCTCGCCTGCGCCGGCTCGCCGTCATCGGCGCCGTGCTCGCCGCGTCGGTGGGCGTCGTCGCGTTCGGCGCCTCGATCGCCTCCGGCGGCCAGCCCTCCCCCGGGGGCCTCGCCATTCCGCTCGTCTCGAGCGCCAAGCCGGCCCCCGCGCCGCACGCCGGCGGGTTCCACGGCGATCACGGGTGGGCCGGCCCGGGAGGCCGCATGGGTTTCCGCGGCGCGATGGGCGCCATCACGATCGAGTCGATCAACGGGAGCCAGATGTCGCTGAAGACGGCGGACGGCTGGACGCGCACGATCGACTCCAGCGGCGCGACGGTGACCAGGGCCGGCCAGACCATCCCGATCTCGGATCTCCGCGTCGGCGACCGGATCGTCTTCCGGGAGACGCGGGAGTCGAACGGGACATACCGGATCGACTCGATCAGGGTTGTCCTGCCCGAGGTCCACGGTATCGTCACCTCGGTCGGCACGTCGAGCGTGACCGTGAAGGAGTTCGACGGGACGTCGAAGACCGTGAGCCTCACGTCCTCCACCACGTATCACCTCGCCGGCAGGGCGGCCACGAAGGAGGCGCTCGTCGCGGGCGTTCGCGTCGACATCCAGGGCACGTCGCGGAACGGCGCGTTTACGGCCACCGATGTCTCGATCGCGCCTTCGGTGGTCGGCGGGACCGTGACCGCGAAGGGTTCCGACACGATCACCGTGAAGGACCGAGCGGGAACGCTGGTGACGGTCCACGTGACGTCGTCGACCACGTTCCAGGTCTTCGGCGTCAGCAATCCGACGTTCGGGGACGTCGCCGTCGGCGACGCCGTCAGCGCGCAGGGCACGATGAACGGCGACGGCTCCCTGACGGCAACCATCGTCCGCGCCGGCGCTGCCGGCACGTTCGGCCCCGGCGGCCCGGGCGGCTTCGGACCGATGATGGGCGGGCACGAGATGCGCGGGTGGGACGCCCCGGGCGCCCGCGGCGCACCCGCGAACCCTGGTGGTCGCCCGGCGATCAACGGCGGGTCGTCCACGAGCGGCACGACGGGCGCGTAGTCCTGCCGCCGGCTTGCTGCCGGCGATCAAGGCAGCCTTTCTGGACCGGCCCGGGCCCCACCCCCGGGCCGTTCCGCGTTCGCCACCGTTACCATCCCGGAGTGTCCACCCCGTCCGTCCGTGCGCACCCCGGTTCCTCGCGCGCCGCCACGGCCCGGCACGGTCCGTGGGTTCCGGCCCGTGGGGGGGTCCACCTGGCGGAATGGGCTGCCGAGTTCCTGGGCACCGCGATCCTGGTTCTCGGCGGTCTGAGCGCCGTCGTCCTCGATTTCGGGGCGGGATCGCCCGTCGCGCGGGCCGTCCCGGGCGCCTCGCCGCGCCTGCTCCTCACGGGTGCCCTCTTCGCCGGAACCGGCGCGCTCGTGACGATCTCGCCGATCGGCCGTCGAAGCGGCGCCCACCTCAACCCCGCCGTCACGCTCGGCTTCTGGCTGACCGGGCATGTCCACACGGTCGACCTCGTCGGGTATGTCGTCGGGCAGGTGCTCGGCGCGCTCGCCGGCGCTGCCGCGCTCGTGGCCGTGTGGGGCGCGAGGGCGGCGCCCGTCCACGACGGGCTGACACAGCCGGCCCCCGGCGTCTCGGCGCCGGTTGCGGCGGCCCTCGAAGCGGTCATGACAGGCGCGATGATCCTCGCGATCCTGCTGATGGTGTCGAGCCCGAGGACGATGCGCTGGACGCCCCTCGTCGTCTGGGCCGTCGTCACGGTGGAGGTGTGGCAGGGGGCGCCGTTCACGGGGACGAGCCTGAACCCGGCGCGGAGCTTCGGCCCGGCGGTCATGACGGGCGACTTCCACGCGTACTGGGTGTACGTCGTCGGCCCGCTCGCGGGCGCGGTGGCCGCGGTCACCATTCAGCGCTTCGCGCTGCCCGACGTCGTGCCGCTGTCCGCGAAGCTGTTCCATGTCGCGGGTGACTACAGCACGAGCCTCGGTCACTTCCCCTCGGCCGTGCGCCGGTCCGAGGCCGGGTGACGGAGGGAGTCGGCCTGCAAGGCGGGATCGCCTGTCGCCCGCTATCCTTTTGTGACTGATCCGGTTGCAAATCCGGACGAATCCAGGGGCCTCGTTCCCCGCGCGTGAGGGGATGAAGATGACGGATCGAGTCCGGAGTCTCGAACTCACCTCGGATCAGCTGCTCGAGCGGCTCGATCTGCTCGAACAGCTCGAGGCCGAGCGACGAATGCTGATGGCGGACGATCCCCGCTCGGACGCGATCGAGGATCAGATCGCCGAGCTCGCCTCGCAGGTGCTGGAGGCCTCCGCGCGCCAGCGCGACACGGGCCACGCGGTCCTGCGGGCCGCGCCCGACGAATGCCGCTCGCTCGACCAGGTCCCGCCGCGGGAACTTCCTGCGATCCTCGGCGAGTGGCGGGACGCGGAGCGGCAGGCGATGACGGCGCCGCCCGGGTCGCTCGCGGGTCGGACCGCCCGCGCAGACGTCGAGCGGCTCAGG
>JAJYKX010000065.1 GCA_021788175.1 Chloroflexota bacterium
AGCCCCGGGGTCGAGCTGCGGCTCGCACCCTCCAGGGACTGTGCGGGCGTGAGTCCCGCCCAGCAGGCGACGGTCGGGGAGCAGGCGATGCGGACGCCGCCGACCTCGAGCGCGGGTGCCTGCGGTAACCCGATGCCCGAGCTCTTGGGCTGCACGATGCGGCCATGCGGCGCAGCCACGAGGTACTGCGCGGCTGCCGCCGGGTAGCGTGAGAGGCCGGCCTCACCGGAGGCCTGGGCCTGGATGCGGAAGACGGTGATCGGGCCCGGGCCGAGGGCGCCTGCGAGGTCGACCGGGAACGCCGCCGGCCACTGGACGAACCCGACCACTGCAATAGGTGCCGCGACGGCCACGCCCGGGATGGCACGGATCGCCGCCAGCTGCGCCTCGGTGATGCCGCCGGTGAGCCCGGAGAGGAAGTTCGGGCGCACCAGGCCCTCGCTCTGTTCGAGCGCCGACTGCGAGCCGATCGGGCGCACGAGGATGTCGTACGGGGTGTTCCAGGCCTGCGCGATGTCGCCGCTGAGCACGGCCTGGGTCGTGCGCGACACGCCGGCCAGCACGAGGAAGCCGGACACCGCGGTGAGGAGCCCGGCGGCCGCCAGCGCTGTGGCCACCCGTCGCGCGAGCAACCCACGCGTGGCCAGTCGGATCACGGCTCCTCCAGCGCCCGGACCTCGAGCGGGCCCGGTCGATCGAGACGTTGCTCGCCGTCCACCCGGCCACCCACCAGGCGGACCACCCGCTCCGCGAAGGCGGCCACGGCCGGATCGTGGGTGCACACCACGATCGTGAGGTCGTGTTCGCGGCGCACCCGCTCGAGCAGGCCGATGAGCTCCTCGGTGGTACCCGCATCGAGGTTGCCCGTCGGCTCGTCCGCGAGCAGGAGCTCAGGCTGTCCCATGAGCGCCCTTGCGAGCCCGACCCGCTGACGCTCCCCGCCCGAGAGGCGCGACGGCGGGGCGTCGAGGCGCTCACCCAGGCCGAGCTCGATCAGGAGCCCCCGGGCCTGCGCCTGCAGGTGGCGCCAGTGTCCCCAGGGCAGACGAGCGGCCACCAGGTTCTCCAGCGCGGTCAGTCCGGAGAGCAGGTGGGGGTCCTGGAAGACCAGGCCGACGTGGCGGGCACGGAACTCGGCGAGCTCGCGCTCTGACGTCCCATCGACGCGGGTGCCCAGCACGGTGATCGTGCCGCCGGTCGCCCGATCGAGCCCGGCGACGAGGTTGAGCAGGGTGGTCTTGCCTGAACCCGACGGCCCGGTGATCGCGACCGTTTCACCGCGTGCAATGCGCAGGTCGATCTGAACGAGCGCCGCCACGCTGTTGCCGCCGCTCGTGTACGTGCGCGAGACTCCATCGAGCGCGATCGCGGGCAGGCGCTCAGGCAAGCTCAGCGGCGCGCTCATCGGCCTTCCTCACGCGTGGTCGCGCGACGATCACGTCGAGGCGGGGACGCAGAGACGTGAGCCAGCGGAGCTGGCCTTCGACGAGGCGGATCTCCGCATCGCGCGCCTCCTGACGGAACCCTCCCACATCCTCCGCTCGGGCGGCGCGCAGCCGGTGGAGGGCTGCCGTGCGCTCGTCGATCGTGGCGTCGAGCAGGGCGGACAGGCGCAGAGGCATCACGATGCGCGCCACGGCCAGCCTGACGACGAGCTCGTCAGCCGGCCCGTCGCTCAGCCATCTCTCGGCGGCTGCTCGCCCCGCATCCGTCAGCGTCAGGCGCTGGCGATCAGGACGAGTCTCCTGGCGGATCCGCTCGCTCGTGACGAGGCCGTCGCGACGCATGCGCCCGAGCGTGAGGTAGACCTGCGCGGGGCGCGTCACCCAGGTCGAGCCGAGCTCTGCCTCAAGGGTCGCGCCGAGCTCGTAGCCGTGGGTGGGGCCAAGCAGCAGCAACGCGCCCAGCGCGCCGGAAAGACTCACCGGTGTCCGATCAGGTAGCCGCTCACGGTGGAAGCAACGAAAGGCTTACACTCACTCGGTGAGTATAGACTGAATGTCTATTTCCTCCGGCCGCAGTTTCCACTTCCAGTCAAGGCGCCCTGCCGGTCCCTCCGGCCATCCTCTGCCGCTGCACCGCGCGATTCGGAACCCTTGGCGGTTCGGGAACTCATCCAAGGCTCGAGGAAACCGAGTTCGGGAACTCGCTTGGGTCGGACGGGTCGTCTCAGCGGAGGAGACCGATGAATCGAGGTATTGCGCTCCTGCCCCTCGCGTTGCTCGTGGCGGCCTGCACCGGCGGCCCCGGCGCGGCTTCCTCGTCAGCACCGTCCGCGTCGTCTCTGGGAGCCTTTCCCACCGCGGGTGTGACGACGTTCCCCAGTCAGCCGGCGTTCGATATCGAGGTGTATGACGTGGATGGGCCGCCGGTGGATCTGCTGATCGGCGGCCACGTCGTTGCCTCCGTGCCCTGCGGTGGGGGCACGAAGCTCGTGCCCGGGGAGGCCGGGCTTCCCTCCGTGCCATGGTCGCTCGACGTGCGGCGCCAGGGCGGCGCGATCCTCAAGCACTTCGACGTCACCGGCGGCGGCTACCAGATGCTTCTCGTCCGCAGCGACACGATCGCGCTGGGCCACTTCGCCGCGGACGGACCCGCGCCTGCCCCGAGCGCCTGCGCTCGATGGGGCTCGTAGCGACACCGGGCTCCGAAGGCGACCCGACATCAGGCCGTCCGGGGCGGGCGCGACGGACTCGACTACCGCTGCTCTGCATCCGGCGCCCACCACAGGATCTTGACCGGACGTCCGAGCGACCGAAGCCGGACTTCGAGGTCGGGGCGTATGCGTGTGCACCGTGCGTGCGAGGCGCGCATAACTCGACATCTCTGGCATCGAACGTCACGCACGACGCATCGACCAGGGCCGGAAGGACTCCTAAGGCCGGCGCGTCTGCCATTCCGCCACTCGCCCGCCGCGGCAGTGTACGCGTCGGCAGTGCGGCCGGCGCACGCGCCGGGCGTCGCCGCGGACCCCGCTACGGTCGGCCGGCCCCCGCGGGTCGCGTGCCGCCGGCGAACCGCTCGTCGCCAGGCGCCCGGCCCGTGCCGGTCGGGGACGAAGCGGCCGGGCTTCCCGCGGGCTGCGTCCGTGCCGCCCCCGTGCCGCCACTGGCGCCGGCCGCGGGTCCGCCGGCGGCCCCGGCCGCGCCGCCATCTGCAGACGTGCGCGGGCGATCCGGGTCGGCGGCAAAGAGGCGCTCCGCGAACTGCCGGGATGCCCGGGATGCGATGGGCCCGCTCACCTGGTCGAAGAGGTGCCAGAGCGCGGCGCCGCCGGTCCGGACCTCGCGCTTGCGGCCCCGCCTGCCGCCCTCGCGACCGCTCGCCAGCCAGTCGGCGAACTCGCGCTCCAGGGTGGCCCGGACGTCGGCAGCCTCCGGTCCCAGCCCCTCGATCACCCGCTCGACTTCATCGGGGAGGAGCGACCGCGGCGCCGCCGCCTTCGCGGGACGCACGGCCCCGACCAGCCGGCGTGCGAGGCGCCGGGGCCCGCCCAGCGCGAGAAACGCCGCGCCGCCGCCGAGCGCCGCGGCCCGTCCCGGGTTGCGGCGGAGCTTGGCGGGGATATCGACGGCGGAGCGGACGGCGAGCTCCAGCTCGTCCACCTCGGTGGCGAGCTGCTCTCGCGCCCGCGCTACGTCCTGCCGAGCCTGGCGCGTCGCTTCGCCCATTCGCTCTCCAGCCACTCCCTGGTCTCCATGGCCGACTCGTACGTCTCCCTGGGCCACAGCCGGCGGAACCTCGCCGTCGGGTCCACCCCGGCACGCAGCATCGACAGCGGCATCAGCGCGATCCAGGCCAGGAGCCCGACCGCGATCCCGATCGCGACTGCCCCGTGCCAGCTGAACGTGAGGCCCGCCCAGCCCCAGCCGATCAGCGCGCCCGCCACCAGCCCCAGGATCAGCCCGCCGACCCCGCCTCCGGCGCCGCCGACCCGTCCGAGCACGACGAGCAGGATCAGCCCCAGCACCACGGCGCCGATGACGACGCCGACGAGCGGCGCGGCCCAGTGCGGGTCCAGGTCGGGCAACGGACCGGAGCGCAGGCGGGTGCCGACCTGCTCGGCGCCGCGCCGGACGAGGTTGGCGCCCAGCGCCAGCGCCACCAGCGCCCCGACGACGATCCCGGTGATCAGCGGCGTCGTGATCACGCGCCGCGGCGAGCCGACGAGCGCCATCGCGATGGCCACGATCAGCGCGATCGACCCGAGGCCGCCCAGGACCACGCCCCAGCCGATCGAACCGAAGAGCCACTCCCCGAGGAAGAGGGTGCCGCCGATCGCCAGCAGCCACGAGAGGAAGAGGGCCACCGCGACGATCGCCCCCGCCAGGGCGGCGATGACCTTGACCTCCGCGACGATGCCTTCGAGCTCGGCCTTCAGCAGGTCCAGGTGGGCGCGCGCCAGCCCGGTCGCGGCCTCGCGGACCCGGCGGAGCTCCTCGCGAACGCCGGGAGCCTCCGCTGCCGGATCGGCATGCGGCGGCTGGCTGCCGGGGCCGGGCGCTGCGGGTTCCTGCGCGCGTTCGGTGGTCAGCGGACTCTCTCCCTCGGACGAGACGGCGCCCCGGACGGATCCGGCACGGGCGCCGGCGGGTGCGGACACCGGTGCCGACAGGATACCGCGCGGGTGCCAGCGCCAGCCGGTCACCTGACTCCGGGAATCGAAACGCGGGCGGCAGGAAACCCCGCCGCCCGCGTCGTGCGTGGGTCGGTTTCGCTAGAAGTCGCCCATCCCGCCGGGGGGCATGGCCGGGGCGGCCTGCTTCGGCTCGGGCTTGTCCGTGACCATCGCCTCGGTGGTCAGCACCATGGCGGCGATCGAGGCGGCGTTCTCCACCGCCGAGTGCGTGACCTTGGCCGGGTCCACGATGCCGCGGCCGAGCATGTCGTCGTACTGGCCGCTGATCACGTCGTAGCCGAGGTTGGGGTTGCCCTTCTCGACCTGCAGGCGACGCACCGTCTCGAGCACCACCGAGCCGTCCATCCCCGCGTTCCGGGCGATGATCCGCATCGGCTCCTCGAGCGCCCGCCGGACCACCTCGGCGCCGATCTTCGCGTCGCCGTCCAGGCCGAGCCCGTCGATGGCGGCAGCGGCGTTGACCAGGACGACCCCGCCGCCGGGGACGATCCCCTCCTCCACCGCCGCGCGGGTCGCCGAAAGGGCGTCCTCGACCCGGTGCTTCTTCTCCTTGAGTTCGACCTCGGTGCCGGCGCCGACCTTGATGATCGCCACGCCGCCGGAGAGCTTGGCCAGGCGCTCCTGGAGCTTCTCCTTGTCGTAGTCCGAGGTGGTCTCCTCGATCTGCGCCTTGATCTGCTTGATCCGCCCGTCGATCGCCTTCTGGTCGCCGCGCCCCTCGACGATGGTGGTCTCGTCCTTGGTGGCCACCACCCGGCGCGCGCGGCCGAGATCGCCGAGCTGGGCGCCGTCGAGCTTCTTGCCGAGCTCCTCGCTGATCACCTGGCCGCCGGTCAGCACGGCGATGTCGCGCAGCATCTCCTTGCGGCGGTCGCCGAAGCCGGGCGCCTTGACCGCCAGCACGTTCAGGATGCCGCGCAGCTTGTTCACGACCAGCGTCGCGAGGGCCTCGCCGTCGACGTCCTCGGCGACGATCACCAGCTCCTTCTTGCCGGCCTGCAGGACCTTCTCCAGCACCGGCACGATCTCCGCGATGGCGGAGATCTTCTTGTCGGTGATGAGGATGAACGGGTCGTCGAGCGCGGCCTCCATGCGGGTCGTGTCGGTCACGAAGTACCCGGAGATGTACCCGCGGTCGAACTGCATCCCCTCGACGTACTCGGTCTCGAAGGCGAGGGTCTTGGACTCCTCGACGGTGATGACACCGTCCTTCCCGACCTTGTCCATCACCTCGGCGATCAGGTTGCCGATCTCCTCGTCCGCGGCGCTGACGGTGGCCACCTGGGCCACCTCGTCGTGCCCGCGGACCGGCGTCGCGACCTTCTTCACCGCCGCGGCGACGGCGGCTGCGGCCTTCTCGATGCCGATCTTCATCTGCATCGGGTTGGCGCCGGCCGCCACGTTCTTGAGCCCGTCATTGACGATCGCCTGCGCCAGGACCGTCGCCGTGGTGGTGCCGTCACCGGCCACGTCCTCGGTCTTGGTCGCTGCCTCCTTGAGCAGCTGGGCGCCCATGTTCTCGAACGGATCGTCCAGCTCGATGTCGCGGGCGACGGTCACGCCGTCGTGCGTCACGGTGGGGGCCCCGAACTTCTTGTCCAGGGCGACGTTGCGCCCCTTGGGCCCGAGCGTCGTCTTCACGGCGTCCGCCAGGGAGTCGATCCCCTTCTTGAGCGAGCGCCGCGCTTCCTCGTCGTACGCGATGAGCTTTGCCATGGCCTCCTCTGCGACCTCTGTGGTGCCTCTGCGACCTGTGTGGTGACACGGCGGATCGACCGACCGGCGCCGTGGCGGATCCCGGGCTCGCCGCGTGGGGTGATCCCGCGTGGTTAGCACTCTCAGGGTGAGATTGCTAACACATGTCGCGCCGGGCGTCAAGGTGCCCGCCCTCCCCGAGCACCGCCGGCGACGAGCGTCGGCGCGGCCCCGCCGGGCCGACCTGCGCTAGGCTCCGACGCATGGCAACGACCCTCCACCGCGCGGTGATCCTGGCCGTGGGCAGCGAGCTCACCACGGGCGAGACGCGCGACACCAACGGCGGCGACCTGGCCGCCGACCTGAGCCGGCTGGGCGTGCACGTGGTCCGGGTCGAGCTGCTCCCCGACGAGCTCGACGCGGCGGCCACGGCCATCCGGCGGGCGATCGACGATGCCGACCTGGTGGTCTCCACGGGCGGGCTGGGCCCGACCCCCGACGACCTGACACGGGAGGCGGTCGCGGCAGCGCTCCGGCTGAGCCCCGTGGTGGACCCGGACCTCGAGCGCCAGCTGGTGCACCTCTTCGAGCGCCGCGGTGTCCGCATGCCCGAGACGAACCGCAAGCAGGCGTGGCTCGTCCCGGGCGCCGAGGCGCTCCCGAACCCGCACGGGACCGCGCCAGGCTGGTGGCTGGACCACGACGGGACGCTGCTGGTGACCCTGCCCGGCCCGCCCCGTGAACTGTTGCCGATGTGGCGGGAGCGCGTGCTCCCCCGCCTGCGCGCGCGTGGCCTGGGCGCCGAGGTGGCGGTGCGGACGCTGCGGCTGACCGGGATCGGCGAGTCGTACGTCGCCGAGGCGCTTGGCGAGGCGATGCTCCGGGCGGGCAACCCGGTGGTCGCGACCTACGCCCGGCCCGACGCGGTCGACGTCCGGATCACGGCGCGGCCCGAGCCGGGAGAGGACGGCGGCCCGGGCCGGTCCGCCGCGGAGCTCGAGGCGGAGGCCGAGCGCCGAGTCCTGGCGGTCCTGGGGCGCTACGTCTTCGCCCGTGACGACGAGACGTGGCCGGAGGCGCTCGGCCGGCGGCTGGGAAGTCGAAGGGTGGCCACCTGGGAGCGAGGGACCGGCGGACTGCTCGCCGCCACGCTGGCGGGTGCGCCGTGGTTCCTCCACGGCGAGGTGGTGGGCGGTACGGACCGGGCAGACGCGGCCGGCGAGACGGGCCGGGCGAACGCACGGGCGGCCGTGGAGGCACTCCCCGCGGTCACCGGGACCGACGTGGGGCTGGCGGTCGAGGCCAGCCTCCGTGGTGGCGACACACTGGTGGAGATCGCCGTCCGGGTGGACGGGACGATCCACACGGAGCAGCGAACGGTCTTCCTTGCCGGCGAGCAGGGGCGCCGGCGCGCCGCGCTCGCCGCCTGCGCCGTGCTCTGGGAGGCGCTGGCCCCCGATCCCGTCAGCTGATCGAGAGGATCGGGGCCGCCGTCGCCGCCCGGACGCTCATCCGCGCCGCGACGGTCCGGGCCAGGGCGCGCATGGCGTCGGCGGCCGGGCCGCCGTCCCGCTGCGCCACGGCCGGCACGCCCACGTCGCCGCCCTGGCGGACCCGCATGTCCAGCGGGATGCCGCCGAAGTACTCGAGGTCGTTGGAGCTCGCGAACCGCTCGCCGCCGCCGCGGCCGAAGATCTCGGTCGCCTCGCCGCAGTGCGGGCAGACGAACGCGGTCATGTTCTCCACGATCCCCAGGACCGGCACGCTCAGGCGGCGGAACATGGCGAGCGCCTTGGTGACGTCGAGCAGGGAGACGTCCTGCGGCGTCGTCACCAGGACGGCACCGCTGATGGGCACGGCCTGCGCCAGCGTGAGCTGCGCGTCGGAGGTTCCCGGCGGCAGGTCGACGACCAGGTAGTCCAGGTCACCCCACTCCACGTCGCGGAGGAACTGCTGGATCGCGCCGCCCACCAGGGGACCCCGCCAGACGATCGGCTGGCCCTCCGGCACGAAGAACTGGATCGAGATCACCTTCACGCCGTAGCGTTCCAGCGGCACGATCTTGTTGTTGGGGCTGGCGACCGGCTGCCCCTCCACGCCCAGCATGAGCGGGATGTTGGGGCCGGTGATGTCCGCGTCGATCAGTCCGACCGTCGCACCGTCCTGCGCCAGGGCGACCGCCAGGTTGGCAGCCACGGTGCTCTTGCCCACCCCGCCCTTGCCCGAGGCGACGGCGATGATGTTCTTCACGCCGGGGAGCAGCTGCTGCGGCTGCACCGGAGTGGTGCGACGGACGTTGCTGCTCCAGGTCACCGTGACCTCGCGCGCGCCGGCGGCGCGCAGGGCGGCCCGGGCGTTCCGCTCGATCTCATCCTTGAGGGGGCAGGCGGGGGTGGTGAGCTCGATGGTGAAGGACACGTCCCCGCCGTCGGCGATGACGACGTCCTTGACCATGTTGAGTGTCACGATGTCACGCCCGAGTTCCGGCTCCTGCACGGTCCGGAGCACGTCGAGCACCCGGGTGTCGCTGAGTTCGTTCATGCCTGACGATCTGGCCTCGTGGATGGTGTCTGGATGCGCGTGCGGCGCCCCGGCCGCGGGCGCACCCGGCGGCCACCGGAGCGAGGGTCCCGGGGCGAACGGCGTCGGGGTTTCGTGCGCCCCTGGCGCCGGAATCATACGCGCCGCGCCCGGCGGCATCATGCGGCGCGGGCGGGACCGGCCGCCGCGCGACCGGCGCACCATCCGCGCGCCGTGCGGGACGTTCCGAAGAGCGCCCGCGTGCCCCCCGGGAGGTGCGGATTCCGGACAGAAGCGCCACCTGCACTGCGATTCTCGGCTGGATGGCCGCTGCTTGACACGGCTTTCGGCACGTGCCGTATACTCCCGACCCTACTGAAACCCGTCAGGGTTGCAGAACCCCCGCGCACTGTTCGCCTACCCCAACGCGCCCCGGAAGGAGTGGCCAGGTCACGTGCCGGAGATCGACGTTCGTCTCGTCGATGTCACCAAGCGGTTCGGCCCTGACGTCATCGCGGTCGACCGGATCAACCTCGAGGTAAGGGACGGCGAGTTCTTCTCGCTGCTGGGTCCGTCGGGCTGCGGCAAGACCACGACCCTCCGGATGATCGGCGGCTTCGAAGAGCCGACGTCGGGCCTCATCGAGCTGCAGGGCCAGGACGTCACCTGGCTGCCTCCCTATCGCCGGAACGTCAACACGGTCTTCCAGAACTACGCGCTCTTCCCTCACCTCTCGATCTACGAGAACGTCGCCTTCGGGCTGCGGCGGCGCCGGGTCCCGGACCGGGAGATCCGCAACCGCGTGACCGAGATGCTCCAGCTGGTCGAGCTCCCGGGGTACGAGAAGCGCCGCCCGAGCCAGCTCTCCGGCGGCCAGGCGCAGCGCGTCGCGCTGGCCCGGGCGCTCATCAACCGCCCCGCCGTGCTGCTCCTCGACGAGCCTCTGGGCGCCCTGGACCTGAAGCTGCGCAAGCAGATGCAGGTGGAGCTCAAGCGCATCCAGCAGGAGGTGGGGATCACCTTCATCTACGTGACCCACGACCAGGAAGAGGCGATGACGATGTCCGACCGCATCGCCGTGATGAGCGCCGGCCACTACGAGCAGCTGGGCACCCCCGAGGAGCTGTACGAGCGGCCCACCACCCGGTTCGTCGCCGGGTTCCTCGGGGTGAGCAACATGCTCAGGGCGACGCGGCTCGGGGAGGATGGCGCGTACGCGCTGGTCGAGGTGGTCGGCGGGAGCCGTGTCCGGGTGCCACGCGACCGGTTCGACGGGCGGGTCGAGGTGGAGGTCGGGGTGCGCCCCGAGAAGATCCGGATGCTGGCGTCCGACGCCGAGGTCCCTGCACAGCTGAACCGGCTCCCGGGCCGGGTCGCGCACGCGAGCTACATGGGCGTCAGCACCCAGTACATCGTCCAGGTGGCCGACCAGGCCGACCTGACCGTCTACGAGCAGAACGTGGAGCGGACCGTGGAGGGGTCGATCCACCGGCAGGGCGAGGCGGTGACGCTCGCCTGGATGCCGGAGCACACGTTCGTCATCCGCGACGCCGGTGCCGCGACCGGCGCCGAACCGGACTAGCGGGGCTATCGCCAGCACCATCGAGGAGGAGGAGTACGCGATGGGACTCATGGGCGACGACGAGACCGGGGACGTCTGGCAGGCGCCGATCTCGCGGCGCAACCTGCTGAAGCGCGGTGGCGCCGTTGCCGGCCTGGCCGGCGTGGGCGCCTTCCTGGCCGCCTGTTCCGGCAGCAGCGCGACCCCGGCACCGTCGCAGGCGGCTGCCGCGACCGCCGCGGCGAGCGCCGCCGGGGTGGCCTCCGTGGCGCCGTCCGCGGCCCCCACCCAGGAGGTCCCCAGCGAGGGGCCGATGGGCAACATCCTCAACTTCGCCAACTGGCCCGCGTACATCGACGTCGCCACCAGCGGCCCGGACAACGGCAAGTCGCCCACCCTCCTGGAGTTCACCAAGGCCACCGGGGTCAAGGTCAACTACCAGGAGAAGATCGACGACAACAACACCTTCGTCGCCACCATCCGCGACCAGATGAAGGCGGGGCTGGACACCGGGTGGGACCTGATGGTGCTCACCGACTGGATGGCAGCCCGGCTCATCAGCCTGGGCTGGATCTCGCGGATCAACCAGGCCAACGTCCCCAACTGCCAGGCGAACCTGGTCGATTCGATGCGCAACCTGCCGTGGGACCCCGGGAACGATTACCACTACCCCTGGCAGATGGGCATGACCGGGGTCGGCTACAGCAAGAAGTCGGTGGCGGCCGCCGGGATGCAGCCCCTGACCAAGATCGCCGATCTCTGGAACGGCAAGCTGGCCGGCCACGTCACGTTCCTGACCGAGATGCGCGACACGTTCGGCCTGGGCGCCCTCAAGCTGGGGATCGATCCGGTCACGATCACGCTCGACCAGGTGAACCAGATCGTGAACGACATGCAGCCGCTGGTCTCCCAGGGGCTGCGCTTCACGGGCAACTCCTACCTGCAGGACTTCGCCAATGGCAAGGTGTGGGCCGCCATGGTGTGGTCCGGCGACCTCGCCTCGTCCGGCAGCGCGGACGACGTCTTCATCTTCCCCGACGAAGGCGTCATGGTCTGGTCCGACAACATGCTGATCCCCAGGGGGGCGCAGCACCAGCGGGCCGCCGAGGCGATGATGAACTGGGTCTACCAGCCGAACATCGCCGCGCAGATCGAGGACTTCGTCTACTACGTCTGCCCGGTGAAGGGCGCGGACGCGGAGATCAAGAAGCTCGATCCGCCGGCGGCGAGCAATCCCCTGATCTTCCCGACCCCGGCGATCGTGGCCAAGCAGCACGCGTTCAAGACCCTGTCGCAGGACGAGGACACGGCGTTCAACAACGCGTTCAACACCCTGATGGGCTCCTGAGCGACCTCTCCGCTGCCGGGCCGCCGTCGAGGGGCGGCGGCCCGGTGACGCGCATCCGGGAGGGAACCGCCCCGTGAACCGAACCCGCCACTCCATGCGGCGCATGCTGGCGCCGTACGTGCTGCTCGCGCCGGGCCTGCTCTGGCTGATCGTCTTCTTCGTGCTGCCGACCATCCAGATGTTCCTGTACTCGGTTTCGACGGGCAGCGTCGACTTCGGCTACCGGCTCACCTGGTCCTTCGACGCGTTCACGATCATCCCGAAGCAGTTCTCGCGCCAGTTCGCCAACTCGCTGATCTACGGCACGCTCGCGACCATCATCACGTTCCTGATCTCCTACCCGCTCGCCTACTTCATCGCGTTCCGGGGCGGCCGCTACAAGAACCTGGTCCTCTTCCTGGTCATCGCGCCGTTCTTCACCAGCTTCCTGATCCGGACGATCTCCTGGCAGATCATCCTGGGCAACAACGGCCCCGTGATCGGCCTCATGCACGCCGTCGACATCTTCCGGGCGGTGCCCGAGAACTTCACCTTCATGGGCGAGCCCGTGGCGGTGGTCTCGGGGCTCGTCTACAACTTCCTCCCCTTCATGACCCTGCCGCTCTACGTGGCGCTCGAGCGGATCGACATCCGCCTGATCGAGGCGGCCCAGGATCTCTACGCGGGGCCCTGGCGACCGCGCGGGTGGCTCTACGGCGCCGTCGGCGGGGCGATCCTGGGCGGGTTCATCGGCTTCGGGATCGACTGGGACATCCCGATCTTCGCCCTCGTCGGCGCGGTCCTCGGCACGATCATCCTGGGGGTCTTCGTCTCGGAGTCATTCCTCCGGGTGACCTTCCCCCTCTCGCTGCCGGGCGTGTTCGCGGGATCCCTCCTCACCTTCATCCCCGCCCTCGGCGACTACGTGAACGCCACGCTGCTGGGCAGCCCCAAGACGCAGATGATCGGCAACGTGATCCAGGCCCGATTCCTGGAATCAAACGACTACCCGATCGCGTCGGCGCTCTCGATCGTGCTGATGGTGGGGATCATCGTGGCGGTCATGCTCTACGCGCGGATGCTGGGCACCGAGGACCTCAGCGGAGGGGCAATGCTGTGACCGCCATCGCCCGGGACCTGGCCCCCGCCCGCCCCCGGCCGGGGGCCCGCCAGCGGCTCGCCGCGTGGGTGGACCGCTGGGGGCTCGCCGTCTACACGGTGGCCGCCGTCGCGTACCTGCTGATGCCGATCGCGGTGATGATCGCCTTCAGCTTCAACGAGCAGGTGGGCAAGTTCAACTACCAGTGGCACGCCTTCTCGCTGGCGGCCTGGCTGAACCCCTTCGGCCGCCCGGGCATGGAGTCGGCGATCATCACCAGCCTGCAGATCGCCTTCATCTCGACGCTGGTGGCGACCGCGCTGGGCACGCTGATCGCGGTCTCACTCACGCGCTACCAGTTCCCCGGTCGCTCCGCCACGAACCTCTTCATCTTCCTGCCGATGGCGACCCCCGAGATCGTGATGGGGGCGAGCCTCCTGACACTCTTCGTCAACACCGCGCAGGCGCCCTTCGACGCGATCATCCCGAAGGGGCTCCTCTTCCCGCTCGGCTTCAACACGATCCTGATCGCCCACATCATGTTCAACATCAGCTACGTCGTGGTCACCGTGAAGGCGCGCATGGCGGGGTTCGACCGGCGCCTGGAAGAGGCCGCCATGGACCTGGGGGCGAACGAGTGGACGACCTTCTGGCGCGTCACGTTCCCCCTGATCTTCCCGGGGATCCTGGCGGCGGCGCTGCTGGCCTTCTCGCTCTCCATCGACGACTTCGTGGTCACCAACTTCACGTCCGGCCTCACCAACACGTTCCCGATCTGGGTGTGGGGATCGATCCGGAACTCGCTCCCCGTCCAGATCAACGTCGTCGGCACCATGATCTTCGGCGCCGCGGTGCTGCTGGTGCTCGGATCCACGCTGCTGCAGCGACGGGGCCACTAGGGATCGCGCCGTGGCCCGTTCCGACGCGAATCCCTCCCGGCAGGCCACGGGCGGCTACCTGCGCATCGCCGAGGCGGCGGCCATGGTCGGCGCCAGTCCGTCGCGCCTCCGCCAGTGGGAACGCGAGGGCCTG
>JAJYKX010000274.1 GCA_021788175.1 Chloroflexota bacterium
GACCGCCGTGGCCCGCCTCGACCCGGGGCTCCGGATCGTCGGACCGCCGGGCTCGGCCGTCCTCGCTGCGGCCCCCGGCCTGGGCCTGCGCTCGCTGGTGGAAGGGTTCGCCGACCGTGTCTACGAGGCCGGCGGGCACCTCCGCCCGCGCGACCTGCCCGGTGCGCTGAACGACGACCCGGACTCCGCCGCGGCCCAGGCGGTCGCGCTCGCGCGCGATGGACGGGTGACCGCCGCGGACGGAACCGCGGTCATCGTCCCGGCGGACACCATCTGCATCCACGGGGACACGCCCGGGGCACCCGCCATCGCCGCCGCCGTCCGGCGAGCCCTCGCCGCGGCCGGCATCGAGGTCCGAGCCGTCGGTGGATGATCCCCCCGCCGCGGGACATGCGCCGCGCATCGACCGGCTGGGCGACGCGGCCCTGATCGTCACCTTCTCCGATGAGCTCGACCTCCGGGCCAACGCGTGGGCGCGTCGCGCGGCGGCCGAACTCGAGGTCCGGCGCCCGTCGGTGCCGGGCCTTGACACGGCCGTGCCCGGGCACGCGAGCGTGCTGGTCCCGTTCGACCCGGATCGGTGCGCCGAGGAGGCACTCCGGGGCCTCCTCGCGGAGGTCCTGGACGCGACCGGCCGGTCGGAGGCGGCCGCCGACGGCGTCCTCCACGAGATCTCCGTGCGATACGGCGGCATCGAGGGGCCCGATCTGCCGGAGGTGGCCGCGCGGACGGGCATGTCGGAGGACCAGGTGGTGGCGCTGCACGCCGGCGTCGAGTACCGCGTGCTCGTGCTGGGGTTCGTGCCCGGCTTCCCGTACCTCGGCGTCGTCCCGGCCCCGCTCGATCTGCCCCGCCGCGCCACGCCACGCGTCCGGGTTCCGGCCGGCAGCGTCGCGATCGCCGGTCGCCAGACGGGCATCTACCCCTTCGAGACGCCCGGCGGGTGGCACCTGATCGGACGGACCGAGGCGCTCCTGTGGGACGTACGGCGCGAGCATCCCGCGCTGCTTGCTCCCGGCGACCGGGTCCGGTTCGTGCCTCGCTGAGCCGTGCTGGAAGTCGTCGCGCCCGGCCCCCTGCTCACGCTCCAGGACCGCGGACGGCCGGGGCTCGCCCACCTCGGGGTACCTCCGTCCGGCGCCTGCGACCCCTGGGGACTCACGGTCGCCAACCTGCTCGCCCAGGCTCCCCCGGACGCGATCGCGGTGGAGGTGACCCTGGGCGGGACGCAGCTTCGTGCGGTCGAGACCTGCACGGTGTCGCTCGCCGGTGCCGATCTCGGCGCCGAGCTGGACGACGGTCGACCCCTCCCGGCGGGTGCCGTGTACCGCCTCTCGGCCGGATCGCAGATCCGCTTCGCCGGGTCGCGCACGGGCATGCGCGCGTACGTCGGGCTTGCCGGCGGGGTAGCCGCGCGGCGGGTCCTGGGGTCGGCCTCCACGTGCGTGCCGGCGGGGATCGGCGGCATCGACGGCCGGCCGCTGCGCGCCGGGGACGTGCTGCTGCCGGTCCGCCGGGGTGACCTCGGGGCCGCCGGCAGAGCGTGGCCGGCGCGGAGGGCGCCGCACCCTGCCCGTCTCGACGGCCCGCTCCGGTTCGTCCCGGGCCCCGACCTGCGCCACCTGCCGGCGGACACCGCGGGGGCCCTCGCCGCGGCGACCTGGCGGGTGGGGCCCGCCAGCGACCGGATGGGGATGCGGCTCGAGGGCGCCGCCCTGCTGCCGGGTGGCGAGATCCTGTCGCACCCGGTCACCCCGGGGGCGATCCAGGTACCCGCCGACGGGCGGCCCGTGGTCCTCTTCGTCGATGGGCCGACGATCGGCGGCTATCCCGTGGTCGGGGTCGTGCCGCGCTGGGAGCGGTCGCGCCTGGGACAGCTGCGGCCCGGCGACCGGGTGACGTTCGCACCGCAGGACGCAGCGGATGCCCGGGCCGCGTGGGCGGAGCAGCAGCGGCGCCTCGCGGCCGCCGCCCGGGTGATCGGCGTCGACGCGCTCTGGGAAGGCCTCGCGGACGGCGCAGGCGGCTAGCGGAGCCTCCCGGCCACCGGCCTCCGGCGGCGCTGGCGGAGCGATCAGCCTTGCGATTCCGCGCGGCGCTGGCGCATCACCATGTCGATGATCAGGGCCGCGGTCCAGCTGAAGCGGTCGCTACCGTGGCCCGATCCATCCAGCGGGTCGAAGTACTCCCGGAAGCCGGACAGGCGGATCAGCTCGAGCGAACTCGCGACCACCTCGCCGGCCAGCCGCTCCCGGCCGTGCTGGCGCAGGCCCTGCCAGAGGAGCCAGTTCGTGTTCAACCACACCGGGCCCCGCCAGTAACGCTCGGGGTCGAAGTCGGCCGCCCGCTCGTCGTACGTCGGGACGATGTAGTGCGGGCCCGGGCCGCGCGGGTGGAACGACGGCGAGTCGAGCTCGCGGCAGATCGCGTCGACGATCGGCGGTGGCAGCTCGGGGTCGAGCAGGGGCGCGAAGGAGACGACCGTGTCCTCGGGCTCACGGCGGTTGCGCCGCACGTCCCAGGGCGAGAACCGGCGCCGATGCGGGACCCACAGTTCGCGGATCAACGCCTCCCGGATGCGATGCGACGCGGCGAGATGCGGTGCCGGGTCCGCGCCGACCAGCCCGGCAATCTCGGCGAGCGCGAGCTCCGACCAGAGGAGGATGGCGTTGAAGAGCGGATCCACGATCAGGAAGGGCGAGCCGGCCATGACCGCCGCGTCCTCGTAGCGGGCCTCCCGCTCGAGGGTCAGCAGGTAGAGGAACCGCGCGTAGTCGGCGTCGGTGG
>JAJYKX010000275.1 GCA_021788175.1 Chloroflexota bacterium
CCAGCTCGGGCAGGGTCTTGGGGCCGCGCCACACGAAGACCGCGATCAGGATGATGACCAGGAGCAGGCCGATATCCACGATCACATGGTACGCCCCGGTGGCTGTCCGGGCCGTCCCGTCACCGGTCCGCGCGGCGCGGCGACGACCGGCACGGGGCACGGCGCGCGATCGGCACGGTGCGGCCCAGCGCGGCGCGGCGACGACCGGCACGGGGCACGGCGCGCGATCGGCACGGTGCGGCCCAGCGCGGTGCGGCGACGATCGGCACGGGGCACGGCGCTGCGGCCATTGCCGCCTCCGGCCCTCTCCGGACGAGCATCATGTCGGCAGGGTCGCCCGTGGGCGACGAGGACGACGGACGGCGGGCCGCGGACGCAGGGCAGGCACCCGGCGGACGGGCCGGAGCCCGCCCGGCGGCGGCCGGTGGAGGAGAACCATGAGCGACCGTTGGGCGGCTGACCTCGTCCTGGTCGGCGGGTCGGTCCAGACGATGGACGCCGTGCGGCGCACGGCATCCGCGGTGGCGGTGTTGGGCGGCAGGATCGTCGCGGTCGGGCCCGACCGGGAGGTCGCCGAGCTGGCAGGCCCCCGCACGCGCCGCATCGACCTGGCCGGGCGCACCGTGCTGCCCGGGTTCCAGGACGCGCACGTCCACCCGTCCATGGCCGGGATCGGGCTCCTGCGTTGCCCCCTGCACGACCTGCCGCGCACGCTCGAGGCGTACCAGCAGGCGATCCGACGCTACGCCGTCGCCAATCCCGACATCCCATGGGTGCTGGGTGACGGCTGGTACATGGAGGCGTTCCCCGGCGGCACGCCGCGACGCGAGGATCTCGACGCGGTGGTGCCGGATCGCCCGGCCTTCTTCATCAACCGCGACGCGCACGGCGCGTGGGCCAACAGCCGGGCCCTCGCGGTCGCCGGGATCACCCGTGCGACTCCCGACCCCGTCCACGGCCGCATCGAGCGTGACGCGGACGGCGAGCCGACCGGCACCCTGCACGAGGGCGCCATGGAGGCCGTGAAGCGGATCCTGCCCCCGGTGACGCTCGAGGATCGCGTGAAGGGGATCGGGCTGGCGCAGGCCTACCTGCAGCGCCTGGGGATCACTGCCTGGCAGGACGCCTGGGTGACGCCCGACGACCTGGCCGCGTACCGGCTGGCCGCCGAGCGGGGCCTCCTGACGGCGCGCGTCGTGGCGTCGCTCTGGTGGGAGCGGGAACGGGGCGGCGAGCAGATCGACGAGATGATCGAGCGGCGACGGACGGGCACGCTCGGCCGACTGCGCGCGTCGACGGTCAAGATCATGCAGGACGGCGTGGCGGAGAACGGCAGCGCGGCGATGCTCGAACCCTACCTGGACGGCCACGGGCACGCCACGGCCAACCGCGGGGTCAGCTTCGTGGACCCGGAGCTGCTGAAGGCGCACGTGACCCGGCTCGATGCCGAAGGGTTCCAGGTCCACGTCCACGCGCTGGGCGACCGCGCGGTCCGGGAGGCGCTCGACGCGATCGAGGCAGCGCGACGTGCCAACGGGCCGTCAGACCACCGGCACCACCTGGCGCACCTCCAGGTGGTGGACCCGGCCGACGTGGCGCGCTTCCGCCCCCTCGGCGTCACCGCCACCATCCAGCCCTACTGGGCCTGCAACGATCCCCAGATGGTGGAGCTCACCCGCCCGTTCCTGCCGCCGGAGCGCTACCTCCTGCAGTACCCGTTCCGCTCGCTGCGCCGCACCGGTGCCGTACTGGCAGGCGGCAGCGACTGGACGGTGAGCACCCCGAACGTGCTGGAGGAGGTGGAGGTGGCGGTGAACCGGGTGTCGCCGGAGGACCGCACGGCCGAGCCGCTGCTGCCGGAGCAGGCGCTCGACCTGCCCGACGCGCTGGCGGCGTTCACCATCGGCTCGGCGTACGTGAACCACCTGGACGCCGTCACGGGCACCGTCGAGGTGGGGAAGCTGGCCGACCTGGTCGTGCTCGACCGTGACGTGCTGGCGCGGGATGCAGGCCCGATCGGCGACGCGCGCGTGGTCCTGACCCTGCTGGAGGGCGTCCCCGTCCACGAGGACGCCGCGCTCGAGGGCCGCTGAGGCCGGCGCCAGCCGACGCCAGCCGGCGCCGGTTACTGCTGGTGGATCCGCCGCGTCTCCCAGATCCAGTGGCGTGGGTCGATGGCCACGAACGCGGCGACGCCCAGGGCGATCACGGGGCCCAGGGCCCCGGGGATCCCGAACGCGAACGACGCGAACCCGTACCAGGCCGCCACGGCCACGAACCAGAAGACGCCGGCAAGCACTCTGCGAACCATGGCGCAGATGGTGCGTGCGGCCGACGGCGTGGGGGACCGCCCACTGGTACGGGTGCGTCCCGACGATGGTCCGGGCCCCGGTCCGGCGGGTGCGGTCCGAGGATGATCGGGGGCGATCGGGCCGGCGCGCGGCTGTCGGGGGCCGGCGGCTGTCGGGGGCCGGCGGCTGTCGGGGGCCGGCGGCTGTTGGGGGCTGCGAGGCGGCAGATCCCGGGCCCCGACGACCCGAGCGGGCCAGTGGTGCGGGCTCCCGCGCGTGCGTAGGATAGGGCCATGCCGCTCCGTCGCCGTGGCAGCCAGGCGCGCCGACATCGCCGGCCTCCGGGACCGTCGTTCGGCCAGTCGTTCTTCGAGCGCGCGCTCGAACGCGCCATCGACGCCCTTCCGGGGCCCCTCCGGGGCCTCCTGGACCAGGTGGCGATCGTGGTCGACGACGTCCCCAGCCGGGAGCAGCGGCGGACGGCCGGCCT
>JAJYKX010000276.1 GCA_021788175.1 Chloroflexota bacterium
TCGCGACCGACATCAAGCCCCTCTTCCGCGACCGCGACCGGTCGGCAATGACCTTCCTCTTCGATCTCTGGGCGTATGACGACGTCAAGGCCAACGCGAACCAGATCCTCACCGCCACGGAGAACGGGGAGATGCCCTGTGACGGCGCCTGGCCGGCCGAGCGGGTCCAGCTGTTTCGGCGGTGGATCGACGAGGGATGCCAGCCGTAGGTCCCCACTGGCGCGACGTCGCGGCGTCCCTGCGCGCGACTCCCGCCGGCACGATCGGCAGGCGCCTCCTGACCGGGCGACCCCCGCCCCTGGCGGCGCGGGCCTACGATTCGGCCGTGGATCCCTTCACGGTCCCCACCACGTACTGGCACCGCCTGGACGACGGCCGGGTGCAGTGCGACCTCTGTCCGCGTGAGTGCCGGCTGCACGAGGGCCAGCGCGGCCTGTGCTTCGTCCGCGCCCGGCATGACGACGCGATCGTCCTGACCAGCTACGGGCGCTCGTCGGGGTTCTGCGTCGATCCGATCGAGAAGAAGCCGCTGAACCACTTCCTTCCGGGATCCGCGGTGCTCTCGTTCGGCACGGCCGGCTGCAACCTGGCCTGCCGGTTCTGCCAGAACTGGGACATCTCGAAGTCACGCGAGATCGACACGCTCGCCGATGCCGCCGCCCCGGAGGCCATCGCCCGGGCCGCCCGGCGGCTTGGCTGCGCCTCCGTCGCCTTCACCTACAACGACCCCGTCATATTCGCCGAGTACGCCATGGACGTGGCCGATGCCTGCCACGCCCTCGGGATCAGGTCCGTGGCGGTGACCGCCGGGTACATGAACCCGGCCCCCCGGGCGGACTTCTATCGGCACATCGACGCCGCCAACGTGGATCTCAAGGGCTTCACGGAGTCCTTCTATGCGGACCTCTGCGCCGGCAGGCTCGAGCCCGTGCTCGACACGCTGCGCTACCTCGTGCACCAGACCCGCGTGTGGGTGGAGATCACGACCCTGCTGATCCCCGGGTACAACGATTCGGACGAGGAGATCGATCGGCTCACCCGCTGGGTGGTCGACGAGCTCGGGCCGGAGGTGCCGCTCCACTTCAGCGCCTTCCATCCCGACTACAGGCTGCTCGACGCGCCGCCCACGCCGCCGACGACCCTGGCGCGGGCGCGCGGCATCGCCATGGCCAACGGGATCCGCTACGCGTACACCGGCAACGTGCAGGACCGGAACGGGCAGTCGACCAGGTGCCACGCCTGCGGCGCGCTCCTCGTCGAGCGGGACTGGTACGAGATCGGCGCGTACCGCCTGAGCGACGACGGCCGCTGCCGCGCATGCGGCGTGCAGATCCCCGGCGTGTTCGCCGGGCCCGCCGGCCGGTGGGGCTCGCGGCGGCTCCCGGTGCGGATCGCCGCCTTCGCCGCCGAACCGGCCCATCCCGATCGCGCCTGAGGAGAAGCCATGCCCGCACCTGCGCGCCGACCGATTCGCTGGGGGATCCTCGGCACCGGCGTGATCGCGGCCAAGTTCGCGACGGACCTGGCCCGGGTGCCGGATGCGGAGCTGCACGCGGTGGGGTCAAGGCGCGGCGAGGCGGCGGATGCCTTCGCGGAGCGTTTCCGCATCCCGGCGCGCCACACCGGTTACCGGGCGCTGGTGGAGGATCCCGCGGTCGACGTGGTGTACGTGGCGCTGCCACACCCGGCTCACCACGCCTGGGCACTGGCGGCCCTGGAGGCCGGCAGGGCGGTGCTGTGCGAGAAGCCCTTCACCGTCACCGCGGCGGAAGCCCGGGAACTCGTGGCCAGCGCCCGTGGCCACGGGCGGTTCCTGATGGAGGCGATGTGGACCCGCTTCCTGCCGGGCATGGCCCGCGTCCGCGAGATCCTCGACAGCGGGATCCTGGGCGAAGTCCGGACGGTCCATGCGGACCTGGGCATCCGGATGCATCCCGACCCGGAGAGCCGGCTGTTCGCGCCCGGGCTGGGCGGCGGGGCGCTGCTCGACCTGGGCGTCTACCCGGTCTCCTTCGCGTCGTTCGTGCTCGGCACCCCGCAGTCGGTGACCGCCGTGGCGACCCCGACCGCCACAGCCGTCGACGCGCAGACCTCGGTGATCCTGCGCTACGCGAGCGGCGCCCACGCCGTGCTGAACACCACCCTGGAGGTGGACACGCCGGGCGGCGCGGTGGTGGCGGGAAGCCGGGGTCGGCTCGAGCTGTCCGGTCCCCTCTTCGATCCCTCGTCGGTGCGCCTGGTGCGAGGCACCAACCCGGGTGCCGAGGTGGTCGAGGAGATCCGGGCGAGCGATCCCGGCCACGGATGGAATCACGAGGCGGTCGAGGTCGGCCGCTGTCTGCGCGCGGGGCTCCTCGAGAGTCCCACGATGCCGCTCGACGAGTCGGTCGCGATCATGGAGACGCTGGACGAGATCCGGCGGCAGACCGGCCTCCGCTACCCGTTCGAAACGCGGGGCACCGAGCGACCCGGTGCGGCGCGTCGCGTAGGATGACCCCGTGGCCACCCGGATCGACCTGAACGCCGACGTGGGCGAGAGCCTGGGCCCCTGGCAGATGGGCGCCGACGCCGCCCTCATGCCGCACCTCACGTCCGTCAACGTCGCCTGCGGGTTCCACGCCGGCGATCCACTCACGATCCGGCGGACGGTGCGGCTCGCGCTCGACGAGGGCCTGTCGATCGGCGCGCACCCCGGGTTCCCGGACCTGGTGGGGTTCGGGCGACGCGCGATGTCGATGGCGCCCGATGAGCTCGAGGCGGCCGTCCTCTACCAGGTGGCCG
>JAJYKX010000066.1 GCA_021788175.1 Chloroflexota bacterium
CGGATTCAGCTCACCGATGCTGCCTCAACCAGCACGCTGACGAGCACCGCGGTGGCGACCAGTGGCGACCAGACCCGGGACCGGGACCGGCTCGAGGACGGCTCGTGCGAGGACTGCGACGGCATCCCGGACCAGGATCGGACCCGGGACCGGATCCACCTCACTGACACCGCAACGGCCAGCACGCTCACGCCCGCGACCTTGCCGACAGGGGGCGACCAGACCCGCCTGCGCGAGCGCGATCGCGACATGACCTGCGACCCGGCCGGGACGCAGACGCAGACCCAATCCCAGGTCCAGTCACAGACCCAGACCCAGGCACAGGTCCAGGCCGGGGACGGCACCGGCATCCAGGTGCAGGCGCAGACCCAGGAGCAGACGGAGACCCAGGCCGGGGCCGACGGCGGACAGGGCGGACCCGGAGGAGGGCGCTGACCGCCCGGCGAGACAACACCGATCCCCCCTCCCTTCGGCCGTGCCACCGACCGATATCGGTGGCACGGCCCTTTGATTTCGTGCCGGTCGGACCTGCAGGCACCCACGCCCCTGCTCCTACGCTCACGAGGCCGGCCAGTCTCCGTGCCGAGCCCCGCCCAAGGGCTGGAAGATCGTGAGCCTTCGTCTTCGCCTCGTGCTCATGTTCGCGTCCGTGGCGGCGGCGACGGCGCTCGCGATGGTGATCGCCACGCCCGCCGTGATCCGGTACGAGTTCGAGCAGATCGAGGGACCCCTCCCCTCCGCGCCCACGGCAAGCGCTCCCTCGCCGACTCCTCCGTCGTCGGTCGCGCCGTCGCAGGCGAGCTCGTCCTCCGGACCAACCCCCGGGATACCGGTCACTGAGACGCCGATCCCGATCCCCTTCCCGTCGGCCGGCGCAACAGCCCCTGGCGGCAGCCCGCTGCAACCGGTCGCCAGCCCGCCGCCCTCCCCGGGAAACACCCCCCAGCCATCGCCGACGCCGCACGCCTCGCCGACCCTCACCCCCGTGCCGCACCCGACGGCCACCCCGCACCCATCGCCAACGCCGGCACCCACCCCGCGGCGCAGTCCGTCGCCGTCTCCGTCAGGATCCGGGCAGGGGGGGCCGGGAGGCTCCCCCCATCCCTCCGTCAGTCCATCCGGAGGACCGGGGGGATCACCCGGCCCGTCCGGTGCTCCGGGTGGCACCGCCTCTCCCGGCCCCGTCGGTCCGGGCCCCGGCGGAGGGACATCGGGTGCCGGCATCCCGACGCGGAGCGGCCTCGCTCCGCAGCCGCCCGTCGGCCGCGTGGCGCTGGTCGTGCGGCCCGTCGCCGCTGGACCACGGACGATCGCGATCCCCCACGCGACAACCGGCACGGACACGGGGGCGGGCGTTGCTGCCCCGCCGTCACCCGCGGCGACGGCCTCACTGTCGCCGGATGTCCGCCTCCGCTGGGTCGAGTTCGAGCGAGCGACCAGCCTGACCCTCGTGCTCATCGCGGTCGCGGCGGTCCTCGTCGCCTCCCTGCTCGGCTTCCTGCTGGCCAACCGCCTGCTCCAACCGCTCCGTCGCCTCGGCCAGGCGGCGGCCGCGGTCGCGGGCGGAGACCTGTCCAGGCGCTCGGGGCTCGGAGACCGACGCGACGAGGTCGGTGAGCTCGGGCGCTCGTTCGACACGATGGCCGCGGCCCTCCAGGCCTCCGACGACCAGCGTCGCCGGTTCCTGCAGGACGTTGTGCACGAGCTGCGCACGCCGCTCACGGTCATCGACGCCACCTCCAGCGCCATGCTCGACGGCGTCTACCCGCTCGCCGCCGACCACGTGGAGACGATCCGTGAGCAGGCGCACCTGCTGGCGCGGATCGTGGAGGACCTCCGCACCCTGAACCTCGCCGAGATCGGCCGGCTGCCGCTCGAGATGGAGCGGGTGGAAGTGGCGGACCTGCTCTCCGCCACCACCGCCGCGTTCGAGGCCCGCGCCGGCGGTGGCGGGCAGCGGCTCCTCTCCGAGGCCGAGCAGGGCCTCGCGGTGACCGGCGACGCGGATCGGCTGCGCCAGGTGCTCGCCGCCCTGGTCGACAACGCGCTCCGGCACGCGCCACCGGGCGGCGAGGTACGGCTTCGCGCCCGCGCCGCGGCCGGCAGAGCACGGGTGGAGGTGGAGGACACAGGTCCCGGCGTCGCCCCGGCCGACCTCCCGCGGGTGTTCGACCGCTTCTACGAGGCGGATCCGGCCCGCGATCGGGTCGCCGGGCACACGGGCCTGGGCCTGGCCATCGTGAAGGCGCTCGTCGAGGCGCACGGCGGGCGCGTCGGGGTCGAGAACGTCGTGGGTGCCGGCGCGTGCTTCTGGTTCGAGCTCCCGGCGGTCGCCGATGCGCCCGACCCGGGGACGGCCTCCGTGGAGGCCGGCGACCGGGTGGCCGCCCGCGCGCTGGCCGACCAGCAGACGCCCGCGCCCAAGGCCGCACGAGCGGTGGATCAACCCGACAGGGCCAGCCCCACGCCGTAGAGCAGCGAGAACGCGAGCGCCAGGCGCGCGGTGTCGCGGAGAACCAGGTTGAGCCGCCGGGGATCGCCCCTCGCATGCACGGCGCGCACCAGGCGCACCGCCATGGGCGTGGTCGCCAGCGGGAGCAGCAGCGCGGGCCCGGAGCCTGCCGCGGCGCCCAGGAGTGGGACGAGCCAGGCGAGCAACAGCAGCGCGCCGTACTCGGCACGTGTGGCCACCGGTCCGAGGGCCACGGCCAGGGTGCGCTTGCCGGCCGTCCGGTCGGCGTCGATGTCGCGGAGGTTGTTGACCACCAGGATCGCCGTGACCAGCGCCCCGACGGGAAGCGAGGCGAGCACGAACCCCGCCTCGATGCGACCGGCCTGGAGGAACGCGGTGCCGATCACCGCCACCAGGCCGAAGAAGACGAAGACGAACGGCTCGCCAAGGGCGTGGTATCCATACGGCCACGGACCACCGGTGTACGCGAGGAGCGCCAGGATCGCGAGCAGCCCCGCGGCCAGTACGCCAGACCCGCCGATCACCGCCAGGCCCAGGCCGGCGAGCCCCGCCGCGCCGAGCGTCAGGACGATCGCGATCTCGAGCTGCCGGACGGTGACCAGGCCGGCGGCCGCGACGCGCACCGGCCCCACGCGGTCCGGTCTGTCGGCACCGCGGCGGTAGTCAGAGAGGTCGTTGGCCAGGTTCGCGGCGATCTGCAGCAGCTCGGCAACCGCGAGGCAGAGCACCGCGGCGTCGATCCGGAACGGGGCCCGCGCCCCGAGCGACGCGCCGAGCCCCACCGCGACCCCGCTGGCCGCGGCCGGCAGGGTCGCGGGGCGGATCGCCTGCAGCCACACCCGTGCGGTGGCGCCCCTGCGCGCTCCTCCCTGCGTCATGCGGCAACTCTACGCGGGGGTCGGGACACCCCGCGGGCGACACCCGCACCCGCGGCGGTCACGCACCCGGGGCCGGGCACGCGCGGTGACGCACCCGGGGCCGGGCAGGCACCGGGCGTGCCCCGGGCGTGCCCTCGGGCACGTACGGGGCCACCGGGCGCGCAGCCGTTCGGGCAGGTACCGCGCCCGGAACGTACGATGCGCGCATGTACGACCTGGTGACCGCGGCCGTCGAGGCCGCGCTTGCGGCTGGGGCGCGCTACGCCGACGCCCGCGTGATGGAGACGCGCACGGAATGGATCACCGCGCGCAACGGGGTCCTCGAATCAGTGGAACGGCGCGAGCGTGCCGGAATCGGCGTGCGCGCCCTGATCGGCTCGTCCTGGGGCTTCTTCGCGATCCCCGAGCTCGGCGTGGCGGCCGCGCGGCGGGCAGGCACACGGGCCGCGGCCGTCGCCCGTGCCTCCGGGCTGGTGCCCGGCACGGCGCTGGACCTGGCTCCCCAGGCACCTGCGCAGGGGTCCTGGTCGAGCATCTGTCTCGAGGATCCATGGAGCGTCCCGCTCGCGGAGAAGGGCGACCTGCTCGAGGGCGTCACGCGGACCATGCTCGACCACGGCGCCGATCTGGCCGAAGCCAGCAGCCGGATCTGGGACACGCACAAGTGGCTCGCCAGCAGCGAGGGCCACCGGGTGGACCAGCACATCGTGGAGTGCGGCGCGGCCATGAACGCCACCGCAGTGGGCGAACGGGAGACGCAGCGCCGCTCCTACCCCGGGATCCGGGGTCAGTACGGGACCCGCGGCTGGGAACTGGTGCGCGAGCTCGATCTGCCGGGCAACGCGCCGCGCATCGCCGGCGAGGCGCGCGCGCTCCTCTCCGCGCCGCAGTGCCCGTCCCTGGACGCCACCGACCTCATCCTGGGCAGCGAGCAGATGGCGCTCCAGATCCACGAGTCGGTGGGGCACGCGGTGGAACTCGACCGCATCCTCGGCTGGGAGGCCGCGTACGCCGGTACCTCGTGGCTCGACCTCGCCCAGCTCGGCCGCCTGCGCTTCGGGTCCGACCTGATGACCATCACCGCCGACGCGACCCTCCCGGGCGCGCTGGGCAGCTTCGGATACGACGACGAGGGCACCCCGGCACACCCGGTCGACATCGTGCGGAACGGCACCTGGGTGGGCGTCCTCTCCGGGCGCGATTCCGCCGCCCTCGTCGGGATTCCCTCGGGTGGCGCCGTGCGGGCGGACGGCTTCGACCGGATCCCCATGGTGCGCATGACGAACGTGGGCCTCCTCCCCGGCCCGCACAGCCTGGAGGAGATGATCGCCGCCACCGACGACGGGATCCTGATGGACACCAACCGCTCCTGGTCGATCGACGACAAGCGGCTGAACTTCCAGTTCGGGTGCGAGATCGGCTGGGAGATCCGCGGCGGCAGGCGCGGCCGCATGCTGCGCAACCCGACCTACACCGGGATCAGCCCGCACTTCTGGGGATCGATGGACATGCTGGGGAACCGGTCCGAGTGGACCTTCTGGGGAACGCCCAACTGCGGCAAGGGCGAGCCGGCGCAGGTGGGGCACACCGGCCACCCGGCCGTGCCGGCGCGGTTCCGCGGCGTGCGGGTGGGGGTGCGGGGGTGAGCAGCATGCAGCGCAACGAGGTGCCTGCCTCCCCCGGCGTCGACCCGGCCGACATCGCCGACCGGGTGCTCGACCTCGTCCGGTCGCGCGCGGCCACCGCGGAGGCGGAGGTCACGGTACGGCACGGCGAGGAGGCCCTGACCCGGTTCGCGAACGGGTTCATCCACCAGAACGTGGCCGAGGAGCGGCAGCGCGTGCACCTGCGCGTTGCCCTCGACGGCCGGTCCGCGGCGTCCAGCGTGGAGGGGTTCGACCCGGACCTCCTGGCCCGCCTCGCCGACGACGTCCTGGCCGCGGCACGCACCCGGCCCGAAGACCCGGACTGGCCCGGCCTGACGCCCCCCACCCCGGCCACCGAGGCGGAGCACTGGGACGAGCGGACCGCGCGGGCCCTGCCCGATGAGCGCGCCCGTCGGGTCCGCGCCTTCGTGGACGCCGCCGGCGGCCTCGAGACGGCCGGTTCCTGCCCCACGGCCGGGATCCGTGCGTTCTTCGCCAACAGCGCCGGGCAGCGGCTGGCGGGCCGCACCGCCGTGGCAGGACTCCAGGGGATCGCCCGGACGGGCACGTCGGACGGCAGCGCGCGGGATGCCTCCGTCCGCCTCGACGACCTCGACGGCGCCCGTCTCGGTGCACGGGCCGCGCGCAAGGCGCGCGACGGGGCCGACCCCACGGACCTGGAGCCCGGCCGCTACGAGGTGGTGCTCGAGCCGCAGTGCGTCGCGAACATGCTGGAGTTCCTCTTCCTCCACGGCTTCAACGGCCGCGCCGTGCACGAGGGACGCTCGTTCGTGCGGCTCGGCGAGGCGCAGTTCGACCGGTCGCTCACGATCGCCGACGACGCCACGGACCCGGGCCAGACCGGGCTCCTCTTCGACGCCGAGGGGACCCCCAGGCGCCGGATCGAGGTCGTTCGAGCCGGGGTCACCGCCGCGGTCCTGCACACGCGCCGGACGGCCCGACAGGCGGGCACCGGGAGCACGGGCCACGCGAGCGAGGAGTCCGGGCAATGGGGAGCGGTCCCCGCGAACGTGGTCGTCGAGGCCGGTGATCGGCCGACCCCGGAGCTGGTCGCGGCCATGGAGCACGGCCTGCTCGTGACCGACTTCTGGTACACGCGCATCCTCGACCCGCGGACCCAGGTGGTGACCGGCCTGACGCGCAACGGGGTCTGGCTGGTGGAGCACGGCCGGGTGGTGCGCCCGGTCCGGAACCTGCGCTTCACGCAATCCTTCCTCGAGGCACTGGCACCCGGCGCGGTGCTCGGCGTAGGCTCCGAGCGAACGCTCGTGCTCGACGGCCTCGATGCCGCCTCGCTGGTGCCCGCCCTGCACCTCGCGGCGTGGAACTTCACCGGCGGTTCGCGCGGCTAGGGCGGCGGTTGACGTGGAGGGTGAGTGAGCGATCCGACGAACGACGGCGTCGACGCGGCCGCGGCCACCGGCGCGGACACGGCCGCCGGTCCGTCGCTGCCCGTCGAACGCGACCGGGTCCTCGTCGCCTATGCGAGCCAGGGCGGGTCCACCGCGCAGATCGCACAGTCCATCGGGCTCGCGCTGCTCGACGCCGGCTGCGACATCGACGTGCGCCCGGCCCGTCAGGTGGAGCGGCTCTCCGGCTTCAGCTGCGTGATCGTGGGCAGCGCGCTGTACCACGGCGTCTGGATGCCCGAGGCCTTCAAGTTCCTGCGGCGCCACCGGGCGGAACTGGCGAGGGTCCCGGTCTGGCTCTTCGACAGCGGACCACTCGACCGGTCCGCCGAGGGGCACCTGCTGCCCCTGCCGCGGGGCGTCGCGTCGCTCGCCGCCTCGATCGGGGTGCGCGGGCACGTCACGTTCGGCGGCCGGCTCGGCCGCACCGACCTCACGGTGGCCGAGCGACTGCTGGTGATCGAGGGGCACGGCGGCGACTTCCGTAACTTCGAGGACATCCGCGCCTGGTCCGAGCAGATCGCCCGCGTGCTGGCGGCCGAGCGCGCCTGAGCCGCGCCCCGGCGGGGGCCTGGCCTGCGGCCCCGGGCGAGCCTAGCGATAGTTCTCGAACTGGATGGCGACCGGGTAGTCCTCGGCCGCCTGGCGCAGCCGCACGATCACGCGCTGCAGCTCGTCCTTGCTCTTGCCCGCGATCCGCACCGCGTCACCCTGGATCTGCGGCCGCACCTTCGGGAACTCGTCCCGGACGAGCTTCGCGATCCGCTTCGCGAGCTCCTCGTCCAGGCCGCGGCGGAGCGCGATGTGCTGGCGCACGGTGTCCTTCCCGGCCGGCTCGATCGTGCCCCAGTCGAAGATCTTGAGCGACAGGCCGCGGCGGACCGCCTTGGATTCCAGCAGCTCCCGGACCGCCTTCGCACGGTACTCGTCGGAGGTGCGCAGCAGGATCTCGTCCCGCCCCAGGTCGAGCTGGACGGGCACGTTCCGGAAGTCGAACCGGGCGGAGACCTCCCGGCGCACCTGGTCGAGCGCGTTCACCAGCTCCTGGCGGTCGAAGTCGCTGACCACGTCGAACGAGACCTCACCCGGCATCCCCTGCTCCTCCCTCGCCCGGATCGTCCGGCACCGGCTCGGGCTTCACCGTGGTGTCGATGCCGACCTGCCGCACCAGCGTCCAGTGCCGCTCGCGCACCACGAGGCGGTCCTCGTCGAGCTCGAAGGTGACGAACCCGCGGGCACGCCAGCGCCCGGCGGTGTCGCGCCGGGTCCACGCGCCGTGCCACGCAGCGAGCACGGTGGAACCGCTGGCCCACGCGCGCTCGGCGTCGAACTCGACGTTCACCTGCTCCAGCGCGAGCCGGTTCCAGTGGGCGCGGATGGCCAGCTCCCCGGCCAGGTGTTCGCCGAAGGGATCCGTGCGCAGGTCCGCGTCGCTGCGGTAGAGGGCCATGGCGGCGTCCACGTCGCGCGTCTCCCGGGCCCGCTTGTAGGCGGCGAGCAGGTCGTCGGCGTCACCCGGTGTGAGGTTCGGCATCCGTCCAGTGTACCGGCCGCCCACGGTGCGGCGGGTCCCCCGGGTCCGAGGGACGACGAAGGTCAGGCGCGCCCGAGCGACTCGACCAGGCGCGCGGCGATCCGGTAGGAGTGCCCACCCCCCATCACGAGGACGACGTCCCCGGGGCGCACCCGTTCCGCCAGCCAGTCGGCCGTCTGCTCCACCGTCCCCGGCGCGGCCGCCCCGGGCAGGCCACGGGCGCGCACCGCCGCCGCGAGCCCCTCGGCCGAGGCCACGGTGGTGTCGGGGTCGCGTCCGGCCCAGATGTCCGCGATCGCCACCTCGTCGGCGCCCGACGCGAGGACCTCCGCGAATCGGTCCAGCAGCGCCGCCGTGCGGTGGTACGTGAGCGGCTCGTAGACGGCCCAGAGCCGCCTGGCCGGGTACCGCTGGCGCACGGCGGCGAGCGTCGCGGCGATGGCGGTCGGATGGTGCGCGTAGTCGTCCAGGACGGCCACCCCGCGCGGCTCGCCCTTCAGCTCGAGCCGACGGCCGACGCCGCGGAAGGCACCCAGCCCTTCCAGGACGGCCGGCACCGGGACGCCCAGCGCCGCCGCCGCCGCGGCCACGCAGAGGGCGTCCTGGGCGTTGTGCCGCCCCGGCAGCGCGATCCGCGCGCCGACGCTCGCTCCGGGCCGGGCCGTCTCCTCCCAGGCACCGAGTTCCTCGAGCCCGACGATCTCCAGCGTGGTGCCGTCGGGGTCGGCCGCGACGATCCGCGCCACCACCGCCCGGGCGGGGCCGAGCGCGGTTCGCCGCGCCGAGCGGAGCCGGTCCGCAGCGGTGACCAGGTCGGCCGCCCCGTCGGTCCGGTCGCCTCGGGCGCCCGGCCGGTCGGCCGCACCCGCCAGATCGGTCCCCTCCTCCAGCAGTGCCACGGCCACCAGCCGCCCGGGCCAGTCGGCCAGGCGGGCCGCCACCCGGTCGGCGCCACGGTCGCCGCAGTTCGCCACGAGCGTCGGCACGGCACCCGGCGCCTCCATGCCGCGGATCCACCGCTCGAAGGTGTCCCGGACCGCGGCCTCGTCCGGGAAGACGTCCGGGTGGTCCCACTCCGCGTTCAGGAGCACGGCCATCGCCGGCCGGTACGGATCGAAGTTGCCCGCGTACTCGTCCGCCTCCACCACGAACTCGGGGCCGGCTCCCCACCGGGCCGTGGACGCGGGCGGGCCGGACACGTCTGCCGGGAGGAGGGCGCCCACGAAGGCGCTGGGGTCGCGCCCCGCCCGCCAGAGGAGCTCGACGAGCCAGCCGGTGCTGGTCGACTTCCCATGGGTGCCCGCCACGCCGACGAGGCGCGCGCCTCGAGTCGCGGCAGCGTCCGCCACGACCTGCTGCCAGGGCTCCACCGGGATCCCGAGATCGCGCGCCGCGCGCAGCTCAGGATGATCGGGGTCGATCGCCGTGAGCGCCTTGGTGACCGCCAGCCGGTCGACGCGCGCGACCATGGCCGCGCGGTCCACGTTCGCCGGCCGCGACGCACCCGTGGCGCCGGGGCCCACCGACGTCGGGCTCGACGACGGCCCCGTGGCGCCGGGGTTTACCGGGGTGGCCACGTGCCGGGCCGCGTGGCCCTCCACGACCCGCACGCCCGCCACCTCCACCGCCGCGACGTACGGCGAGTCCGCGGAGCGGTCGCACGCCGTGACGGCGGCCCCCGCCCGGGCCGCCAGGATCGCCGCGGCCGATGCGCCGGCGCCGGCCGCCCCCACCACGTGGATCCTTTCTCCGGCCGCGATCGGGCGAGCCGGACGGGCCGGCGCCAGCCCGCGGCCCACGTCGGCCGCCGAGCGGGTCATCCGGCGGGTTCCTCCCCGAGCCGCTCCAGGAGGAGCCGAAGGGCCGCCTCGGCGCTCTGCCGCGTGTTGGCCTCCCGGTCGCCGTGCCACTGGTGACGCCGGACCTCCGTGCCCGCCACCCCGGCCACCGCCACGTACGTCAGGCCGACCGGCTTCGCCTCGCTCCCGCCGTCCGGCCCGGCGATCCCCGTGACCGCGACCGCCAGGTCGGCCCCGAACCGCCGGCAGGCGCCCTCCGCCATCGCAGCCGCGACCTGCGCGGAGACGGCGCCGTGCGCCTGCAGGGTCGTGTCCGGCACGCCGAGCAGCTCGTGCTTGATCCGGTCCGCGTAGGTGATCGCGCCGCCCAGGTAGTAGCCGCTGGACCCCGGGATCCCGGTGACCAGGTGGCCGACCAGCCCACCGGTGCAGGACTCGGCGGTCGCAAGCGTCAGGCCGCCCCGGAGACAGCGCGCCTGCAGCTGCGCGGCCAGCGCGTGGGCAACGGACAGGTCGTCGGTCGCGGGCGGTTCCATCGGTCCGCCGGCCATGGTCAGTGGTGCTGGGTCTGCTGCGGCGGCGCGGGCGGGGCGAAGAGCCACGTCTGCGGCACGCCCGGTGGCCCGAGAGCGCCCAGCGACTGGCCGTTCAGCGTGAAGTAGGTGGAGCCTGCCGAGCCGGTGCGCACCTCCACGGTGTGCTGGCCGGTGAACTCGATCGTCTTGCCGACGCCCAGGGTCTGTCCGCCCGCCCCCAGCGTCGGGTCGAGCACGCCGTCCACCCACGCCTTCAGCCAGGCCGGCGAACCCTTGATCGAGACCACCAGGTCCACGCCGGTGAAGGCGACGGTGACCGAGCGCGTCTCGGTGGTCGTCTCCTGTTGACTGCCGGTCGCAGTGATGGTGAGCGACCACTTCCCGGGTGCCAGCTGGTACGAGTCGGAGAACGTCCCGTCCGGCGCGACCGAGATCTGCTTGGGCGCCGGGGTGGGCATCGGCGACGCGGACGCCGACGGCTTCGGGCCGACGGGTCCCACGTAGGTGGCCGAGACCGTGATGGAGGTCGCGTTGGTGGTGCCCTGCACGGGGATCGCGCCGTTGGTGACCGCCGCCCCGTCGTTGGGGCTGGTGACCGCCAGGGTCGGCGCCTCGATGATCGGGATGGGGACGGTGATGATGAGCGTGACCGGCACCGAGTCCTTGCCCGTCGACGGGTCGGTGGCGGTGATGCTGAACTGGTTCTGCCCCTTGGTCAGCGGCACCTGCTGCTGCCAGTGGCCCGAGCTGTCGGTGGTCACCCGGTAGGGCTGCTGGCCGGTCCCCTGGATGGTGATCGTCGTGCCGGCCACGCTCGTCCCGGCCAGGACCGTCTGGTCGGCCGTCGCGTCCATGGTGGTGACGCGGTCCGGCGGCTGGGTGACCGCGAGGGAGGGTGGCTGCGTGAAGCGGAGCAGCTGGTACGCGACGTAGGCAAGGAAGAGGATGACCACCAGCGACAGGACGGCGGCCACCACCACGCCGCGCGAGAACGTGAGGCCGCCCGAGGGCGCCTCCAGGGCCCGCGGCACGATGGCCACCGGCTCGGCCGGTCGGGACGCACCGAACTCCTGCCGGTACTGCTCGAGGATCTCCTCCGGGTCCAGCCCCAGGTACAGCGCGTAGTTCCGCAGGAAGCCCTTGGTGTAGACCATCCCCGGCAGCTCGCTGTAATCGCCGCGCTCCAGGGCTGCCAGGTACCGCACGCGGATCTTGGTGTCGCGCTCGGCCCGGTACAGGTCGACCCCCTTCTGCTCGCGCGCGGCGAGCAGGCGCTCGCCCAGCGCCGAGCCCGGCTCGGGGCGTCGGACGCGCTCGCGGGCGGCCGGCCTCCGGCCGGGTCGGGCGTGGTCGCGCGTGGTCATGTGCGGCAGGGGGATCCTCGCGGGGCCGGCTGTCGATGGCGCGCGGGGCCGCCCCGGTGTCCCGCGGCGCATAGCATACCCCCCGGGCATGGCGCCGCCCGGCACGGACGAACGCGCGGGATCCCGGGCCGGTCAGGCCCCGTCGACGTCGTCGAGGCCGCGGATCCAGTTCTCGGGCCCGTAGACCTGCCGGGGAACCGCCGGGTTCCGCGGATCCTGGGGCCCGATGATGCCGGCCCGTTCGAGCTCATCGATGATGCGGCTGGCCCGGTTGAAGCCGACCTTGAGCCGCGTCTGGAGCATGGACGTGCTGGCCTTGCCGCTCGACACCACCAGTTCGGCGGCACGGGGCGTCATCTCGTCCTCGGCGAGCTGCAGGAGCCAGGCGAACTGACCCCCCTCCCCCGACTCCTCGCCCCCGGCCACCACGTCGGGGTCGTAGTCGGGCTCGGGCGCCTGTGTGCGCCACTGGTCGGCGACCGCCTGGACCTCGTGGTCGCTCACGAAGACGCCCTGCAGGCGCACCGCGCGCGGCAGGTCGGCCGGCTGGTAGAGCATGTCGCCGCGGCCGATCAGGTCCTCCGCGCCCGGGGCGTCCAGGACCGTGCGGCTGTCCACGTTGGACGACATGGCGAACGCGATCCGGCTCGGGACGTTGGCCTTGATGAGGCCGGTCACCACGTTGACGCTGGGCCGCTGGGTGGCCAGGACCAGGTGGATCCCCACCGCCCGCGCCTTCTGGGCGAGCTTCACGATGGGGTCCTCGACCTTGCGGCCCTCGCGCATCATCAGGTCGGCCAGCTCGTCCACCACGATCACGATGTAGGGCAGGCGCTCCTGCTCGGCGACACGGGGACTGGCGTTGTACGAGGCGATGTTCCGTTCGCTGCGGGCGGCGAGCGCCTTGTACCGCTCCTCCATCTGCCGCACGGCCCAGCCCAGCGCCGCCTTGGCATCGCCGGGCTCCACGATGACGTCCGTCAGCAGGTGGGGCAGGTCGCGGTAGGAGGCCAGCTCGACGCGCTTCAGGTCGACCAGGATGAGGCGCACCTGGTCCGGCCGGGCGCGCATCAGGATGCTGGTGATGAGGGCGTTGACACAGACGCTCTTGCCGGAACCCGTGGCGCCCGCGATCAGCAGGTGCGGCATGCGGGCCAGGTCCACCGCGTAGGCCTTCCCCGACACGTCGCGCCCGAGGGCGAACGTGAGCGGGCTGACGGCCTCCGCCATGCGGGCGTCCTCCCAGATGCCCCGGAACCCGACCACCTCCGCGTTGTGGTTGGGGATCTCGATCCCCACCACGTCCTTGCCGGGAATGGGCGCCTCGATCCGGATGGAGCGCGCCGCGAGGGCCATCGCCAGGTCGTCGGCCAGTGCCTCCACGCGCGAGAGCTTGACGCGCGGGTCCGGCTTGACCTCGTACTGGGTCACCACGGGACCGATGTTCTGGCCGATCACGGTGGCCGGGATCTGGAAGCTGCGCAGCTTCTCCTCGATGATCCGGCGGTTCCGCGCGTGGTCCAGTTCCGCCGACCCGTTGGTGGGCCGGTCGGGATCGAGCAGGGCCGGGTCCGGCAGGGCCCAGGGCCGGTGCTCCAGGGTGGGCGGCGCGTCCACGGCCTCCAGCAGGTCGTCGCCGGGGAGCGCATCCCGTCCCTCTGCCGACGAGCCGGCGGCCCCGGCTGCCGCGGCGAGCCCGCCGGCGGCGGTCGCACTCGCCCCCGCGGGGCCACCCTGGGCGGCGCCCGCCCGTGCCGCGGCATGCTCGCCGGACCAGACCGTCTGGCTCAGCGGCGCCGGGCTGGGGATCGGCTCCGGGAGCTCCGGCCGGTCGGCCTCCTCTCCCTCCTGGTCCGCTGCCTGGGTGGGGCGCCGGATCGCCGCGTCGCGAGGCACGCGCCCGTTGCGCGTCGGCGCAGCGCTCTCCCGGCGGCCGTTCGCCACGGGCGTGGCGAGCGCGCCGGCGACCGCGCGACTCCCCACCACGACGGGGCTC
>JAJYKX010000067.1 GCA_021788175.1 Chloroflexota bacterium
GCGCTCGGGTGCTCCGCGCGCAGGGGACGTGCGGCGGCGGATCCCGAGGTCGGACAGTACCACCATTCCCCGACATGACCCGGAGGCCCTGGTGCGCCACGGCGCCCCGCGGGCCGGGGCACCTCGCTGGCCGTGGCACTCCGCTGGCCGTGGCACTCCACGGGCCGGGGCACCTCGCGGGCCGTGGCATCCCGCGGGCCGTCAATCCGCCGGGCCCGCGTTCCTGCGCCGCTCCCGTCGCCGCTCCATCAGCTCGCTGAGCTGCCGCTCGAACCCCTGGTCCGAGGGCTCGTAGTAGCGCGTCCCCGCGAGCCTGTCCGGCAGGTACTGCTGGTCCACGTCGGCGCCGGGGAAGTCGTGCGGGTACCTGTAGCCGACGCCGATCCCGTGGCTCTTCATGCGGGCCACCGGCGCGTTGCGGAGGTGGAGCGGCACGGGGAGCGGGGCGAGCCGCTCGACGTCCGCGCGCGCCGCGAAGTACGCTCGCCCGGCCCGGTTCGACTTGGGCAGCGCCGCGAGCAGCGCCGTGGCCTGCGCCAGCGCGTACTGCGCCTCCGGCAGCCCGACGTACTCCAGCGCCTGCGAGGCGGCCACCGCGACCTGCAGGCCGCGCGGATCGGCGTTCCCCACGTCCTCGCTGGCCAGGATGATCAGCCGGCGCGCGATGAACCGCGGGTCCTCGCCGGCCACGATCAGCTCGGCCAGCCAGTAGAGCGCCGCATCCGGGTCGTTGCCCCGGATGCTCTTGATGAGGGCGCTGATGGTGTCGTAGTGGCGATCGCCCACCAGGTCGTAGGCCGCGGCGCGCTGCTGGGCCGCGGCCTCGAGGTCCTCGCGGCGGGGCACCACCCTCCCGTCCCCGTCGCGGCTCTCCGCGGCCTCGGCGAGCGCTCCCGCCGCCTCCAGCAGGTTCAGCGCCTGCCGGGCGTCGCCGCCGGCCATCTGGACCAGCAGGTCCCGCACGTCGTCGGGCAGGGCGACCCTGCCGGCGAGGCCGCGTTCGTCCTCGAGCGCGGCACCCACGACGCGACGGATCTCCTCGTCGCCCAGGGGCTCCAGGCGGAAGACGCGCATCCGGCTGAGCAGCGGGGGGTTCACCGAGAGGTACGCGTTCTCGGTGGTGGCCCCGATCAGCGTGACGGTGCCCTCCTCGACGTGCGGCAGCAGCGCGTCCTGCTGGGCCCGGTTGAAGCGATGGATCTCGTCGATGAAGAGGACCGTCGCCGTCCGGGCGTCGGCCGCGGCGCGGCGCGCCCGCGCGTCGGCGATCGCGGCGCGCACGTCGGCGACCCCGCTCATCACGGCGGAGAGTGTCCGGAACTCCGCACCGACCGCCTCGGCGAGAAGCCGCGCCAGCGTCGTCTTGCCGCTGCCCGGCGGTCCCCACAGGATCATGCTCGGCAGCGCCCCGACCGAGACGAACCGGGGAAACGGTCCGCCCGGGCCGACCAGGTGCGCCTGGCCCGCGAACTCCTCCAGGGTCCGGGGCCGCATCCTCGCGGCCAGCGGCTGCGGCGCCGCGGAGGACCGGTCGGCCGGTCGAGGCACGCCGCCCGCGCCATCGGCCCCCGTACGTGCGCGCAGGCCGCCGGCGGACGCCGGCGGCGCATGGCCGGCACCCTCGCCGGATGCGCCCGGCGGGGGCAGGAAGAGGGGGTCCGACGACCCGGGCGCTGGGTGACGGCGCGGCACGGGTCGAGTCTAGCGCCGGCCCGCCCTACGGGACGAGGTCGAAGGGCGCCCCGGAGACGGCACGCAGCAGCGCGTACGGACGCCGGTCGAAGGTGGCCACGTGCGCCGCGCCGGTCCGCTCGACCAGCGCCACGGTCAGGGCGTCGGCAAGCGAGCAGCGCGGGTCCACCGCCAGTCGTCGCAGCTCCCGGGCGCGATCCAGGTCGCCGGGGATCGGCGCGAGCAGGTCGATCGAGCCCGAGCTCACCGCCGACAGGAACGCATCGGCCGCCCCGGGGCCGAGGGCCCGCTGGAGGACGTGCTCGCACTCCGCCAGTGTCACCGCCCCGATCGCCAGCGTCTCCGTGGTCGTCGCGAACCACCCTGCGGCCGCCGCATGGTTGAGGTCGGCCCGGTCGGCGGCCGCCAGCACGACGCTGGCATCCAGCAGCGCCGTCACCGGGGTGGGCCACCCATCTCGCGCGCGGCGATCCGGCTCGCGTCGAGCGACAGGCGTCCGTGCCCGCTGCGCCCGATCCCGATGAAGGCCAGCGGTCCCCGGGGCGGCTCCGCGCGGTCGAGGAAGGCGGCGAGTGCCTCCCCGATCAGTGCGGTCTTGGTACGGCCCGAGGTCCGGGACAGCCGGTCCAGGCGGTCGAGAAGCCCGGCATCGAGGAGGATCGTGGTGCGGCGCGTGGTCGCCGCTGTCGCCCGTCGGTCACCAGTTCTCATATGCCTGCATATATGCCTCGCTGGACGCCGGCCGTCAAGCGTCCCTAGGATCGGGCCGCGCGTCCCCCGGCGAGGGCCGCGCCGTCGAAGCGCACGCCGAACCGGGAGCACACCGTGGCCAACCTCGAAGCGCACCTGCGCGTCCCCGGACCCACCCCCCTCCCCGACCCGGTCCGCGAGGCCGGGGCGTGGCAGATGGTCAACCATCGCGGCCCGGAGTTCGCCGCGCTGATGGCCCGTGTCGTACCGGCCCTGCGGCGCGGGTTCCGCACCGCAGGCGACGTGGTCCTGGTCGGCACGTCGGGGACGGGCGGCCTGGAGGCGGCGGTGGTCAACCACCTCTCGCCCGGTGACCCGGTCCTGGCCGTCACGACCGGCGCGTTCGGCGACCGCTTCGCGAAGATCGCCAGCCGGTACGGCGCGGACGTGACCCTGCTGGAGGTGGAGTGGGGACGCGCCGCCGAGCCCGAGGCGGTGCGCGGCGCCCTCGCGGCGATGCAGACGGCGGGACGGTCACCGGTCGCCGTCCTCCTGACCCACAACGAGACCTCGACGGGGGTGACCAACCCGATCGGGCCGCTCGCCGCGGTGGTCCGTGCGACCGCGCCGGCGGCGCTCCTCCTCGTGGACGCGATCAGCGGCCTGGGCGCCGTCCCCTTCGACACCGACGGCTGGGGGCTCGACGTGGTGATCACCGGGTCGCAGAAGAGCTGGATGGTCCCCCCGGGGCTGGCGATGCTCTCGGTCTCGCCCAGGGCGTGGGCCGCGGCCGAGCGGGCCACCATGCCCCGCTTCTACTTCGACCTGAAGGCGCACCGCGAGGCCGCGGAGAAGGGCTCGACGCCCTGGACGCCCCCCGTGAGCGTCTGCTTCCAGCTCGACGTGGCCCTCGGCCTGATCGAGCAGGAGGGCTACCCGGCCGTCTTCGCGCGACACGCGGCCTGCGGCGCGGCCACGCGGGCGGGCCTTCGCTCGCTCGGTTTCGACCTCTTCGCCGACCCGGCGCACGCGTCGGACACGGTTACCGCGGCCCGGGTCCCCGCGGACCTCGACTGGAAGCGGTTCAGCGCCGATCTGCGTGCCCGTGGCCTGACACTGGCCGGTGGCCAGGGGAAGCTGACCGGCCAGGTCTTCCGGGTGGGGCACCTGGGGTACGTCACCGTGCACCAGATCCTCGCCGCGCTGGAGATCGTGGAGGCGGCGCTGGCAGCCGCCGGGCGTCCCGTGGACCGCGGGGCGGCCCTCGTGGCGGCGTCCCGCGCGGCGGACCGGGCGGCGGCGCAGGTGGCCGAACAGGCAACGGGCCCGACGATCGAGACGACGGGGGCCGCCGGTGGAACCGAGGTGCAGGCATGAAGCTGCTGGTCGCCGAGCCGCTGGCGGAGGAGGGCGTCGCGCTCCTCCGCGCCCATCACCAGGTGGACGTCCGGACGGACCTCTCCCGCGAGGCGTTCCTCGCGGTGCTGCCCGAGTACGACGGGTTGATGGTCCGCAGCCAGGTCAAGGTCGACGCCGAGGCGATCGCCGCGGGCCCCCGGCTGGCCGTCATCGGTCGCGCGGGCGTCGGCGTGGACAACGTGGATCTCGAGGCCGCCACACGCGCGGGGATCGTGGTGGTCAACGCCCCCACCGGCAACACCATCGCGGCGGCCGAGCACACCCTGGCGCTCATGTTCGCCCTTGCCCGCCGCGTGGCGGCGGCGGATGCCTCCGTCCGGCGCGGTGAGTGGAAGCGCAGCGCCTTCACCGGGGTCGAGCTGCGCGGCAGGACGCTGGGGATCGTGGGCCTGGGCAGGATCGGCATGGCGCTTGCCGACCGGGCGCGCGGCCTGCAGATGGAGGTGATCGGGCACGACCCGTACGTCTCGGCCGAGGCGGCCGCGCACCACGGGGTGGCGCTCCGCTCGTTCGAGGAGGTCCTCGAGGCCGCCGACGTGCTGACCCTGCACGTGCCGAACACGCGCACCACCCGCGGCCTGATCGGCGCCGCGCAGCTCGCGCGGATGAAGCCGACCGCCTTCCTGCTCAACGTGTCGCGCGGATCGGTCGTGGACGACGTCGCCCTGGCCGAGGCCCTCCGGGCCGGGCGGATCGCGGGGGCCGGCCTCGACGTGTACCCGACCGAGCCTCCGGCCGGGTCGCCGGTGCTGGACGCGCCGAACACGGTGCTGACCCCGCACCTGGGCGCCTCCACGACGGAGGCCCAGGTCCGCGTGGCCGTCGAGGCGGCGGAGCAGGTCCTGGACGTGCTCGACGGGCGACCGGCGCTGTACGCGGTGAACGCCCCGCTCGTGGCGCCGGAGACCGCGCAGGCCCTCGCGCCGTTCCTGCCGCTGGCCGAGACGCTGGGCCAGCTGTACGCCCAGCTCGCCCCGGCGCCGGCCGACGAGCTGACCCTGGAGATCTCGGGCGAGCTCGCCGGCCACGAGACCGGGCCGCTCGCTGCGGCGGCGCTGCGCGGCCTGCTCGAGGTGGGCACCTCCGAGCGGGTCAACCGGATCAACGCCCCGACGATCGCCCGCGCCCGGGGCATCACCCTGATCGAGCGCAAGCTGCCCGACGCGGGGCCCTTCGCGTCGCTGGTGACGCTGAGCGGCGCGACCGCGGTCGGCGGCACGGTGGCCGGGGGCGAGCAGCGGATCGTGCGCCTGGGCGACGACTGGGTCGACATGGCGCCCGCGACGAACATGCTGGTCACCAGGCACCGGGATCGCCCCGGCACCATGGGGCGGATCGGGTTGATCCTCGGCGAGCACGACGTCAACATCAGTGCCATGCACCTGGCCCGACGCGCCCCCCGCGAAGAGGCGAAGATGATCCTGGCCATGGATGACCCGGCACCCGACGCGGCTGCGGCCGCCATCCGGGCCGACCCGGAGGTGCTCGACCTGTGGCTGATCCGGCTCGATCTCGGTGACTGACGCGGACTCCCCGGCCCGCGCCGGTCTGGACGCGACCCTGGTCCTGGTCCGGCACGGCGAATCCACCTGGGTGGCCGAGGGCAGGGTCCAGGGCGGGTCCGACCCGCCCCTGTCGCCGCTCGGCCACCGCCAGGCGGCCCTGGTGGCGGATCGGCTCGCGGATCCCGGCCGGCGTCCCGCCCTCCCCGTCCCCGGCGGCCCCCCGGCCGCGTGCTGGCACTCCCCGCTGCGGCGGGCGGCCGCGACCGCCGCCGCCATCGCCGGCCGGTGGGAGCCGCTCGCTCCCACGGCCGACGAGCGGCTCCGCGAGATCGGCCAGGGCGAGTGGGAGGGACTGACGGCCGACGAGGTGCGGACGCGGTACCGCGAGCTGCGAGCTGCCTGGCGGCGTGACCCGGTGCACGCGCATGCGCCCGGCGGCGAGTCGCTGCAGGAGGTCGAGCGCCGCGCGCGGGCGTTCGCCGGCGACGCCTTCGCCGCGCTCCGGGCGACGGCCGCCGACGGCCCCGGATCCTCGGCCCCGTGGGGCGGGACCACGGCGCCCGGACCGTCGGCGCGGCCCGCGGCGCGCGGTGCGGAGCCGGCAGGGCCCGGCCGCCCGTGGGGGCTCGTGGTCGCGCACGAGGGGCTGCTCCGGGTCCTCCTCCTGGTGTTGCTCGACCTGCCCCTGGAGGGCTTCTGGCAGTTCCCGCTGGGCCTCTGCGGGCTGTCGGTCGTGGAGGTCCGCCGGGGCCGCGCCGCGCTGGTGCTGCACAACTCGCTGGAGCACCTCGCCCCGCTCGGCCCGGGCGCCGGGGAGACGCCAGACCGGGGCGGCGCCCTCTAGGCGGGCCGGAGCGTCCCGAGGCGCACCGGAGAGGTGACCTCAGCGGCGCCAGGGCCGGTATCGGAAGAGGAGCCCGAACAGCCGTACCCGCAACCGTGCGTAGGAGCGACGCACCGCGGCGGCCCGATCGCGGCCCAGCACGTGGTGACCGTACGTGGTCTCCACCCGGGCCCGCGCCACCACCTCCAGGTCGGGTCGCGCCGACGGCAGCACGTCGCCCAGCATGGTCGCGTACTCGTACACCGTCTGGGCGGGGCGGGGCGCGTACCCGAAGCGCGAGGCCAGGCGCGCCACGCCGCTGAACGCCACCGTCGGGCTGTTGGAGGTGCCCCAGCGCAGGCGCGCCCATGTCACCAGGACCAGCGCCAGCAGGATCAACCCGACCCCGATCAGCAGCGACAGGGGCCCACCGACCGGTCCGCCGGCCCCCGCCGCGCCGCCCTGGTCCTCACCGGGAAGGCGCCGCCGGGGATTGCCGCCCGCGGCGCCCGTGTCGGGGACGAAAGTGGGCCCGGTGCGGGGCGAGGCGCTGGCGCCGGGCCTGACCGACGGCGTGGGAACCGGCGGCCCGGCCGGCAGGTCCGTGGGGTGCTGCCCGTTGATCGCGTTGCCCGGCGTGGGATCGAAGCGCACCCAGCCGTAGTTCGGGAAGTAGACCTCCACCCAGGCGTGCGCCGCGGCGCTCTCGACCTGGAAGACACCGGCGTCGGTGGCACGTCCGGGGAGATACCCCAGCACGTAGCGCGCCGGGATCTGCTGGGTCCGGAGCATCATCACCATGGTCGTGGCGAAGTACTCGCAGTAGCCGCGACGGCTGGTCAGCAGGCAGTCGGGCACCGGAACCCCCGGGGCGCAGGCGCCGCGCACGTCCGTGTCGTAGATGAAGTTGCCCCCGCTGTACAGCCAGTCCTGGATCGCCTTCGCGATGTGGTACGGGTCGCGCTGGCTCGCCGGCAGCCGCGCCACGAGCCGGTTCGCGTCGGACGTCACGATGGGCCCGATGCTGCCGGGCTCGATCAGGATGTACCGCTTCGCCCACTCGGGGTAGACGGTCCCCGCGGCCGCGAGCTCGTTCGCGGTGACCTCGTCGACCGTGTCCGAGCGGACGAGGGCCGTGACCTGGTACGACCCGTTCGCGGGAAGCCCGCCCGCGAGGCGCACGTCGAAGAGCGGACCGCCCGCGGAGGCCGTCTCGACCTGGGTGGGGAGCGACACGGAGTACGGCGTCTGTGGCGAGAGGACGGTCGGATCGGTGGCCGCGATCGGCGTGACGGTCACCGTGACGCGCTGGAACGCCTTGCCGGGGAGGACCTGGTCGGCGCTCCCGGCCAGCACCGGCTGGCCGGCCGCGACGGGACTCGTGGTCACGCGGTCGCTCTGCTTCCAGGTACGCCCGTCGAAGTCGTCGTAGGTGGCGGCCTGCAGGTAGTAGCCCTGGCCCGTGCTGGTGCGCACCCGGTAGACGAGCGCCTGCGAGGACTGCCAGAACCCCTGGATCGTCTCGGACGCGCCGAACACGCCCGTGGGACCCCGGATGGGCGCCACCACGCCGCTCGCGAGGCGGTCGAAGTTGCTCGCCCAGGAGGCGAACTGGTCCGCGGTGCCGGTCCAGTACGGCCGCAGCGGATCCGAGCTGGCCGTGGCGGTCAGCAGCAGCGACCCGAGCAGGGCGATCACGATGAAGGTCATGCCGTTGCGCAGGTAGAGCGAGAAGGCGGTGGCCTGGTCGCCCAGCCGCGTGTGGCTCCAGAAGAGCCGCTGCTCGGCCAGGCTGAGGCGCACCAGGAGGAAGAGGGCCGCCGCGGTGTAGACGACCAGGAAGGGGAACTGGTGCTGCAGCGTCAGCGACATGCTCGCCAGCAGCAGCAGCCCCAGGAAGAGCACCGCGCTCATGGGGCGGTGATGGCGGTAGACGGCGAACGCGGCGAACTGTCCGCTCGCCCATCCCACCGCGGCCACCACCAGCAGGAAGGCGGACGTCTGGTCGGACCGCACCTGCCGCACCAGCACGTCCTGCAGGAAACGCTGCATCGACGCCACCAGGTTGGCGAGGTGGAGCGGGTCCTGGGCGGGAAGGATCACGCCGGGCACCGCCGGGACGGTCCCCGCGACCACGTAGATGGCGAGCGCGGCCCCCAGCACCGCGCCCAGGGCGTGCACGAGGAGCGTGTGCCAGCGCAGCTTCGCTCCCACCAGCCCCCAGGCGCCGCCCAGCACGAGCACGGCCGGCAGGAACGCCGTCTCGCTCGCCCCGGTCCCGGGCACCCGGCCCGCCCACCGGGCGTCGTCGACGGCGTACCCCAGGGCCAGCAGCATCACCAGCAGCGCGGCGACGCTCAGCCAGCCCTCCTGCGGCCGCAGCGACCGCGAGCGGCCCTGCTCCGGCACGCCGCTCATCCCACGGCCCTCCCGAGCGGGACCTGCCCGGGGGCGACGAGCAGCTCGCCCAGGCGCGCGTGGGGGACCACGTGGTGGACCTGCAGGTCGTACTCGGCCATCGCGTGCTGCACCAGTCGCAGGGCGCGCACCCGTTCGGCGTCCAGCCCGGACCGCCGGGCCTGGTCCGGCTGTGCCTCCAGCGCACCGTAGGCCACGGGGTCCAGGTGGCACACCACCACGCCCACGCCGCGTGGCCGGAGCGAGGCGAGCGGCCGGACCCAGGAAGGATCCATGGACGGGGTGACCACGAGCGCGGTCATCCCCCGCCGCAGCCGGCCCAGGCCCTGCAGCAGCAGCTCGACCAGGGGCACGGCGCCGTTGGCCTGGGCGGCGGCGAGGACCTGCATCAGCTTCTGGTGCTGGCGGGGCCCCCGGTCGGCGGGCAGGACCGGCAGCTGCCGGCCCGCGGAGGTCAGGCCCACCGCGCGGTTCTCCGCCAGGGCCTTCGCGCCCACGGCGGCCGCGACGCGCACCGCGGCCTCCAGCGTGGACTCGTCGCCGCGTCCTGCCTGGACCGCCGGGTCGAGATCCAGGAAGATCCAGACGTCGGCCGCCTGCTCCAGGTCGAACTCGCGGACGTAGAGCTCCTGCTGGCGGGCGGTGGTGGGCCAGTGGATCCGGTTGTACGCGTCGCCCGGCGCGTACGGCCGGACCGACGTGACGAGCGGGGTGGTCTGGAACGTCCGCTCGCGGCTGGCGTGCGTCCCCTCCAGCGAGGTGGCCGGCACGCGCCAGAAGGGCAGCGGCTCCACGCGCGGGTAGACCACCAGGGTCGCGCCGCGCCCCACGCCGGCCGAGGCCTCGAAGAGACCGAACGGATCGCCCGTGCGGATCTGCAGGGGGTCGATCCGGTAGTGCCCCCGCCGGGTGAGCGGCACCCGGGTGATCCACGTCCGCTCGGCGCGAGGCGAGAGCGCCAGCGCACGGCCGGGCAGCGGGATCGGGAGCGTCGACGCCTGCTCGACCTCCAGCCACAGCTTGGGCAGCAGGCTCGCGTTGCGCAGGGTGTACGTCACGCGGAGCTGCTCACCCACCGATCCGTGGAGCTGCCCGAGGACGTAGCCGGCCTCCAGGTCCGCCAGGCCCAGGCGCGTCACCACGTAGGCGCCCCCGCCGACCAGCAGGACCAGGTAGACGAGGAAGAAGAGGAAGTCGGCGCCGGTCGAGAAGGCGCCCACCACCAGGATGGCGGCGAGGACCAGCAGCTGGAGCCGCGCGATCATGGCGTGTGCCGGCGCCTACGCCGGGCGCACCCGCGGGCGTTCCATGACTCCCCCCTCCACCGGCACCGAGTCGACGAGGTCGCGGATGACCTGGCGGCCGTCCACGTCGCGGAGCGTCGCCGCGGTCTTGACGATGATCCGGTGCGCCAGCGCCGGTTCCGCCAGCGTCTTGACGTCGTCCGGGATGGCGTAGTCGCGCCCCTCGAGCGCCGCCACCGCCTGGGCGGCGCGGTAGAGCGCCAGCGAGCCGCGCGGCGAGGCGCCGAGCTGGACGTCCGGGTGCGTGCGCGTTGCGGAGGTCAGGCGGACGATGTAGTCGGCGACCACCGGGTCCACGTACGTCTCGCGCACCATGGCCTGCATGGCGAGGAGCTCCTCGACGCTCACCACCTCGCCGATCTCCCCGAGCGGGTGCGCACGCTTCTGCTGGTCCAGCACCACGATCTCCTCGGCCGGCGAGGGATAGCCGAGCCGCAGGCGGAGCATGAACCGGTCGAGCTGCGCCTCCGGGAGCGCGAAGGTCCCCTCGTACTCGATCGGGTTCTGCGTGGCCAGGACCAGGAACGGGCTCGGCATCGCGTAGGTCTTGCCGTCGATCGTGGCCTGCCGCTCCTCCATGCACTCGAGGAGCGCCGACTGCGTCTTCGGGGTCGCGCGGTTGATCTCGTCGGCGAGCACCACCTGGGCCATGATCGGGCCCGGCCGGAACTCGAACTCCTGCGTCCGCTGGTTGTAGATCGACAGGCCGGTGACATCCGAGGGCAGCAGGTCCGGGGTGAACTGGATGCGCCGGAACGAGCACCCGAGGCTGCGGGCGAGCGACTTGGCGAGCACGGTCTTGCCGGTTCCGGGGACGTCCTCGATCAGGATGTGCCCCTGGCACACGAGGGCCACCAGCGCCAGGCGGACCACGTCGTGCTTCCCGACGATGACGCGCTCGACGTTGGAGATGACGCGCCCACCGAGCGCCTGCACGTCCGCCATTCGCCACTCCCCCGCTCTCGCGCCGTGTCGATACGGCCGCGAGTCGAGACCGGCCGTCTGGTCATGGTACGTCACGGGTTGCGCCGGGGTTCACAATGGCGCTCCGCGATTGGTCGCTTCTGCGACTGTCGCTCCGCGACGGTCGGCCCGTGAGCGGCTGCCTTCAGACGCGCCGGGACTTCACGGTGTCGTGCCCGACTGGAGCGCGAGGTAGTCCGCCATGAGGTGGCCCGCCAGCGGAGCGGCCTCGGTCGCACCGGATCCGGCTCGCTCGAGCAGCACCGCCACCGCGATGCGGGCCCCCTGGACCGGAGCGAACCCCACGAACCACGAGTGGGGCTCTCCGGAGCCCCCCAGCTGCGCGGTGCCCGTCTTCCCGGCGGTGGGAACGCCGGGGATCGCCGCCTCACCGGCGAACGGGATCCCCCAGGCGCCCTCGACCGCCTGCTCCATGGCGCTGGCGATGACGGAGGCCGTGGCGGGATCGACCACCGTGTGCCAGGCGACGGGCTGGCGGGCCTGGAACGTCCCACCGGCCGTCCGCGTCCCGATCACCAGCTGCGGCTGCATCTCGACGCCGCCGTTGGCGATCGTGGCGGCCACGAGCGCCATCTGGAGCGGCGTGACCAGCACCTCGGCCTGCCCGTAGGCGGCGTTGGCCAGCTCCACCCGGTCCTTGAACCCGCCCAGCGGGCCCCCACCCCCGGTGACCTGGCTGGCGGCGGTCGGGAGGTCGAACGGCAGCGGTGCCCCGAAGCCGAGCCGCGCGGCCCACTGCACCAGCGCCGGCCCGCCGACGGCGAGGCCGACGTGGGCGAAGTAGATGTTGCAGGACACCTCGAGCGCCTGCGTGTAGTCGAGCGCGGTGCCGTCCGTGAACAGGTGGTGCCCGTCGATCACGCGGTACCCGTCCACCAGGAAGCCGGTCTTCTCCTCCGCCGGCTGGTCCGGGTACGTGGTCTGCGGCGTGATCGTCCCCGACCCGAGCCCCGCGATCGAGGTCACAAGCTTGAAGACCGATCCCGGCACGAAGAGCCCCTGCGTCGCCCGGTCCAGGAAGGGCGAGCCGGGGTCCTTCGACAGGCGCTGGAAGGCGGCCGCGGCGGTGGCGGGATTCGCCACCTGGTTCGGGTCGAACCCCGGGGTGCTCACCATGGCCAGGATGCGGCCCGTCGCGGGGTCGATCGCGACCACGGCTCCCCGGCGGTTGCCCATCAGTTGCTCGGCGTCCTGCTGCAGCCGCATGTCGATGCTGAGGGTCACGTCCGCCGGCCGGTCCAGCGACGGTCGCAGCTTGCGCAGCAGCAGGTCGGACTCCGAGGAGCCCGGCAGGCCCATCAGCACGCCGTTCTGGGCCGCCTCGAGGCCTGCGGTCCCGAACTGGGCGCTGCGGTAGCCGAGCAGCGGCCCCAGGGATGGATCGGCCAGGTAGACCCGCTGGATGCTGCCGTCCGGCCGCCGCACCGAATGCGCCAGCACCGTCCCGCGCGAATCGAGGATCTCCCCGGGGAGCGTCTCCTGCTGCGCGGCCTGGATCAGCGGGTTGCCCGGGTCGACCGTGAGGACGTCCGCCCGCGCAACCTGCCAGTACGTCAGCGTGCCCGCGATCAGCACGTACGCCAGCCCGATCGCCATCGCCACGCGCAGGACCGGTCGGCCGATGCGCGGCGCGACCGGGCCCTCCGGCGCGTCCGGGACCTCGCGCCCCGCGCGCCGCCCGGCGCTCCCGGTCACGCGGCACCTCCGGCGGTCATGCCGCCTCCTCCATGACCCAGGGCCGGCGGCGTCGCTCCCTGGGCGGGGGCGGCGGCTCCACGCCGCGGTCGCTCAGCGCGAGGAGCAGGCCGACCGCGAGCGCGTTGGCGACCAGGGAGCTGCCGCCGTAGCTCACGAACGGGAGGGTGATCCCGGTGAGCGGGACGAGCTTGATGTTGCCGCCGATGATGATGGCGGCCTGCACCACCATCACCAGCGTCAGGCCGGCCGCCAGGAGCGACCGGAAGTCGTCCTGGGCGGTCGCCGCGATCCGCAGGCCGCGCTCCGCGATCACCAGGTAGCACGCCAGCACGGCGAGCGCGCCGAGGAGGCCGAGCTCGTCGGCGATCGCCGCGAAGACGAAGTCGCTCTGGACCACCGGGATGGCCGGGGCCCCGCCCACCGTGGGAAGGCCGGCCCCCAGGCCGGTGCCCAGGATCCCGCCCGTGCCGAGCCCGTAGAGCGCCCGGAGCGTCTGGAAGCCCGCGCCCTGCGGGTCGCTCCACGGGTTCAGCCAGATGTCCACCCGCAGCCGGACCACGGGGTACAGCTCGTACAGGACGGCGCTCCCGGCGAGGAAGAGCGCCAGGCCCACCACCACGTAGCTGAGCCGCTCGGTCGCGATGTAGAGGAGCAGGAGGAAGACCAGGAAGTAGAGGAGCGCCGAGCCGAGGTCGTGCTGGAAGATGACCACGCCCAGGGCGATCCCCAGCATCGCGCCCATCGGCGCCAGGTACGGCAGCGGCGGCAGACGCAGCGGCCCGACCCGCAGGCTGGCGCGCGCCAGGAGCTCGCGGTTCTCGGCGAGGTAGCCCGCGAGGAAGACGACCATGATCACCTTGAGCGGCTCCGACGGCTGCCCGCAGATGGGCCCCACGCACAGGTCGAGCTGGGCGCCGTTGACGTCGCGGCCGAAGACGAAGACGGCCAGCAGGAGCGCGATCCCGGCAGCCGCCCACGTGTACTTGTAGAGCCGCAGCCAGTTGTCGCTGCGGACCGCGATCGCGAGGACGGCCACCACCGCCAGCGAGAGGAGCAGCCAGCCGAGCTGCAGCTGCGCGAGCCCCAGCGCGTGG
>JAJYKX010000277.1 GCA_021788175.1 Chloroflexota bacterium
CTTCGATCGTGGACGCGACGGCTTCGTCGTCGCCGAGGGCGCGGCCACCCTGGTGCTGGAGGACCTGGACCATGCCCGGGCCCGCGGCGCGCGCATCCTGGCCGAGCTGGTCGGCTACGCCGCATCGGCGGATGCGTACCATCTCACCCTGCCGGCGCCGGGCGCGAGCGGTGCGGTGCGTGCCGCGCGCCGTGCCTTCGCGAAGGCCGGGATGGAGCCGGGTGACGTCGACTTCGTGAGCGCCCACGCGACGAGCACGCCCGAGGGGGACCGCGCCGAGCTGGGCGGGCTCCGGGCGCTCTTTGGCGACCGTGCCGACCGCGTGCCGATCACGGCCACCAAGAGCGCGATCGGCCACACGCTCGGAGCGGCGGGCGCGATCGGGGCGGCCGTCTCGGTCCGCTCCCTGGTCGAGGGCTGCGTGCCGCCGACACTGAACCTGGACGATCCGGACCTTGAGGCGGCCGGCATGGACGTGGTGCGCGGCGAGGCACGCCGTGGGACCTTCGACGTGGCGCTGGTCAACGCGTTCGGGTTCGGGGGCCAGAACAGCGTCCTGCTCCTCCGCCGGTGGGTCGACGCATGAGCACCACCCGCCGCGCGTGCCGCTACTGGACCCCGCTTGCCGCCCGCGAGCCGGAGTGCCGCCATCGGGCCCGGCTCGCGGCCCGCGGGTTGCCCGAGGAGCCGGCATGACCACGACCGAGGAGCTCCTCGCCCTCATCGACCGGCTCGAGGACCTCCTCGAGCGCTCCGGGCTGGCCGAGCTCGAGGTCCAGGCCGGCGAGCTGGGGATCGTGCTGCGCAAGCCGGTCCCGCCCGTCGCGACGGCCGTGGTGGTCGACGGAGCGGCCGATCCCGCGTCCGGTGCCGCCTACGGCCCGGGCGGCCACGGGTCCATCTCGCACGGCGCCGGCGCGACCGGCACGGATGCGGGGCGGCACCCGGGCGAGGGGAGGGGCGCGGCCGGGTCGCACATCGGGGCGCCGGGCGACCGGGCCGGCACGGGCCGCGCCGGGTCGGGCACCACGGGCCAGCCGGGCCAGCCGGGTGCCGACGGCGAGGCCGCGGAGGCCGGGCCGGCCACGCACGCCGTCCTCGCGCCGCTCACCGGCATCTTCTACAGCGCGCCGTCGCCGGGTGCCGCCCCCTACGTCAAGGTCGGCGCCGAGATCGTGGCGGGCCAGGTGATCGGCCTGATCGAGGCCATGAAACTGTTCAACGAGATCAAGAGCGACGCCGCGGGTCGCGTGGTCCGCATGCACGCCACCGATGGCGCGCTGGTGCGGGCGAAGCAACCGCTGATCGAGATCCAGCCAGCCTGACCGGAGCGAGGGAGTCATGCAGCCACGCAGTGCACGCATCGAAGGTTGGGGCTACTACGCCCCGACGCGCGTCCTCACCAACGCCGACCTGGAGCGGCTGGTCGATACGTCCGACGAGTGGATCCAGACCCGCACGGGCATCCGGGAGCGCCGCGTCGCCGCGCCGTGGGAGTCGACGGCCACCATGGCCTCGGTCGCCGCGCGGCGCGCCCTGGCGGTGGCCGACGTCGACCCGGCCGAGGTCGACATGATCCTGGTGGCCACGGTCACCTCCGACTACCAGTTCCCGTCCACCGCCGCCCTGGTCAAGGAGGCGATCGGCGCCGAGCGGGCCGCGGCCATGGACCTCGCGGCGGCCTGCTCCGGCTGGGTCTACGGGCTCACCGCCGCGCACGCCTACATCACCAGCGGGATGTACCGCACCGTGCTGGTGATCGGCGCCGAGGCGCTCTCGCGCGTCTGCGACTTCACCGACCGCAACACGTGCGTGCTGTTCGGCGACGGTGCCGGCGCGGTGGTCCTGCGCGCCTCCGAGGAGGCCGGCGGCGGGCTGCTCGGCTTCGAACTGACGGTCGACCCGAACGGCGCCTACAACATCTGGATCCCCGCGGGCGGCAACCGGAACCCGGTCACGGCCGGCACGGTGGAGCAGCGCGCCCACTTCATCCGGATGGACGGCCGCGAGACGTACAAGTACGCCACGCGGACGCTCGCCCGGTCGGCGGTCACTGCCCTCGGGCGGGCCGGACTCACCACCGACGACATCGCCCTCTTCGTGCCGCACCAGGCCAACCTCCGGATCATCGAGTCGGTGGCCAAGCAGCTCGGCCTGGACATGTCGCGCGTCTACGTCAACGTGGACCGCTACGGCAACACGTCGGCGGCGTCGGTGCCGATCGCGCTCTCCGAGGCGATCGAGCGCGGGCGCGTGCAGCCGGGCGACCGGCTCGTCTTCGTCGCCTTCGGTGCCGGGTACACCAGCGGCGCGGCGGTGCTGGAGTGGACGGCCGACCCGGCGCGCGCCGCGCGCGCGGCGGGGATCGGCGCGGACGTCTCGATCCACCCGCCCAAGGACTGGACCGGCGACGACCCCACGCCCCCCGAGCTGCGCCCGTTCTTCGCCGAACGCGAGGGTGCCGGGGTCGCTGCCGAGACCGTGGCAAGCGGCGCCGGAGGTGCGGAGGCGGCCGCGGCGCGATAGCGATCGGGCGGGCGCGGGAGGCGCCTCGTCCCGGGCCTCGTCCCGGGCATCTTCCGGCGAGCCCGTCGCGCGGCCGGCGCGCCCGGCGAGGGCCCGGCCTGGTCCCGGGCCTCTTCCGGCGAGCCCGTCGCGCGGCCGGCGAGCCCTGTAGAGTGTCTGTGCCCCGCAGTTCCAGTCCGGCGGGCACCAATTCGCCAGAGTTCCAACCCACGGCCCACGCGTCCCGG
>JAJYKX010000278.1 GCA_021788175.1 Chloroflexota bacterium
CTCAGACCTGCCTCAGGTGCCTACTGGGTGCAGGCCCCGCTGCTCTTGCAGGCAGCCGCGATCGTGCTCTGCGCGTTCTGCACGTTCCCGTCGTTCACGAACTGCGCGATCGCGGTCGTGATCGGGGTCAGGAACGCGGGGATGCTCGCCGGGCCGTTCGCCTCGCTGGGGACCAGCTGGTCCTTCGCGAAATCCTGCATGGACGACTGCGAGTACGCGTCGAAGACGCTGGGGCTGCAGTCAAGCCGTGCGCACACGGAGCCCTTGATCGGGTTGAACGCCTCCTGCGCCTTCACCGACCCGAGGGTCTCCAGCCACGCGATCGTCTGGCCGGGATCCTTGATGTTCTTCGGCATGCCGAACGTGTCGGTCACCACGATGAAGTCACCGGTGGTGCCGGGTGCGGGCGCCCAGCCGAAGTCCTGGCCGGGCTTCCAGCCGTTGGCCTCGAAGTAGCCCTTCGCCCAGTCGCCCATGATGTTCATGGCGGCCTTGCCCTGCATGACGAGGCCGTCGGCCTGGTCCCAGGTCAGGGTGGCGTGATCGTTGTTGACGTAGCCGATGACCTTGGCCATGGTCTGCAGCGCCTGCGTGACCTTCGGGTCAGACCAGGAGAAGCCACCCGTCCAGATCGACCGGTAGTCGGCGGGGCCGAGCGTCGACAGGAGGATGTCCTCGAAGAGCTGCAGGGACTCCCACTGGTCCTTGTCGCCCAGCGCCAGCGGGGTGATCCCCTTGGCCTTCAGCTGGTCGGCCACCTGGAAGAACTGGTCCCACGTGGTGGGTGGCTGCAGGTTGTTCTGCGTGAAGATCGACTTGTTGTACCAGAGCACCCCGTTGCGATGGACGTCGAGCGGGACGGCGTAAGGGGCGCCGTTGTAGCTGACCAGGTCGATCAGCTGCTTGGGGAACTTGTCCATCCAGCCCTGCTGCTGGTACAGCTGGGTCAGCGGCTGCATGTAGTTGGTCTTTACCCAGTTGTCGAGGAGCTCCGCGCCGCCGTGGATCTGGAAGGTGTCCGGCGGGTTGTTGGCCTGCATGCGCTGGGCCAGGACGGCGTTCGCGTTGGACCCGGCGCCGCCCGCGACCACGGCGTTGGTGATCGCGATGTTGGGGTACTGCGCGTTGAAGACCTTCTCGACCGCTGCAAGCGCCTGGGCCTCGCCGCCTGCCGTCCAGTAGCTGAAGATCTCGAGCTTGCCGCTCGTGGCCGCCGAGGGCAACGCGCCCCCGGCACCCCCTGCCGCTGCGCTCGCCGCCGGAGCAGGCGACGCCGCGCTGCTGCAGGCACCGAACACGATCATCGCGGCCGCCGTCAGGGCCCCGAGTCGTGCTGGAACGGTTCGCACCTTCATAACCCTACTCCCCGTGGTTGTGTGGACGTCGCGGTACGAGCAGACGACGGATCTGGCGAAGACCGTTCCTCCCCTGGTCATACCGCGGGGTGCCGTTCACGGTAGCCGTGGCGGTCCCGCGTGTCAACCGGAACCGCGGGATGCGCACGACCCTCCGCCGCACGATCGGCGCATCGCAGACCCGGTTCCGGATAGCGCTGCTTGACGGCCTATCGGGAGGCGGGTATGGTCGCGGTATGACCAGTCCACGTGGCAAGACGCGGGACGTGGTGGCCGCCGAGCTCGAGGGGGAGATCCTCTCCGGCGGTCTCGGGCCCGGTGATCGGCTGCTGTCGGAACGGCAGCTGGCGGAGCGGCACGCGGTCAGCCGCCCGATCGTCCGCGAGGCGCTCAGGATCCTTGCCGAGCGCGGCCTGGTGGAGATCTCGCCCGGAAGGGGCGCCTTCGTGCAGCGGCCCTCGGCGCTTGCCGGGACCCGTCCGCTCGACGCGCTCTATCGCCGCGGGCACCCCACGGCCAGGCAGCTCAGCGAGGCCCGCCTGCTGCTCGAGTGCGAGACGGCATCTCTGGCCGCCCAGCGCGCCGGCCTGGACGACGTCCGCATGTTGCGGACGTGCCTGGCCTCGCTCGAGGCCGGGGGCGGGCCGGAGCAGACAGTGCGCAGCGATCTGGCGTTCCACCTGGGGGTCGCGGCCGCGGCGCACAACTGGGTCATCGAGGCCGTCCTCGGGTCCCTCGCGTCCCTGACCGCGGAACTCATGGTGCGCAGCCTGGCGGATCCCGACGTGTACCGCCGGAGCGCGCCCTATCACCGGCTGGTGTACGAGGCGATCGCGGCGCGCGACCCGGCGGGGGCCAGCGCCGCGATGCGCGACCACCTGAGCGTCGCGTCGTCCACCTACGGGCGCGACTACGACGAGGACCTCGACGTGATGGCGCGGCGCGCGATGCGGCGCCTGGACATCGACGGGAGCCTGCCGTCGTTCGTCCGGGCCGTCATACCCGCGCAGCCCGGATACGGCCTGCAATGAGCCGCCCGGGGGTGCATCATCCGGCACCCGGCCTCCGTGAGACGAGCCGGGCGCCCATCGGACCCGTCCTGTCGGAGACACGAAAGGAGATGCGGTGCGCGGCCGACTGCTGACGATCTTCCTGCTGTCGCCGGCAATCCTGGCGAGCCTCGTCTTCGTCTACCTGTTCATCGCCTGGACGTTCTACGCTTCGCTGACCAGCTGGAACTCGGTCCGGCCGCTGAACGGGATACTGCCGGACTTCCCGGTGGTCGGGCTCGCCAACTACCAGACGCTCTTCGCCACCCAGCGGTTCTGGCCCAACGACGTCTTCAACACGGCCGTCTTCACGGTCACGTTCATCGTCCTGAGCGTGGCGATCGGCCT
>JAJYKX010000279.1 GCA_021788175.1 Chloroflexota bacterium
GGCCGTCGCTGCTGATCGGCGCCGCCGGCGCAGGGATGCTCGTCCACGTCGCGCCGCCGTCGGTGGTGTGCATGATCCAGGCGCACTGTCCGGTCGAGCAGGGCACCGCGCCGAGCACCCACCCGACGTCCGCCGAGACGAAGGTCACGGAGACCGGCTGGAACCCGGATGGCGCAGGCCCACCGATGCCGGCCGATGCCGCCGGCGCGATCGACCCGGCGGCCGGGACCGATGCGGCCGGGCCGACCGATGCAGGCGCGCTCGGCGCCGACGAAGCCGGCGATCCTCCCACGCCCGGTCCGCCGCCGACCGGCGTGCCCCCGCCCGGCCGTGCGACGAGCGCGATCCCTGCCACGGCGACCAGGACGACCACCGCCGCGAGCGCGGTCAGGCCCCGGAGGGTCGCGCCGCGCACGAACGATCCGCGGCCGGATGCGAGGAGCGTCGCCCCTGCCGCCGCCGGAACCGTCGACGGGATCGACGCCACCCGCTCGACCAGCCGGTCCGGAGCGGGTTCCGACGCGAGGTCGCGCAGGACCGAGCGAACCTCGTTCTCGAGTCGATCGTCACCGCGCATCGCGCACCTCCTCGTCGGCCGCTCCCAGGGCGTCGCGCATCTGCCGGAGCGCGTAATGGAGTCGTGACTTGACCGTTCCCGCGCCCACCCCGGTGCGCTGGGCGATCTGGTCGACCGTCAGGTCGAGATAGAAGCGCAGCACCACCACCTCGCGGTGGTCGGGGCTGAGCCTCCGGATCGCCTGGGCCAGCGCATCGCGTCGCGCGGTCGCCTCGGCCAGGTCGGGCAGACCCGACCCGGTCCCATCCGATCGATATGCACGCCCTGCCGCGGCCGCGGTGCCCACCGACGTCCCGCCGAGGTCGGCCCCGCCGAGGTCGGCCCCGCCGATCGACCGCACCGTCCGCCGTCGGGCGCGCAGCCGGTCGCGACACGCATTCACCAGGATCCGCCCGAACCAGGCATCGAACCTGGCTGGGTCGCGCAGCTCGGAGAAGCGACGCCAGGCGGACAGCGCCGCGTCATGCGTCGCATCCTCGGCATCGGCGCGGTCGCCGAGGAGCAGCGTGGCGTAGCGGTATGCCTCGTCGAGCACGTGCCGGTCCACCAGCCCCGCGAACGCGCGACTGCGGGCGTCGTCCATGGACGTGTCGCGCACGCTGACCTCCACCGCGCGGCTTCCCTGCAACTGGATCATGACGAACTGACGTCGGAGCCGCACAGAACGTTCAACTCGGTCTCAGTGGACTGCCACGCGGATGATGCACGCGCTGCGTCCACTCCAGGTCGGGTCCGGTGCCGGCCGGCGCGTTCACGGTTGCCGGCGAGGACGCCTCGGAAGCGCACTGGCAGGACCCCGGGATCGTGGCCGCGAACACGATCCGGCGGGACCGAGTACCGTGGACCCGTGCCGGCTCGTGTCGCGCCTGCGACCGCGTCTCTCCGGCATCGGCGTCGTCCTCCGGATTCCCGGGGGCCGCGCACCCCGGCGTCCGGCCCTGGGACGCCCACGAAACGAGGGTTGCCAGTGTCGAAGCATTCGGCCATGGCCCGTGAGCGACGGGTCGCGGAAACCGAGCGGATGCGCCAGCTGCAGGATGCCTGGATCGGTCGTCTCACCCAGGAGGCGGCCGCCGCGTTCACGCGATCGGTGGACGCCGCGCGCGCACGTGGGCCGGAACCTCGGCACCCCGACATGCCGCCCGGCACGGCGCCGCGGCCGCCGCGTCCGGGGCACGAGCCCAGGCCGCCCAAGGCGCAATCGCAGCCGCGCGGACATCGCTGACATGCGAAAGCGCAAGCAGACGTATCCGCCGGCTCGTACGGCGACCAGCCAGCGATCGACGAACCGGGCCATGCCGATGGAGCGGCCCACCGTCGTCTCGATCGATGTGAACGCGCTCGCCGGGGCCGGCGGGCTCGCGGTGGGGGACCGCGTGCGGATCAACGGCACCGGGCTCTATGCCGGCGAGACCGCCGTGGTGGAGGCGCTTACCGGCACGGCGATCCCGTCCGTGTTCGTTCGCACCGACGCCGGCGGCACCCGTCGGGTGCGCACGATCGACGTCCAGAGGTTGCCTGCCGAGGATGGCCGGGGACTGCCCGCGGAGGATCGCCGGGCGCAATAGCCCTCACGCAGGGACCCGGCTGGCGGACGCGCCGGACGACGCACGCGTCCCCGGGCCCGTCGGCTGGTCGCCGAGCGTCGACCCCTCGCTGCGCCGGACCGGTCAGGTGCCCTGCGGCCGCTCCCCGCGCTCCTGGAGCCCGGAAGCCGGCCACCCGGTCGCCGACCGGCGACTTGCCCGGGGCCCGTCGGCCATCCTGAGGGTATCCCCCCGCCGCCACTGCGGCGGTCAGCTGCCCTGCGGCCGCTCCCCGCGCCCCCTCCGCATCCACGCCGAGTAGATGATGGTCAGGCCGAGGGCGATCACCAGGATCGGCCAGATCTGGTCCCAGTTGAGCTCCGGGAGCGAGACCCCGAACGTGTTGACCAGCAGGTAGTAGGCGCCGACCGCGAGGATCGCGAGCCCAAGCAGGATCGCGCCGGGATCGGCCCATCGCCGCTCGTTCATCCGTGCCCCCCTTCGCCGCTCCACGTCTCGTCGCCCGTGGCGCGCCAATCGTGCCGCCGGACGCACGGGCACGGTAGGGCCGGTCGGCAGGCGGGACCGTCGGCCCTCGCGAGCGGGTCGCCGGGCGCATGGCCGGTTGTTGCGGGGCGGTGCCG
>JAJYKX010000280.1 GCA_021788175.1 Chloroflexota bacterium
CCGGAGCGCCCGGGGGCTGTCGGCCAGCACGCTCAGGCGAACGGTCGCCCAGCCGGCACGACCTGCGATGCGCTCGAGGCGGCAGGCGACCTCGGTCCCCAGGCCCTGTCCGCGGCGTCCGGGGTCGATCACCAGCGCGGAGATCCAGGGGGTCTCGTCCACCGGGCCGGGCGGCCGCAGGACGGCCAGGCCGAGGACCCGTCCGGTCGACCGCTCGAGCACCGTCAGGCATCGGTGAGCCGGGGTGGACCGACCGGGGCCGCCGTGGGGCTGTGGACCTGACACGCACCCGGGTATCCAGTCGGGCGCGAGGAGACGGCGATCGCGCTCGGCTTTCGCGATGCGGGTGAGCGCCGGAAGGTCGGCCGCCGTCGTCGGTCGCAGCCAGACGCGAGCAGGCGAGGCGGCCGCGCGCATGGCTACCCCGTGGCGACGCGGACACGCCGCGCGGGCGCCCCGGCGAACTCCCGGAGCGCCGCCACCAGCTGGGCCTCCGTGACCGGCCTGTGCCGCCGGACTTCGATGCGCCGCCGCCGACCATGCGTCACGTCGTCGTCGCGCAGCGCGGCGGCCAGCCGTTCCACGACGACCCCGTCACCCAGGAGGAGCAGGTCATCGGCGGGCACCGCACGCCGGACCTGGGCCAGGAAGGCGCGCAGGTGCTCCAGGCGGTGCCGCTCTCCGGCGGAGCGCGGACCCGTCCCGCCGTGACCCTCCCCACCCCGTGCCGTCACCTGGCCGGTGGAGCGCCGGTGGGGCGGGACGTCCGACTCGAAGTGCACCGTTCCGGCCGCATCCGGGCCCCAGCGCACGATCGTGGCCGAGTTCGCGTCAATCCACACCGCCGCCGCCTGGGAAGTGGCCATGTCAGCCTCCTCATCCAGTTGCCGTGGCTCGGGACGAGGGGCTGCGGCCGCAGGTGCGGTCCCCCGGAAGTCAACCGACGTGCCCGTCGCCCGGTCGGCCTGACCCCGTCCGTCGCCACGCGATGCCTCTGGGGATGGTGTAGCACTCGACCGGCCCGGCAGACAATGGCCATCGGGCCCGGACGAAGGGCCCCCGGGCGTGCGGCGAGCGGGCCCCGGAGCGCGTCGTCAGCGACGGGCGGCGGTCGCGGTGCCTCGCAGGCCTGTCTCGCCGGAGGGCTCCGGGGCGATGCGGAGACCGCGTTCGCCGACCAGCTGGATCCAGTCGGCCGTGTTCCGGTTGACGATGATCGCATCGGCGCTGGCGCGGCGGGGCACGCCCCGGACCGCGTACTCGATCGACGCGTTGCTGAGCGGGATCATCGGCCCGCGACGATAGGCGCTGGCGAGTGGTTCGGTCCCCGGTCGTGCATGCAGGTTCCCTCGGATCACGTACGTGCCGCTCTGGACGGCGACCGGGTACGTGATGGTGCGCGTGCGACGGGCCGGGTCGCCGCGAGGTTGCTCGGCGTGGACCGCGATGAGCTCGTCGCGCGAGAGCGGCACCTCGTCGGCATGTGCCGAGCGCCCGTCCACGAGGCTCTCGACCAGCACGTCCCGGAGCACCAGGTCTCCCCGGGCGTTGAGCATGTCACTGAGTCGATCGCCCTCCAGGGTCACGCGGCCCGTGACGCGGCAATCCTCGGTGTACGCGACGAAGGTGACGTCGACGTTCGCCGGTTCGTCCGCCGCCGGCACGGCCGGAGGTTCGACGCGGGCGGGGTGCAGCGCCGAGCGCGCCCTGTCCCGCAGCCGGCGGAGCGCCCCGCGGCCATCACGCGACGTGGCGGCCCCACCCCCTGCGATCTGGCCCGACATCTCACGCCTCTCGTTCTTCCCTGCCGGCCTCAGCGCCGGAAGGGAGTCGCCGACCCGGTCGCCCAGCCCGACTGCCCGGAGTCGCCCATCGTGGCGCGCCGCTCGGCGATCATCCGCAGTCGATCGAAGATCAGGTCGGCCGGCTTCGTCGTTGACGGAGCGGGCTGGTCCACCGGCGACGGAGCGCCCCACGGAGCCGGTGCGTCGGCCTCCGCGGCGGGCAACGGTTCGGGCATCGCCTCATCCGCCGAGTGCACGGCGCCCGTGGCCGGTTCCCTCATGACCGCCTCGTCCATCTCCGCCGGGACAGCGTCCGGGCCCCGGGTGCCCGGGTCTGCCGTGGTCGTGTCCTCGGTGGACCACGTTCGGTCACGCCCGTCCGCCGCGGCCCACGCCCGCGCCGGCTCGCCCGGCGTCCAGGCGGGATCGGTCGCTTCGGGAGCCGCCGGTTCCCATGCGGACGCGTCGGTCGCCGGGACGGGATCCTCCCCAGCGAAGGTGCCGGGATCCGCCCCGTCGTCTGCTGAAGGAAGGACGGCGTCCGGCACCATGGCGCGCCGGCGAGCCTCGCTGCCGATCTCGTCGAGGCGCGGCGGCGCAGGCATCCGCGCCGCCATGCCGGCGATGGCGACCGGATCATGCTCGGTCTCGAGCCGCGAGAAGAAGGCCTCGAGCTCCTCCCGGTGAGCACTGGCGCCGGCGGCGATCGCCTCGATCTCGCGTTCGAGGAGCGAGTCGTGCCGGGCGAGCCGGTCGTCCAGGCTGCGGCGGACGATGGCGAGGCGTTCTCCGCGCTCCGCCTCGATCCGCTGGATCTCGCTGGCGGCCCACGCTTCGATCTCGGCAGACGACGCGTCGGCCTCTGTGCGCGCGCCGTCGATCTCGTCTGCGGCCCGGCTTCGGGCAGCGTCCACGCACACGGCCTCGCG
>JAJYKX010000068.1 GCA_021788175.1 Chloroflexota bacterium
CGGAGCGGTCCTCCGGGCCTCACAGGTCGAAGAGGAGCCGGGCCGCGGCCGCGGCCGTTCCGTCCGCGTCGTCGTGCAGCCGGGCGCTGGGCTGGTGCAGGATGCGTGCCACAAGCTGCTCGGAGAAGCCGGCCACCAGGGCACGCTCCCGGTCGTCGAGGCCCGGCAGCCGCCGGAGGAGCCGTTCCAGCTCGCGCGCACGCTGCCGCTCGGCCGTCGCCCGCAGGGCCGCCAGCGTCGCCACCGATGGACGCGCCGCCGCCCAGCGCACGTACTGGTCGCAGGCTTCCTGCACCAGGCGCTCCGCGTGCTCCACGTACGAGCGCCGGACCTCCTCCGCCTCGTCCACCGCGGTGCGCCGGCGCCCGAACAGCTGGTCCACGCCCACGAAGCGGTCGCCCAGCGCCCGCCGGACCGGCTCGGGGACGGCCGGCGGCGACGAGACATCCGCGATCGGCGGGAACGCACCGACGGAGGGCGCCCGCCCCGCCGTCTGCTCCCACCGCGCGGCCAGCGCGTCCCACGACCCGCTCAGCGCGACCAGCACCGCGTCCGCCTCGGATGCCCGCGCAGCCGCGTCGTCGAGCGAGCCCCAGGCACCGCCGACCGCCTGCGCGACCGCATGCGCCCGCCCCGGATCGCGGCTGGTGACCGTGACGGTGGCACCGCGCCGGGCGGCACCGGCAGCGATCGCTCGCCCCATCACCCCCGCGCCGACCACCAGGATGCGCATCCCGGCCCACCCGTCGCCCCGCGGCGCCACCCAGTCGAGCGCTCGGTCGGCCATGCTCCGCTCCTGGGGCCTGGGCCGATCCGCCCTGGCGCGGCGGCCCACGCCGATGGCGAGCTCCAGCGCGCGGACGAGACCGGGATCCGGTGACGGCATGGCCCGCACCGCGTCCAGCAGGCCGCGCACCTGGTGAAGGACCTCGTCCTCGCCGATCACTGCGCTCTCGAGGCCCGCCGCCAGGCGGAGCAGGTGGGTCACGGCCTCCCTGCCCTCGAGCCGACGCAATCCCCGGAGCCCCGCGGCCACGGCCGCGGACTCCAGGTCGACAGCCCGGCCGGCCCCATCGGCACCGGTGGCGTACCACTCGACCCGGTGACAGGTGACCAGCAGGCTCGCCCGCGCGCGATCGTCCAGCCGGTCGCGCACCAGTTGCGCGAACGCCGCGCGCTCGGGCGCGTCGTGGCCGTCCGGGAGAGCGGCGAGCACCTGGAGCGGGAGGGCGCGGGTGGTCATCGCCCAGTCTCGCCCCCGGCCGCCGCGCTGGCGTGACCCTCGACGGTCGCCACCAGCAGGCGGTCCAGCGCGCGCTCCACGTTCGTCACGAGCGCGGCCACCTCGTGCGTGTCCAGGCCGTGGCGCGCGGCGAGGCGCAGCAGTTCCCCCAGGAAGGGCGCCCGGAACTGCAGGAAGGTCTCCACCGCGTCGACCGCGGAACACCCGAGGAGCCCCATGCGCCGGCCGTGGTCCGCCGCAAGTGCGGCGGCCCGGGCGAGGTGCTCCGCGGCGTCGGGGCCGTCCTCCAGCTGGAGCAGGAGCTCGGCGACGATGGCCTGCCCGCGCCGGCGGAACTCCGCCAGCTCCGTCTCGCCGAGACGGCCGAACCAGGGCTGCTCCGGCGAGTCGGCGCGGCGGTTGCGGGCCGATCCCCCGCCGCCCCGGCGGTAGGCGCGCACGATGCGGTCGCTCGACGCTCCGAGCTGCGCGAGCGACGCGCGGTCGGGATGACGCGACGGGATCAGGGCGGCCAGCGCACGCCGGGAATAGCGGCGGTGTCCTCCGGGTGTGGTGAACACGGGGATCCGGCCGGCGTCCGACCAGCGTCGCAGGGTCGCTGCGCTGACCCCCAGCAGCGCGCTCGCGGCCCCCAGCGCGATCCAGTCGTCGCCGCCTGCGCCCGCCGCACGCGGCGCGGTCCGGGGGCCACCTTCCTGCATGGGCCGAACCTTACCAAATCTGTCAGAACCTGCGCGTACCTGTCGCGCGCCCTGTTCCGGGGCGGCACGTCCCCTCTGCCGTCCTTACTTCGCGGCGCCGGCGCCCTCGCGCGGGACCCCCAGCGTCGCGGCGTCGGCGATCGTCGGGCCCTCGCCCGCCGCCGCGGGGATCCCCCGGGCGGCGATCACGGCGGCCAGCACGCACGCGCCCGCCCCGAACAGGATGGCGCCCTCGATCGTGCGGGAGGCGAGCCAGCCGGCGATCGCGGACCCGATGGGGAACCCGGCGAAGTTGAAGTTCATCGAGACCGCGAACGCGCGGCCCATCCATGCCGGGTCGGTCCGACGCTGGCGCAGCGTGAAGAGCGCGATGTCCATCGGGCCGTTGAGGAGGCCGACGAGCGTCATCGACAGCGCCATCGGTGCCAGCTGCCCGGGCAGGAGCAGGAGCAGGACGGCTGCGCTCGCGAGCATCGGCAGCACGAGCATCCGGCGCTCCCGTCCCTCGCTCTTCATCCTCCCGAAGATCAGCGCCGCGACGGCGCCGCCCACGCCCATCACGGCGAAGACGCCGCCCACCGTCTCCGATCCCATGTGGAGCACGTCCAGCACGATGAGCGGGACGACGATGGTGGTCACGCCGCCACTCAGGTTGAGCGCCGAGATGGAGAACCCGAGAGCCCGCAGCGTGGGATTGCGCCACGTGTAGACGAGGCCCTGCCACGCGTCGACCAGGAGGCGTCCCGTCGAGACGACGTCCGTCCTCGGGTCCGGGATCCCGATGAGCACCACGGCCGCGGCCAGGTAGGCGACCGCGATCGTCACCAGCGCGACTGGACCCCCCCACAGGCCGACCACCACGCCCGCGAGCGGCGGGCCGACGATGGTCGCCACCACGTACCCCATCGAGTCGACCGCGTTGATCCGCTCCCACAGCGGCACCGGCACGAGCAGTGGGAAGAGGCTGCGGAGCCCGGTGCTGCTCAGCGGCGCGGTGAGCGACGAGACGCCGGCGATCAGGAGGAGAGCCCAGACGGGGAGGGCGCCGGCGAGGGCGAGCCCGCCGATGAGGGCGAGCGAGGCGCCGGCCACCGCGTAGTCGAGCAGCACCAGCCGGGCCCGTCCGTGCCGGTCGAGCAGGGCGCCGGCGACGGGGCTCACGAGCATGCCCGGCACGATCGCCACGAACGTCACGGCACCGGCCAGCTCCGCGGAGTGGTAGGCGGTCAGGGTGAAGAGCACGATCGCCACCCCGACCATCGACTGGGCGATCCGGGCGATCTGCATGCCCGCGATGATCCTGGCCAGCGACGGCACGGCGAGGAGCGCGCGATAGGAAGGGTCAGACCGGGGTGCGGGCATGAATCGCCATGCTACGGGGCCCGCGCGGCGCCCGCGCGGCGTCCGCCGGCCGAGCGCCCGGTCCGGGTCCCGACCGGGCTCCGGTGGGCGCCGGCCTCGCGTCAGTGGCGCCGGTCAGCGCGATCCGGCGATGTGCGGCCGGTCGGTGTGGTGGCCCACCGCGACGAGGTAGAGGGGCGTGTGGTTCGCCGGCAGGTCCAGGACGTCCCGCACGGCCGCATCGTCGAGCGCACCGACCGGCGTGGCGCAGATCCCCATGGCGGTAGCCGCCAGCAGCACGTTCTGCGCGACGTGCCCGGTCTCCACCAGCTCGTAGTGGCGAGACCGCGCCCCGTAGCGCGGATCCATGCGCCCCTCCACCGCGACGATCACCACGGTCGCCGCGGCCAGGCCGATCACGTCCTGGGATTGTGCCGCGGTGCACAGTGCCGGCCGGCGGTCGCCACGCCCGACGCTCTCCAGCCGGTTGGCCTCGGCCTCGTAGTGGAGGATCCCGGCGGCCGTCACCACGTACAGCTCGAGCGGATGCACCCCGCCGGCGGACGGCGCGGTGCGCTGGCCGCCGGGACCGGTGATCCCCTGGCCCGCCCAGCAGAGCCCGAGCAGCTCGTCTCCGGTGAGCGGATCCCAGCCGAAATCGTGGCAGGAACGCCTTGTCCGCAGGCATTCCTCGAGCGATTTGACTCCAAGCGTGGACGCGGCGACCAGTTCGGTCGACGGCATACGGCGCACCTCCGTGGCGCCCAGTCTCCGCGGCGCCTCCGTGGCCGGACAGTGCCATCCGGACGCCCGGAACCGCGCCGCATGACCGCTCCGCGGGACGCCGGGCCGTCCGGTCCGCCGTGGGTGCCGCCGGGTCGGTCCGGGCGCGCTACAGCCCCCGTGCCGGCGGGATGCCGGCCGCCACGCAGTCCTCCGCGAAGCGGGCCTGCGCCTCCTCGGTCGGTCCCCACCGCGTCGGGAACGCGACCAGGCGGGCGATGCCGAGACTGGCGTACCGTCCGACCAGGTCGACACGCGCCTGGCCGGGCTCGCGCATCTCCTCGTCGCGGGCGTACACGGAGAGCCGCAGTGTCGCCGGGTCGCGGCCGATCTCCTCGCAGCGCGCCCGGATCACCGGCAGCGACTCGGCGATCCGCTCCGGCGAGAGGAAGACGACGTTGAGCTCGTCGGCGAAGCGTGCCGCCAGCCGCCAGGTGACCTGCGGGCCGTTGCCGCCCACGATGATCGGCGGGCGCGGCTGCTGGATCCCCTTCGGCACGTTCACCGCGCCGCGCACGCTGGCGAAGCGTCCCTCGTAGGTGGCCCGACCGGGGGCGAGCATGTGGGTGATCACTTCCAGGGCGTCTCCCAGCGCCCCCAGCCGTTCGGACGTGGAGGGGAACCCGTAGCCGTAGGCCAGCCACTCGTCCTCCTTCCACCCGCCGCCGATCCCCAGCTCGAACCGGCCGGCGCTGGCCACGTCGAGCGTCGAGGCGAGCTTGGCCACCAGTGCCGGGTTGCGGTACCCGGCGCAGATCACCATGTGGCCGAGCCGGACGCGCGAGGTCACGCCCGCCATGGCGGTGAGCGTGGTGAACGACTCGAAGGTGATCTCGTCGGTCGTATCCGGGGTGGTGTGGAAGTGATCGAAGACCCACTCCGACTCGAACCCGAGCGACTCGGCCTGTCGGGCCAGCGCCAGGGTGCGCGCCCACGCCGCCGCGGCATCCCAGCCGTCGTACTCGTGCTTCCAGCCCTGCGGGATCAGGAGACCGACCTGCATCACACCCTCCGCTGTCGTCGTCGTGTCGCGGGCGCGCTCCGTGCTCCGAGGCGCACGGCCCCCGGCCCGGGTCAGCCGCTGCGCGGCGCTCCCACCTCGTGATGGCGGATGCACCGCGCCTCGTAGGTCTCGACCGCCGCCCGCTCGAACCCGCCGACCACGATCAGGGGGTCGTCGCTCGCCGCGGGCTGCCCGTTCACCAGCCGCTGCGTGCGCGTGGCGGTGTCGCCGCAGACCACGCAGATCGCCGTGAGCGTCGTCACCTCGTCCGCCAGCGCCATCAGCGTCGGCATCGAGTTGAAGGGTCGCCCGGCGAAATCGAGGTTCAGCCCGGTGGCGATGACGTGCCGACCGGTCGCCCGCAGCGTCTGCACCGTCTCGACGATCCCGGGCTCGAAGAACTCCGCCTCCTCGATCCCCACCAGGTCGGCATCCCGCTCGCGAGCGAGTGTCAGGATCATCCCGGGGTCGCTGCGCGGGACGAGCGTGGACGGGAACCGCGCGTGGCTGCGGCTCTCCGCGAACTCCGGCGGGGTGCGCACGTCGATGTCGGGCCGGACCAGCAGGACCCGCCGCCGTGCGATCTCGGCGCGGCGGAGGAGGCGCAGCAGCTCGTCCGTCTTGCCGGACGACATGCACCCGGTGATGACGTGCAGCCAGGGGTCGGAACGATAGAACACGGGGCCCTCCGCGGCCAATGCTACCGCCTGCGCACGTGACGACGCCGGCCCCCCGAGCCCCGGGAGCGAGGATGCGGCGGGGGCGCGGACGCGGGCCACGGTGCCGGCGCGCGCGGGGCGCGGCGACGACGGGCCGGATGGGGGATTGAGCCGCCGCGCGGGTGCCGCTATGGTGGCAGCGTCACCGACCGAGCCCACGGCCGAGGTGTCGGATGCTCTTCGATGATCTGGTCGCGTCCGTCGCGATCGTGGCCGCCGTCGCCATCCTGTCGGCGCTCCTCGCCTACTACCGGGCGTCCGTGGAAGAGAGCCGGACGCCGGACGCGCGGGCACGTCCGCTCCGCGACAGCCTCGCGTGGGGCGGAGCGGCGATCGCCGGCGGGGTCATCGCCGTCTGCGCCTACCAGTGGCTCGAGGGCCCGGGACGGCTGGTCCTCTTCCCGGCGATCGGCCTCGGCGGCGCGGTGGTTCTGAGCGTCGTCGCGACGGTGGCCCGGCGACCGCTGCACATCACCGATCTCCCCGAGGTGGTCGGGCTCAACCTCGCCTGGGGGCTCGGCTACGGGGTGGTGATCCCGCTGGTCCTCGGGTAGCGCCCGGCGTCACCCGGGTCGGCGGATCGGCTCCACCGTCTCGGTGACCGCCAGCGCGCGCTCCCGCAGGGCCGCGACCATGGTCGCCGGCGGCACCGCCTCCTCCACCGGAGCGGCGCCCGGCGGAATGGCGCCGGACGCGATCAGGTGGCAGACGATCGCGGCGTGCCAGCCGGTGGTGCGTTCCATCCCGGTGAAGCCGAGCACGTCGTCCCGCACGGCGCGAAGGTCCACCACCGCCCGGGTCGGCACGCCACCCCGCCGCCCGGTCGCGATGACGTGGGCGATCACGATGTCCTCGAACGCCTCGGGGGCACGGATCTGCGGCTCGATGAGGGCGTGGAAGACGTGCCGCGGGACGACGGGCGCGCCGTCGACCTGGATCGGCTCCTCGGAGAAGAAGCCGGCGTCCTGGAACGCCTGGAACTGGGCGACGTGGCCCGGGTAGCGCAGCACTTTGTTGCGGATCGAGGGCACGGTGCGCCCCAGCGTCCACGGCACGGTGGACCCGCCGCCGGCCGAGAACGCCTCGAGCTCCCCCACCGGCTCGCCCAGGTCCACCAGTTCGTACTCGGCCGGGTCGAAGGTGTCCACGTGGACGATCCCGCCGTCCCGGACCCAGTCCGCCCCGCCCGCGTACTCGTTCGTCAGGCCGTCCATGGCGAAGGTGACGCGGTACTCCCACGGCGCCTCCGGGTGGAGGGGCAGGCCGCCGTCGAGCAGCAGCAGATCGTCCGTCTCGTCCAGGAGCGTGGTGGCGTACGCCATCAGGTTGTTGGCCAGTCCGGGTGCCTCGCCGCAGTCGGGGATGATCGTGATCCCGCGCTCCCGCGCCCGGTCCGCGAGCGCGATCTGCGCCAGCGCCGTCGCGGTGTGGCCGCCCAGGTCGCACATGCTGGTGCCGGCCTCCAGCGCCGCCTCCGCGATCCGCAGGTTGAGCTTGTACGAGACGGCGGCGATGAAGGCGTCCAGCGGCTGCAGGAAGGCGACCAGGGCAGCGTGATCCGTGACGTCGAGTTGCGCGGCCGTTGCCCGCTCGGTCCCGGTCAGGCGGTTCACGCGCTCGGCCGCCCGCCGGGCCGCGGACAGGTCGATGTCGGCGAGCGTCACCGACGCCGCCTCGCCGCGCACGACGAGGTCGTAGGCAGCGGCGGTCCCCTGCCGCCCGGCCCCCAGGATCCCGTACCGGTAGGTGCTCATGGCGCCAGTGTAGGGGCCGCGCACGGGCCTGGTGACGCCCCCGCGGCGGCCGCGGGTGGCCGACTCTGCCCGCCGTGTTCGCGCCGGACGCAGGTCGCCAACCGCGCCCGCCGTGCCCTCGCCTGGCGCCTACGATGGCGGGGTGAACGAACCGTCCATCCTCGGGAGCGTCGAAGCCTTCGTGGGGCTGCTCGTCGCGCTCGCCTTCGTGGCGCTGGTGACGCGACGCATCCGGCTGCCGTACACCGTCGCGCTGGTGCTGTTCGGCGTGGCGATCTCCATCGTCTCGCCCCCGGTCCACCTCCAGGTGAGCTCGCAGCTGGTCCTGCTGGTCCTGCTGCCGGGGCTGGTCTTCGAGGCGGCCTACTCGCTGGACCAGCGGGAGCTGCTCCGCGCGCTCGCGGGCGTCCTGCTGCTCGCGGTCCCGGGCGTCCTCGTGGTGGCGGCCTTCGTGGCGATCGTGCTGCACCTCGCCGCCGGGATCGCCCTGGGGCCCGCCTTCGTGGTCGGCGCGATGGTCTCCGCCACGGACCCGGCCGCGGTCACCTCCAGCATCCGCCGGCTCCATGCGCCGGTGCGCCTGGCCACGGTGGTGGAGGCCGAGAGCCTCCTGAACGACGGGACGGGGATCGTGGCCTTCACGATCGCCGTGGCGGCCGCGCAGGGCACCATGAGCCCGGCACAGGGAGCGCTCGAGTTCGTGGGCGTCAGCGCCGGGAGCCTGCTGGTCGGGGCTGCGTCCGGGCTGGTGATCTCGCGGGTCGCGGCCGCGTTCGACGATCACCTCGTCGAACTCACGCTGACACTGCTCGCGGCGTACGGGACCTACCTCGTCGCCGACCAGCTGGGCCTCTCGGGGATCATCGCCACGGTCGTCGCCGGCGTCGTGCTGGGCACCTACGGCCGGCGCGTCGGCCTGAGCCGGCGCGTGCAGGAGGCGATCGACGTGGTGTGGGAGTTCCTGGCGTTCCTGCTCACCGCGCTGGTCTTCCTGCTGATCGGGGTCGCGATCTCGGTGAGCGGGCTGGCCGAGGCGCTGGTCCCGATCGCATGGGGCGTGGTGGCCATCCTGGTCGGGCGCGCCGGCGTCGTCTACGTGATGCTCGGCGGGGCCAGCTGGCTGGCCGAGCGAGCGGTCGGCAGGGAACGGATCCCCGTCGGCTGGCTGCACGTCATGTTCTGGGCGGGCCTGCGCGGCGCCGTGGCGGTCGCGCTGGCGCTCTCGCTTCCCGCCGACTTCCCCGACCGCGCGATGCTGCAGGAGATCACCTTCGGCATCGTGCTCTTCACGCTGCTGGTGCAGGCGACCTCGGCGGACCGCGTGGTCCGCTGGGCCGGCGCGCGGGGCGCACTCCCGGTCGCGGCCGAGCTCCCCGCGTACGACGAGCTCCCCGACGAGGCGCCGTCCGTCTAGCCCGGACCCCGGCACGCGCAACGGAGCCGGGCGTCGCCGCCCGGCTCCAGTCGTCGCGTGTCTCCCGGCCGCCCCTGAGCGGTCGGGACTCGGCGGATTCCGGCGGTTACTTGTCCCGTTCGCCGGCCAGCACGGCCTGCGCCGCCGCGAGCCGCGCCACCGGCACCCGGAACGGCGAGCAGGAGACGTAGTTGAGCCCGACCTCGTTGCAGTACGCGATCGAGAGCGGATCGCCGCCGTGCTCGCCGCAGATCCCGACCTCCAGGTCCGGCCGGGCCGCGCGGCCCTTGGTCACCGCGAGGCGCATCTCCTCGACGATCACCGGGTCGAGCGACTGGAACGGGTTGTAGGGCAGGATCTTGTCCTCGACGTACTTCAGGAGGAACCCGCCCTCGGCGTCGTCGCGGCTGTAGCCGAACGTCATCTGCGTCAGGTCGTTGGTCCCGAAGCTGAAGAACTGCGCGAGCTCGGCGATCTCGTCCGCCACCCAGCAGGCGCGCGGGATCTCGATCATGGTGCCGAACTTGTAGGCGATGGACTCGCCGGCCTTCTCGACGACCGCGGCGGCCTCCGCCTCGAGCAGCGTCTGGGTGGCCCGGAGCTCGTTCACGTGCCCGACCAGCGGGATCATGATCTCCGGGTGCGGATCCCTGCCCTGTCGCTTCACGGCGATGGCCGCGTTCAGGATCGCCCGGGTCTGGATCTTGACGAAGTCCGGGATCATCAGGCCGAGCCGGATGCCGCGCAGGCCCAGCATCGGGTTCTGCTCGCGCATCGACTCGACCGCCGCCAGCATGCGCCGGGCCTCCGCGTAGCCCGGGTCGGTCTCCGGCGTGCCGCGGTCGCGGTACTGCGTCACCTGGACGAGCAGATCCTCGTGCTTGGGGAGGAACTCGTGGAGCGGCGGGTCGATCAGCCGGATGATGACCGGCAGGCCCGTCATCGCCGCGAGGATCCCCTCGAAGTCGCCCTGCTGGAGCTTCTCGAGACGCGCCATCGCGCCGTCGAACTGCTCCACGACCGCCTGCTCCTCGGCGGAGAGCGTCTCGCCGGCCGCCACCTTCGCCTTGGCGCGGGTGGCCGCGGTGGCGACCAGGATCGCGGCCCGCACGATCTCGAGCCGCTCGCCCTCGCGGAACATGTGCTCGGTGCGGCAGAGGCCGATCCCCTGGGCGCCGTAGGCGCGGGCCTGGGCGGCCTCCTCGGGCTTGTCCGCGTTGGTCCAGATCTGCAGCCGACGGATCCCGTCCGCCCAGCCCAGGATCCTGCGCAGCTCGGGCTGCTCCTCGAAGCGCGCGGCCACCGTGGGCAGTCCGCCCAGGAAGACCTCGCCGGTGGAGCCGTCCAGGCTGATCGCGTCGCCCTCGCGGAAGGTCGTGCCGTTGGTGGTGGCCGACCGGGAGCGGTAGTCCACGACGAGCTCGGAGCAGCCCGCGACGCACGGCTTCCCGATCTGGCGGGCGACCACCGCGGCGTGCGAGGTGGCACCGCCACGCGCCGTCAGGATCCCCTGGGCGACCGCCATGCCGTGGAAGTCGTCCGGGGAGGTCTCCACGCGCACGAGCACGACCTTCTCGCCGCGCCCGGCCCACTCGACCGCCGTATCGGCGTCGAAGACCGCCCGTCCCACCGCCGCGCCAGGGGAGGCGTTGAGGCCCCGCGCGATCCGCGGCGCCGCGTGGCGGGCAGTCGGGTCGAACTGGGCCCGCAGGAGCTGGTCCACCTGGGCCGGCTCGATCCGCTCGACCGCCTCGGCCTCGGTGATGATCCCCTCGGCCACCATGTCGACCGCGATCTTCACCGCGGCAGCGGCGGTGCGCTTCGCGCTGCGGGTCTGCAGCATGAAGAGTCGGCCGCGCTCGATGGTGAACTCCAGGTCCTGGACGTCCCGGTAGTGCCGCTCGAGCTTCTCCGCGATCTCGTGGAACTCGCGGTACGCCTGCGGCAGCTCCTGCTCCAGGTGCGCGATCTTCTGCGGCGTCCGGATCCCGGCCACCACGTCCTCGCCCTGGGCGTTGGTGAGGTACTCGCCGAAGAGCACCTTCTCCCCGGTGTTGGGATCGCGGGTGAAGGCGACCCCGGTGCCGGAGTCGTTGCCCATGTTGCCGAAGACCATGGTCACCACGTTGACCGCGGTGCCCAGGTCGTGGGCGATCTTGTTGTAGTTCCGGTAGTCCACCGCGCGCTTGCCGAACCACGAGCGGAAGACGGCCTTGATGGCCAGGTCCAGCTGCTCGTCCGGGTCGGCGGGGAACTCGCGGCCGGTGGCCTCGCGGACGATCCCCTTGTACACGTCCACCAGGGCGCGCAGGGCGGCAGCGTCCAGGTCCGTGTCCGCCTTCGCCCCGTGGTGCTCCTTCGCGGCATCCAGCGCCTCGTCGAAGCGGCGACCGTCCACGTCCATGACGATGCGCCCGAACATCTGGATGAAGCGCCGGTAGGCGTCCCAGCCGAAGCGCTCGTTCTGCGTCAGGGCGATGAGGCCCTGCAGCGTCTCCTCGTTGAGCCCGAGGTTGAGGACGGTGTCCATCATGCCGGGCATCGAGAACTTGGAGCCCGAGCGGACGCTCACCAGGAGCGGGTTCTCCCGCCCGCCGAAGCGCTTGCCGGTCTCCCGCTCGACCTCGCGCATCGCGTCCTGGACATCGTCCCAGAGTCCGTCCGGGAGCGACTCGCGGGCGGCGAAGTAGTCGTTGCAGGCCTCCGTGGTGATCGTGAATCCCGGGGGCACGGGCAGGCCGGCGCGTGTCATCTCGGCCAGGCCGGCACCCTTGCCGCCGAGGAGGCCTTTCATCTCGCCGTTCCCGTCGGCGTGCCCCCCGCCGAAGGCGTAGATGTAGCGCTTGGCCGCGCGGTGGGCTCGCTCGGCGACGGTGTCCGTGCTGGTCATGGGTCGCTGGCTCCTTGTTCAGGACGCTGGTGATGAGGGGCGGACGTTCCGGGGGGACGTTCGGACGGTGCTCAGGACATGGTCGGCGTGGGACGCGGGACCACGCGGATTGTACCGCCGGAGCGTGACGACACCGCCCGGCCCCTGGACGCCGGCCCGGGGTCCGCAGGTGGCGGCGCTCGCGGTTCCGGGTTGCGCCCGTCGCCGGCGCGTGTGCCGGGCCCGCATGCCATCATCGCGCCATGCATGCCACCTTCGACCTCGACCGCTTCCTCTCCCTCCCCCGGCTCTCGGACCTGCGCTGCTCGCCCGACGGCCGACGCCTGGTGGTATCGGTCTCGGATCCGGCCCCGGACGGGACGCGGATGCGCTCGGCGCTCTGGGAGGTGGACCCCGCGGCCGCCCGGCCGCCGCACCGGCTGACCTGGTCGGCGGAGGGCGAGAGCCACCCCGCGTTCCTCCCGGACGGCTCGCTCGTCTTCGCGTCGCGCCGTCCCGGGCCCGCCGCGGCGCCCGGACCCGAGGGACGGGTCGCCGTCGAGCCGCACGACCAGGAGGTCCTCTGGCTCCTGCCGGCCGGGGGCGGCGAGGCACGCCAGCTGCTGGCGCCGGAGGGCGGCATCGAGGCGCTGGCCGCGGCACGACAGGCGCGCACGGTGGCCATGGTCGCGCGCCTGCACCCGGGCTCGGCAACGCTCGAGGCCGACGCCGTCCGCGACCGCGCCCGGCGCGACGCGGGCGTCTCCGCGATCCTCTTCGAGCGCTACCCGATCCGGCACTGGGACCACTACCTCGGCCCGCGCGAGCGCCACCTCCTCGCCGTGTCCGTCCCCGCCGACGAATCGGCACCGGTGCCCGAGCCGCGCGACCTCCTTCCGGACGCCGACGGACGCCTGGACATCCTGGAGCACGTCGGGTTCGACGTCACGCCCGACGGGCGCACCGTGGTCGCCACGGTCGCCTCGCTGGCGGATCTCACGAGGCCGTTCGTCGACCTGGTGGCCTTCGACGTGGTCGACGGATCCCGGCGCGTCCTGACCCCCGGCGACGCGCGCTACGAGGACCCGGCCTGCTCGCCAGACGGACGCTTCGTCGCGGCGGTCCGGGAGACGCTCGGCGACCCCGACCACGCCTCCGAGCGGCGCCTCTGGGTGGTGGAGATCGAGACCGGCGAGGGGCGGGACCTCGCTCCCACGGCCGACCTCTGGCCCGGCTCGCCCACCTGGTCGCCCGACGGCACCGCGGTCTTCTTCCTCTCGGACCGCGACGGGGCCGGCGCGCTGTTCCGGGTCGAGGTCGCGTCCGGCGCCGTGACCTGCCTCGTCGCCTCCGGCACGGTCGGCGATCCGTCCCCCGCGCCGGACGGATCGGCCCTGTATGCCCTCCGGTCCACCCTGCGGGTCGCGCCGCAGGTCGTGAGGCTCGATCCGGCGGCGACCGAGCAGGCCGTCGCCCTGGTCCCCTCGCCTGCCGCGGACGAGGCAGCCACCGGGGCGCCCGGGACCGTCACGCGCATCGCCGGACGGGCGGCGGACGGGACCTCGATCGGCGCCTGGCTGGT
>JAJYKX010000069.1 GCA_021788175.1 Chloroflexota bacterium
GGGCGACTCCTCGTCCACGGAGGGCGCGTCCGTGGCCGCGGGCGCGCTCTCGGCGGGCGCGCTCTCCCAGGGCGGCGCGGCGGGCACGTCCGGGTCGGGTGCCGGCAGCGGCACGCCGTTCTCCGGCGGTGGCGCCCCGGGCGCCGGGCCGTCTGCCGCGGCCCGCGACATCGACCTCGCCGACCTCGGCGCTCACGCGGGCGAGCCGGTCCGCGTCGGCGGGCTCGTGTCCGCCGTGCGGATCGACGGGATCACGCTCGACGACGGCACTGGTACGGGCGAGGTCCGCTTCGAAGCCGGCGCGGCGCCGCTGCTGGCGTCCATCGCGGCCGGCGATGCGCTCAATGCCTCGGGAACGGTCGAGCGCCCGGCCGGCGGGACGCCGGTGGTGATCGTCCGCGACGCGGCCGCCGTGGCGCGCGTCGGGCAGCTCGGCGAGCGCATCCCGCTCCTCTCGATGACCGGCGCCTCGACGCCGCTCGACGCCACGGGCGGCGGGGACCTGCGCGAGGTCTCGCAGCTGCGCGTGGGGCCGGTCGCCCTGGCCGTCCCGGGTGGCGTCCCCGTCGGCGCCCTCCTGGGGTTCCTGGTGCTGGTGGCGGCCGGGACCGCCGCCGCGCTTGTGCTGTTCCGACGGTGGGTCAGCGCGAGTCGCGAGCGATCGGGCAGCGGCATCGTGGCACGGCTGTCCACGCTGCTGGCTGCACCCATCGACTCCGAGCGTCGATGACGCCCGGGTCGTCCCTTCCCGGCGCGCATCGCGGCAGGGCGCCCCTGTCGGGGCGCATCCGGGCGGGGCATGCCCGCCGAGGCGGGCACTCGCCACCGGAGCCGGCACGGCCCGGGTCGGGGCGGAGACCCGCGGACGTGGCCTGCACGATCGCTTGACGCTCGTGTTTCGGCTTCTCTATGCTCGGCCCAGCTCCGCGGTTCGTGCGGAGGCGGCATCGAGGAACCTTGACTTGCCGAACGCGGACGTTCGCGTCGCGCTGCCTGATTCCGGACGCCAGTACCACATCGCACGTGCCGCGGGCGAGCTCGCGGAGTACATCCTTCTCCCCGGCGATCCGGATCGCATCGAGCGCATCGCCGCCCGCTTCGACAGCGTCGAGAGCATCGGCCGCCACCGCGAGTTCGCCAGCGTCACGGGTACCTACCGCGGCCTGCGCGTGTCCGCCGTGTCGACGGGAATCGGCGCGGACAACGTGGAGATCGTGCTGGCCGAGATCCTCGCGATCACGTCGCATCCGGCGTTCGTCCGGGTGGGATCGTGCGGCGTCCTGAAGGAGGAGATCGGCATCGGCGAGCTGGTCGTCACGACCGGGGCCGTGCGGCTGGAGGCCACCACGAAGTACTTCGTGCACGAGGGCTACCCGGCCGTGGCGGACTATGCGACGGTCGCAGCGCTCCTCGAGGCGGGCGCACGGCGCGGCAAGCGGGTGCATACCGGCATCACGGCCACTGCGCCCGGCTTCTACGGGGCGCAGGGGCGACCCATCCCGCAGCTGCCGATCCGGTACCCGGACCTGGCGGACGAGATGCGACGGCAGGGCGTGGCGAACTTCGAGATGGAGGGCTCGGCGGTCCTGGTGCTCGCCGGGCTGGCCGGGTGTCGCGCGGGCGTGATCTGCACCGCCTACGCGCAGCGGTCGACGGGGAAGTTCCTGGAAGGGGAGGCGAGGGAGCGAGCGGAGTCTGACTGCATCGAGGTGGGCCTGGAGGCCCTCAAGGTCCTGTCCGAGATGGACCGCCAGGTCCGCGAGGCGGGCGCGTCCAGCTGGCGCCCGGGGCTCTGGTCCCCGGCATCCGCCAGTTGACCCTTCGAGTGACCGACGGTCGGGGGCGCCGCCCCCACGCCGTCACCAGTGCCGGTCATCCGGCGAGAGGAGCAGGATCCGATGGCTGAGGCGTACTGCGTCAAGTGCAAGGCCAAGCGCGAGGTCAAGGACGCCGAGCAGGTCACCATGAAGAACGGCAAGCACGCCCTGAAGGGCAAGTGCCCCGTCTGCGGGACCAGCGTCTTCAAGATCGGCGGCTGAAGGCCGGCCGGCTCGCGATCCCGGCGAAGGCCCCGGCCCCGAGCCGGGGCCTTCGCATACCCCGCCCGCGCCGCCGCCGGGAGCCGGCCGAGGAGCCGGACGGTGTCCCACCCGTGAGCCCGTCGCCCGGGTGCGGCGGCACTCGCGCCGGGACTGCGCCAGCACCGGCGCCGAGACTGCGCCAGCACCCGCGCCGGGACGGCGGCGGGGCCCCCGCCGAGCCCTGCGCCGGGCCCTGCGACAGCACCCGCACCCGGCCTGCGCCGGTGCCTCGGCACGCTTGCGGCGCGCCTCCCGGCTCCCGCACAGGGGGCCGTCCGGTCCCTTTGGACGCCGGAATCGCGTTGGTACAATTCCGGCAGTCCTGCCGCGTGTCTGCCAGGGGCTGCACGCCAGGGCTTCGCTGATCGTCACAGCGCGCCGTCACGGCGGCCGGGGCGCCCCTGCTCCGGTGCTGTCGGCCCGGCTCACGTCCACCGGGGTCCCCTGACCCCTCGCACACGCCACGCATGCGCCTGCGGCAGCAGGCGGGCACCAGAGAGGACTCGCACCATGACCGTTCGCGTCGGCATCAACGGGTTCGGCCGCATCGGCCGCCAGGCCCTCAAGGCAATCATCGAGCGCGCCCCCGAACTCGAGGTCGTCGCCGTCAACGACATCGTGGACGTCGCGACGAACGCACTCCTCTTCAAGCACGACTCGACATACGGGGCGTTCTCCGGCTCGGTCGAACACACCGATGACGCGATCGTGGTGAACGGGCATGCCATCAGGAGCCTGATGGTCGCCAACCCGGCCGATCTGCCGTGGCGCGACCTGGGCGTGGACATCGTGATCGAGTCCACCGGCCGCTTCACGGACGCGGACAAGGCGCGGGCGCACGTCGAGGCGGGCGCCGAGAAGGTGATCATCTCCGCACCGGCCAAGAAGGAGGACGTCACGATCGTCCTCGGGGTCAACGAGGAGACCTACGACCCGGCGGCCCACACCATCATCAGCAACGCCAGCTGCACCACGAACTGCCTGGCCCCGGCCGCCAAGGTGCTCAACGACACGTTCGGCATCGAGCGTGGCCTGATGAACACCATCCACAGCTACACCAACGACCAGCGCATCCTGGACGTGGCCCACAAGGATCCCCGGCGCGCACGGTCGGCCGGCCTCAACATCATCCCCACCACCACCGGCGCCGCGAAGGCGCTCTCCCTGGTGATCCCGGAGCTCAAGGGCAAGCTCGACGGGTTCAGCCTGCGCGTCCCGACCCCCACCGTGAGCATCGTGGACCTGACGGTCGACCTGGCCCGCGAGGCGACCGTGGACGAGATCAACGCCGCATTCCGGGCGGCAGAGGCGGGACCGATGAAGGGGATCCTCGGGGTCAACGACGAGCCGCTCGTCTCGTCCGACTTCAAGGGTGACTCGCGCTCCTCGATCGTCGAGTCGGCGTACACCCTGGTGGTGGGCGGCCGTTTCGCGAAGGTGCTGGCCTGGTACGACAACGAGTGGGGCTACAGCTGCCGCGTCGCCGACCTGGCGAAGTACGTCGCCGAGCGCCTGTAGCGCACGAAAGGACATCCATGGACAAGCAGACCGTCCGGGACTTCGATCCCAGCGGCCGGCGGGTGTTCGTGCGGGTCGATTTCAACGTCCCCCTCGAGGACGGGAAGGTCACCGACGACACGCGCATCCGCGCCGCGCTGCCCACCATCAAGTACCTGCTGGACAGGAACGCCATCGTCATCCTGGCGAGCCATCTCGGCCGGCCCAAGGGCAAGGTCGTGGAGAGCATGCGGCTCCGCCCGGTCGCCGAACGGCTGGGGCAGCTCCTGGGTCGCCAGGTCCGCGTCACCGGCGACGCGATCGGCGTGGGGACCACCGACGCGCTCGCGCGCATGAAGCCCGGCCAGGTGATCCTCCTCGAGAACCTGCGCTTCCACCCGGAGGAGGAGGCGAACGATCCCGAGTTCGCGAAGACGCTCGCCAGCTACGCGGACGTCTACGTGAACGACGCCTTCGGGACGGCGCACCGCGCGCACGCCTCGACGGTGGGGATGGCCGAGCTGCTCCCCGCCTATGCCGGCTTCCTCATGGAGCGGGAGATCAACGCCCTCTCCAGCCTCATCGAGAACCCGGAGCGGCCCTTCGCGGCCGTCCTGGGCGGGGCAAAGGTCTCGGACAAGGTGAAGGTCCTCGAGAACCTCGTCTCGAAGTGCGACACCTTCTGCGTCGGCGGCGGGATGGCGAACACCTTCCTGGTCGCCAAGGGCTACACGGTGGGCAAGAGCCTGCTCGAGCAGGACCGGGTCGAGGACGCGAAGCGCATCCTGGCCGACGCCGAGGCCCGCGGCGTGACCTTCGTGCTCCCCACCGACGTGGTGGTGGCCAAGGAGGTCACCCGGGGCGCCGAGCACAAGGTCGTTCCCGCGAGCAAGGTCCCCAACAGCTGGTCGATCGTGGATGCCGGGCCGGCCACGATGCGCGCCTTCGAGGAGGCGCTGCAGCCCGCCCGGACGGTCCTCTGGAACGGGCCACTGGGCGTCTTCGAGATCCCCACGTTCGGCGACGGGACGCGCGCCATGGCACGCTTCCTCGCCGGCCGGGCGGAGGAGGGCGTGACGACGGTGGTCGGCGGCGGCGACTCGGTCGCGGCGCTCGACCAGCTGGGCCTGGCCGAGAAGATGACCCACGTGTCCACCGGTGGCGGCGCGTCGCTCGAGTTCCTCGAGGGGATCACGCTGCCGGGCGTCGCGGTGCTCAGGGACCGCGACCAGGCGACGGAGGCAGGCGCATGAGCGGCATCGACGAGATCCGCGCACGGGAGATCCTCGATTCGCGCGGCAACCCGACCATCGAGGTCGACGTCGTCCTCGAGAGCGGCGTGGCCGGTCGGGCGGCCGTCCCCTCCGGCGCCTCCACGGGCGTCCACGAGGCGGTCGAACTGCGCGACGGCGACAAGTCACGCTTCGGCGGCAAGGGCGTCCTGCGGGCCGTCGCCAACGTCAACGAGACCATCGGCCCCGCGATCCTCGGGATGGACGCGGCGAACCAGGCACTGATCGACGACACGCTGATCGCCCTCGACGGCACGCCCAACAAGGGCAGGCTGGGGGCGAACGCGATCCTCGGCGTGTCGATGGCCTGTGCCCACGCCGTGGCGCAGGAGAACGAGGTCCCGCTCTACCAGTACCTGGGCGGGATCCGCGCTCGCACCCTCCCGGTCCCCATGTTCAACATCCTCAACGGCGGCAAGCACGCCATCGACTCCACGGATTTCCAGGAGTTCATGGCGATGCCGGTCGGGGCCCCGACCTTCGCCGAGGCGCTCCGCTACGGGTCCGAGGTCTTCCAGGCGCTCAAGGCCGAGATCCACGACCGCGGCTTTGCCACCGGGCAGGGCGACGAGGGCGGCTTTGCGCCATCACTCCACTCGAACCAGGAGGCGATCGAGCTCATCGTGCGGGCCATCGAGCGTGCCGGCTACGTGCCGGGCGACCAGGTGGCCATCGCGCTCGACCCGGCGATCAGCGAGCTGGTGACCGGCGAGCCGGACGCCAACGGCGAACTGACCTACGACCTGGCGAAGGAGGGGCGCAAGCTCCGCACCTCCGAGCTGGTCGACTTCTGGGCCGACTGGATCGCCCGATACCCGATCGTCTCGCTCGAGGACGGGATGGCCGAGGACGACTGGGCCGGCTGGAAGGCGCTCAACGCGCGCGTCGGATCGCGGGTCCAGCTGGTCGGCGACGATGTCTTCGTCACCAATCCCGAGCGGCTCGCGCGTGGCATCGCCGAGGGGAGCGCGAACGCGATCCTGATCAAGCTCAACCAGATCGGCACGGTGTCCGAGACGCTCCGGACCATCGAGATGGCGCAGGACCACGCGTGGGGCGCGGTCGTCAGCCACCGGAGCGGCGAGACCGAGGACACCACCATGGCCGACCTCGCGGTCGCCACCGGCGTGGGGCAGATCAAGTCCGGCGCGCCGTCACGGACCGAGCGCGTGGCCAAGTACAACCGGCTCCTCCGGATCGAGGAGGAGCTGGGGATGGCCGCCCGCTTCCCCGGGCGGCTGGCGCTGGCACACACGCGCTGAACCAGCCGCCGCCGGTGGCGGCGAGTGCAGAGAACAGACATCACGGGAGCGAGGCCCACCGCCGCGCTCCCGTGATGATTCCCGATGATTCCCGCAGGCCTCGGGCCGGCGGCGGATGGCCGCCGGTGGCGATCAGGCCTCGGGCTGCTTCTTCGCCCGGGGAGCCCGCGCGGGCTTCGTCGGCGCGGCATCCTCGGCGGGCGCGGCGGTCCTCGATGCACGCGGCGCCTTCGCCGCGGCCGGAGCCTTCGCCGCGGCCGGGGCCTTGGCGACGGCCGGAGCCTTGGCCGCGGCAGGAGCCTTGGCGGTGGTCTTCGGGGCGGCCTCGCCGCGCGCGGCCGTGGCGGCCCTGGCGGTCGACGCCGTCTTCCGTGCCGCGGGCTTCGCCGCGGCGGGGGCCGTGGACGTGGCGGCGGCCGGTGTCTCGGTGGCCTCGCCCCGGGTGGCGCGGTGCACGGCGGCGCGGGCCTTGCCGGCGGCCGTCTGCTCGCCCTTTGCCTTGGCGGCGCGCGAGGCAGCCACGCGTGCCTTGGCGGCCTTGGCGGCGGCTGCCTTGCCCGTGGTCTTCGTGACGTGGGCGGAACCCACCACGGTGGTGCCGGCCAGCGCGGCGTTCACCTTGCGCATCAGTCGGCTCTTGCGGCGCGCCGCGGCGTTGGGATGGATGGCGCCCGTCTTGGCCGCCCTGTCGAGCGCGGACTCGGCCTCGGGAATCGTGGCCGTCGCGAGCTCGGCATCCCCCGCGATGGCCGCGCGCAGCGCCTTGGTGACGAGCGTCTTGGCCCGCGACTCGCGGGGCTGGTTGACCTCGTGCCGGCGTGCGGCCTGGCGGTCACGCTTGATGGCCTGGGGCGTCCGAGCGCCCTTCCAGTTTCGAGCCGAGTGTGCCAAGGCGGATCGATCCTCGATGCGTTGGTGATGTGACGGCGGGCGAGCCGGGCCGGCGCCGCATTCCGGCGCACGCGACCGCCCATGGTATCAGGTCGGCGCCGCGCGGGCGAGCCCGTGCCCTCTGCTACACTCGCCGCGCCCCATGATCCCCCAGGAGCGGATTCGCAACTTCTGCATCATCGCGCACGTCGACCACGGGAAGTCCACGCTGGCGGACCGGTTCCTGGAGCTGACCCACACCATCGACGCGCGCCAGATGACCAGCCAGGTCCTCGATTCGATGGACCTCGAGCGCGAGCACGGCATCACCATCAAGGCTCGCGCCGTACGCCTGCACCACGCGGCCGCCGACGGCCAGACGTACGCCCTGAACCTCATCGACACGCCCGGCCACGTCGACTTCACGTACGAGGTGAGCCGCTCCCTGCAGGCCTGTGAGGGCGCCATCCTGGTGGTCGACGCCGCCCAGGGGATCGAGGCGCAAACCCTGGCCAACGTCTATCTCGCGATCGAGCACGACCTGGTGATCATCCCGGTGATCAACAAGATCGACCTGCCCTCCGCGCAGCCGGACCTCGTGATGGAGGAGCTCGAGAACGTGCTGGCGATCCCCCGCGAGGAGGTGCTGCTCGCGTCGGCAAAGGAGGGGACCGGCGTGGCCGAGATCCTCGAGGCGGTGGTCCGGCGCATCCCGCCGCCCTCGGGCGATCCGGACGCTCCTGCGCGGGGCCTGATCTTCGACTCGCACTACGACGCCTACAAGGGCGTGGTCGCGTACGTGCGGCTCGCCGAGGGCACCCTGCGGGCTCACGAGTCGGTGCGGCTGATGGCCTCCGGCGCCGAGAGCGAGCTGCTGGAACTCGGCGTCTTCCGGCCCCAGCTCGTCCCGGTGGAGTCGCTCTCCGCCGGGGAGGTGGGGTACGTCGCGACCGGCCTCAAGAGCGTGCGCGACTGCCAGGTGGGGGACACGCTGACGTCGGCGGTCCGGCCGGCCACCGACCCGCTCCCCGGCTACAAGTCGGCCAAGCCGCTCGTCTTCGCCGGGATCTACCCGATCAACGGCCCCGACTACCCGCTCCTTCGGGACGCGCTGGAGAAGCTGCACCTCAACGACGCGTCGATCACGTTCGAGCCGGAGAGCTCGGTGGCCCTCGGGTTCGGCTTCCGCTGCGGGTTCCTCGGGCTGCTCCACATGGAGATCATCCAGGAGCGCCTGGAGCGCGAGTTCGGCCTCGACCTGATCGCCTCGGCGCCCTCCGTCGAGTACCTGGTCACGCTCACGCACGGCCGGGGCCAGGTCCGCGTGGACAACCCGGCCGAGCTGCCCGGGCCGTCCGACATCGAGGAGATCGCGGAGCCCTGGGTCCTGGTGAAGGTCGTGACGCCCAACACCACCATCGGCACGCTGATGGAGCTGACCAAGCTGCGCCGCGGGATCTTCCGCTCCATGGAGTACCTGGACCAGGCGCGCGTGCTGATGCAGTTCGAGCTGCCCCTGGCCGAGGTGATCGTGGACTTCTACGACCAGCTCAAGAGCCGGACCCAGGGCTATGCCAGCATGGACTACGAGGAGATCGGGTACCGGCCGGAGCGTCTCGTGAAGCTGGAGATCCTGGTGAACGGCGAGCCGGTGGACGCGCTCTCGATGATCGTCCACCGGGAGGACGCGCAGGCACAGGGACGCATGCTGGCGGAACGCCTCAAGAAGCTGATCCCGCGCCAGATGTTCGAGGTGCCCATCCAGGCCGCCATCGGGAGCACGGTGGTCGCCCGCGAGACGATCGGGGCCATGCGCAAGAACGTGCTCGCCAAGTGCTACGGTGGGGACATCACGCGCAAGCGCAAGCTCCTCGAGAAGCAGCGCGAGGGCAAGCAGCGCATGAAGCGGGTCGGACAGGTGGAGATCCCGCAGGAGGCGTTCCTGGCCATCCTGCGAACCGACGAGTCGTCCTGAGGGTCGGGGCAGAGGGAGGGGACCATGCCGGTGCCGGTCGACGAGCTTCGGACGCTGATGGCGATCGCGCTGGCCGGCCTGCTCCTCCTGCTGCGCCTGGACGCGCCCCGCTTCTCCTCCGCCGAGTACGACGTGGAGTCGGCCGACGATTCGGAGGGATCGGGCTCGATCGGCGCGCTGCTCACGCGCGCGGCCTGGCCGCTGATGGCGATCGCACTGACGGCGGGGATCGCGGTGCTCCTCCCGGCCGGGCGACCCGCGATCGGCCTGGCGCCCGGCACGATCCTCTCGGGATCCACGATCCTCTGGGCGGTCGTCGGGTCCCTGGTCGGACTGGGCGCCGTGCTCGCCGTGGCGCGGCTGCGCGATCCGGCCTGGCCCCCGCGCCTGGTCCCCGCGGATCGGTCGCCGAGGCTGGCCTTCGACGCGATCTCGACGGCGATCGTGGATGAGCTCACCTTCCGCGGCGTGCTGCTGGGGCTCCTGCTGCTGGCGGGCGTCCCGGCCGCGATCGCGTTCCTGGCGCAACTCGCGCTGTACGGACTCGAGACGCGCCTCGGCCGGTACGTGGCCACGCTCGGGCTGCTGGCCGAGGCGCTGGCGCTCGGCGCGCTCACGGGCCTCCTGGCGCTGGCGACCGGTGGCGTGGTGGCGCCACTCGTCGCCCACGCCGTGATCCGCTTCGCGGCGCTCGACGTGACCGAGGCACTGCCCCCCATCCTGCCCCGCCGGCTCGCCTGAGCGCGGCGGCACGCCCGGAGATGCCCGTGGTCGTCGAGCGGGCGGCGCGTCCGCCCGTGGCGCTCTACGTGCACGTGCCGTTCTGCGTCGCCCTCTGCCCGTACTGCGACTTCGTGGTCTACGCGGGACGGTCCGCGCGCGGCCCGGCGGCGCGCGTCGATGCGTTCCTGGCCGCCCTGGCCGTGGAGCTGGAGCTGCGGGCCGACGACCTGGACGCGGCATTCGGCGTCCCCGGCGAGCGGCCCCCGCTCCGCAGCGTCTACCTGGGCGGCGGCACCCCGTCGCTCCTCTCCGCGCGTTCCGTCGCGACGCTGCTCGACGCGGTGCGCCGGCGGTTCGGGCTGAGCGGCGACGCGGAGGTGACCCTGGAGGCCAACCCGGGGCCGGACGAGCGGGGCGACCTGCCGGGGTTCGCGGCCGCGGGCGTCACCCGGCTCAGCCTCGGCGCGCAGAGCCTCGACGCGAGCGAGCTGCGGCGGATCGGCCGGCGTCACTCGCCGGGCGACGTGCTCGCCGCGCTTCGCGAGGCCCGGCGGGCCGGGATCCGGTCCATCAGCGTTGACCTCCTCTACGACATCCCCGACCAGCGCCAGGCCACCTGGCGCTCGACCCTCGACGCCGTGCTGGACGCCGGCGTCGACCACGTCTCCGCCTACGCCCTGACGCTGGACGATCCGGACGCCGAGGGCCTCACGGGTCCTCTCGGTGACCACCTGCCGACACGACCGGGGGCCCGGGCCTGGCGCGAGCGGGCGCGCAGCGAGCAGGACCCGGACCGTGCCGCGGACCTGTACCTGGCCGCGGACGAGCTGCTCGGGGCGCGGGGCCTGCGCTGGTACGAGCTCTCCAACTGGTCCGTGCCGGGGGCCGAGAGCCGGCACAACCTGGCGTACTGGCGTCACGAGCCCTACGAGGCGCTCGGCCCGGGCGCGCACGCCTTCGACGGCGGGACGCGGCGTCGCTGGAATGCCGCCCGCCTGGATGGGTACCTGGCGGCTCTGTTGCCGGCGCCGGGGACGGGGGGCGGCCCCGCGCGTCCCCCGGGCGGTCCCGCGCGTCCCCCGGGCGGCGAGGAGCGGCTCGACGACCGGACCCGCGCGGTCGAGGAAGCCATCCTGGCTCTCCGGCTCCGCGACGGGATCGGCCCGGAGGTGGCCGCGCGGCCGGCGGTGTCGGAGGCGCTCGCCTGGGGACGCGGATACGGCCTGGTCGAGGACGTGGAGGGGGGCCGGGTGCGCCTGTCGCTCCGCGGGCGGCTGCTCGCCAACGAGGTGCTCGGCCGGATCGCGTGATCGGCCCCCGGGGCGGACCGGGGAGCATGCTCGGCCCCGGCTGGACCGAGGAGCGTGATCGGCCCCGCGGCCGACCGGGGAGTAGGATGCCGCCCACTGGGGGATCCACACGCAGGAGGGTCCACTCGATGGCGACCACGGCCGGCACCGACGCGTTCCTGGCAGCCCGCGACTTCCTCCTCCGCCACCGTACCGATTACGAGACGGCGTACCGCGAGTTCCGCCCGCCGGATCTCGATGCCTTCAACTGGGCCCTCGACTACTTCGACGTGATCGCACGCGGCAACTCGCGCCCTGCGCTGTGGGTGGTGGCCGACGACGGCCACGAGACGAAGCTCACCTACGCGGAGCTCGCGGAGCGCTCCTCCCGCCTCGCGAACTGGCTGCGCCGCCTCGGGGTGGCTCGCGGCGACCGACTCCTCCTGATGCTGCCCAACACGCCGGAGCTGTGGGAGGTGGTGCTCGCTGCGATGAAGCTGGGCGCGGTGATCATCCCCGCCGCCACCCTCCTCACCCCGGATGACGTCCGCGACCGGGTCGAGCGGGGCGACGTCCGCCACGTGGTCGCCTGGGCCCCGGAGGCCGGCAAGTTCAGCGCGGTGCCGGAGCGCGTGACCCGCATCGCGGTGGGCGGCAGGGTGGAGGGCTGGCTCGACTACGGGGCATGGGGCTCCGAATCGGCCGACTTCCGGCCGGACGGCATCACTCGCGCCGACGACACGCTGCTCCTGTACTTCACCTCCGGGACCACGGCCCGTCCCAAGCTCGTCGAGCACACCCACCGCAGCTACCCGGTCGGGCACCTCTCGACCATGTACTGGATCGGGCTGCAGCCGGGCGACCTCCACTGGAACATCAGCTCGCCCGGGTGGGCCAAGCACGCCTGGAGCAGCGTCTTCGCGCCGTGGAACGCGGAGGCGACCATCTTCCTCTTCGAGTACGCGCGGTTCGACGCCCGTCGTGTGCTGGATGCGCTCGTCCGCTACGGCGTCGAGACGCTCTGCGCCCCGCCGACGGTCTGGCGCATGCTGATCCAGCAGGACCTGGCGACCTGGACGACGCGCCTGCGCGAACTGGTCGGCGCGGGGGAGCCGCTCAATCCCGAGGTGATCGAGCGCGTGCGCCAGGCGTGGGGGATCACCATCCGGGACGGCTACGGCCAGACCGAGACCACGGCCCAGATCGGCAACTCGCCCGGGCAGCCGGTCAAGCCCGGGTCCATGGGCCGGCCGCTCCCCGGATACCGGATCGAGCTGCTCGACCTCAACGGGCGTCCGGCAGCGGAGGGCGAGATCTCCATCGACCTGTCCGCCCGACCCGTCGGGCTGACCCGCGGCTACCGGGATGACCCGGAGCGCACCGCCGACATGATGCGCCAGGGCTACTACCACACCGGCGACGTGGCCAGCCGCGACGGCGATGGCTACTTCACCTACGTGGGGCGCGCCGACGACGTCTTCAAGGCGAGCGACTACCGCATCAGCCCGTTCGAGCTGGAGAGCGTCCTGATCGAGCACCCGGCGGTGGCGGAGGCCGCGGTGGTCCCCAGCCCGGATCCCCTGCGCCTCGCGGTGCCCAAGGCGTTCATCACGCTCCGGGCAGGGTACACGGCGTCACCCGAGCTCGCGCGCGACGTCCTGCGGTTCTGCCGCGAGCGCCTCGCGCCATACAAGCGGGTCCGCCGCATCGAGTTCTCCGACCTGCCCAAGACCATCTCCGGCAAGATCAGGCGCGTCGAGCTGCGGGGCCAGGAGCAGGAGCGGGTCCAGCCCTTCACCCGTGGCGACCGGGAGTACTGGGACGAGGACTTCCCCGACCTGAAATCCTGACGGTTTCGCGAGGGTCGCGTAGGATCGCGCGGTGCGTGCGCGCACCGCGCCGGGGCGTCCCAGGTGGGTGCGCGGGCCCGGGGTACCGCTGGTGCCGGGCCGCCACGCGCGCATCCGGTCCAGGGGGGAGTGATGGGCGCGATTCCGGCGATCCCGGCAATCCCGGCGATCCTGCCGATCCCCGCGATCCCCGCGATCCCCGCGACGCTCGCGACGCTCGCGATCCTCGCGGGTGGCCTCCTGCTGCTCGCAGCGGTGAGGCGCGTCGCCGGGCGGCGACGGGAGCGTGCACGCGCCGCGGTGCGCGCCGCCGAGATGGCGCGATCGGCTCCCAGGATCGCCGAACG
>JAJYKX010000281.1 GCA_021788175.1 Chloroflexota bacterium
CTTGCGGCTCGTACCGAGCAGGATGGGCCTTCCCAGCACCTGCAGTGCGGCCAGATCGCGCAGCAACGTGAGGTTGTGCGTCATGGTCTTGCCGAAGCCGATGCCCGGGTCGACCACGATCGCGTCGCGCGGGACGCCGGCCGCCACCGCCCGCTCGACGGCCTCCGCCAGGTCGGCAACGACCTCCGCCACGACGTCCTGGTAGCGGGCCTCGGCCCGGTTGTGCATGAGCACGTACGGTATGCCCCTGCGTGCGGCGACCCGCGGGAGGGCGACCGAGGGGCCCACGCCCCAGATGTCGTTGATGCAGTCGGCGCCGGCATCCAGCGCGGCCTCCGCGACCGCGGGCTTGGTCGTGTCGACGCTGATCGGAACGCCGGGCAGGGCATCCCGGATGCCGCGCACGGCGGGCACGACGCGCGCGAGCTCCTGCGCCTCGTCCACCGGCTCGTGGCCTGGCCTCGAGGATTCGCCGCCCACGTCGAGGAGATCCGCACCGTCCTCGACCATTCGCCGAGCCCGGGCGACCGCAGCCGGGACCAGCCCGGAAGCATCGCGCAGCAGGCCGTCGCCGCTGAACGAATCCGGGGTGACGTTGACGATGCCCATCACGTAGGTGCGCGCCCCCCACACGAACGTCACGGGCCCGATCCGGGTCGTGCCCAGTCTCCGCGGTGACAGCCCGCCCGGTGGCAGCCCGCCAAGTGGCAGCCCGCCCGGTGGCAGCCCGCCCGGTGGCAACCCGGCGAGGTTCATCGCACGAGGCCCCGTGACTGCAGGATCCCGCGCACGGCACCCACGAGGTAGAGGGACCCGGCGACGACGAGCGGACCGCCCGCTGCCTGCGCCTGGCGGATGGCGTGATCGAACGCCTCCTCCGGCGATGGCACGATGTCCACGAGTCCGCCGGGGTTGCCCGACCCGGTCTGTGCGCCGCGTCGTCCGCCCGGCCCGCCCGACCCGGCCTGCGTGCCCCGCCGTTCGGCTGGCGCGCCCCGCCGTCCTGCCTGTGCGCCCCGTCCGCCCGCCGGCGCGCTTGCGCGCTCCAGCGCGGCCCTCCACGCCGCGGCAAGCTCGGCGGGATCCATGCCGCGCGCGGTGACCCGGGTCGCCACGAGCCGGGCCTCCCGCAGCGCCACTGCCGCCACGAGGCGTTCCACCATGCCAGACACGTCCTTGTCGCGCATGATCGCCAGCAGCAGCGTGGCGGGTCCGGGAGCCAGCGAGGGCCGAAGCTCGTCGAGCGCCTCCGCCAGCGCGCGGGCTCCGGCGGGGTTGTGGGCGCCGTCCAGCACGAGGTCGACCGACCGCCGTTGCCCGCCATGCCGACCCAGGTCGGCCGTCCACGAGGTCTCGCCCGGTGAGCCGCGTCCCGGCTGCGGGGTGCCCGGGAGTTCGATCAGCTCGAGCCGGCCGGGCCACCGCGCCGCCGCCAGGCCGTCGCGGCGAGCCTGCGCGGGCACCACCGCGATTCCCGCCTCCTCGAGCGCGTCGACCACGCCAAGGGCCACGGCCGCATTCGCCGCCTGGTGCCGCCCGAGCAACCCGATCCGCACGTCACCGAGGCCCGGAGCGTCCACGCGAACCCCGTGGCGGTCCATCCCGAGGACCGGCAGCGGCGCCGTCTCAACCAGCGGCACACCCATGCGGCGTGCCCGGCGCCGCACCACTTCCAGCGCCTCCCCGGCCGCGCCCGTGACGGCGAGATCGCCGCGTTTCAGGATCGCGGCCTTCTCGCGTGCGATCAGGGGGATCGTGCCCCCCAGCCACTCGGCGTGATCCATGGCCACGTTGGTGACGGCTGCCACGCCCCCGTCCCATGCGTTCGTGGCGTCGAGCCGCCCGCCCAGGCCGACCTCCACCACGGCCACGTCCACGTGCCGCTCGGCGAACCACGCGAACGCGGCCGCCGTGACCACCTCGAACTCGGTCGGCGGCCCGAGCCGGCGCGGCAGCCGGTCGGCGATCGAGAGGGTTCGGGCGACGAGCGCCGCCATGTCGGCCGGCTCGATCGGGCTGCCGTCGACCACGATCCGCTCGCGGTACTCCACCAGGTGCGGTTTCGGGGCCTGGCCGACCCGATACCCGGCCGCTCGGAGCATCGCCGAAACCAGGGCCTGCACGCTGCCCTTGCCGTTCGTGCCGGCGATCAGGGCTCCGCGGATGCCGGCCTGCGGGTCATCGAGGGCACGCAGCAGGGCGCGCGTGCGGCCGAGGCCGAGACGGATCCCGAACCGCCCCCGGGCCGTCAGTGCGGCCACCGCCTCCGGGTAGGTCAGGGGCGGCACGGCCGGATCGGGGGGACGATCCGGGCGGTCCTCATCGGCCGGTTCGGGCGTCGCCCTGCCCGCCGCGGCAGGTTGCTCGGCCGGTTGGGGCGTCGGCCTCTCCGCCGCGGCAGGCAGGTCGGCCGGTTCGGGCCAGTCCACATCGCCCGGATCGGGCGCACCCACGATCTCCTCCGCGCGGCGTCCCGCGCGGGTCACGCGGGTCACGCGGCGTCCCGTGCGGGTCACGCGGCCGATGCGATCGCCTCTCACGGACCGGCTCAATCCTGCCGCGTGAGCTCGTCCTCGTAGAACACGCACTGGTTGAACCGCGCCGCCAGGCAGACGTCGGCGACGTAGCCCTGCTCCAGGTGGACGCCGCCCCG
>JAJYKX010000070.1 GCA_021788175.1 Chloroflexota bacterium
CGGGACACGCCCCGTGATGGCCGCGGCGGAGCCCACGGCGCAGCAGGCAGCCCGACCGGGGAGAGCGCATGAGGGACGGCGCCGTGGACGTGATCGTGGTGGGAGGCGGGATCGTCGGCACGGCCGCGGCCGCGTTCCTCGCCGAGGCGGGTGCGCGCGTCCTCCTCGTGGAGCGGGAGGGGCTCGCCTCGGGCGCATCCGGCGCCAACTCGGGGGTGGTGCAGCACCCGTTCGACCCGGCGATGGCCGCCCTGTATCGCACGACGCTCGCCCTCTACCGCGACCTGTCGGCGAACGGGGTCGGCTTCCGGCTGCCGGACGAGCCCGCCGGGATGCTCTTCGTGTCGCCACGGGAGGCGGCCGCCCGCACCGAGGCGGCGACCATCACGGCGGCCTTCCCGGAGCTGAGCACCGAGGTCGTCGGGGGCGCGGCCCTCCAGGCGATCGAACCGGCCGTCGGTCCGGGACTCTGGGCATGTCGGGTCGACATCGGTTACCCGGTGGTGCCGGCCGCTTCGACCTACGGCTACGCCACGCTGGCGGAGGCACGGGGCACGGTGGTCCGCCAGGGCCGGGGCGCGTCCCTCGAGCTCGACGGAGACACCGTCGTCGGGGTGCGGGTGGACGGCCGCCTCCTGACCGCCGGCGCGGTGCTCGTGGCCGCCGGCCCCTGGACACCGGGCGTGCTGGACCCGACAGACCGTTGGGCGCCGATCCAGCCGCGCTGGGGCGTCGTGGTCGAGGCCGAGCTCGCGGCGCCGCCGCGGCATGCGCTCGAGGAGGCCGGGATCGACACCGTGATGGAGTGGTCCCCCGCGGGCACCGACGGCACGACCCCGGCCCGCGAGCCTGCCGTGGAGGCCGTCGAGTTCAGCCTGGTGCCGCAGCCGGGAGCGAGCTCCGTGGGTTCGACCTTCCTCGACGCCGAACCCGACGCCGGGCGCTGGATCGAGCCGATCCTGCTGCGGGCGGCGCGGTTCGTGCCGGGCGTGGCGGACGCGCCCATCCGCGGCGTGCGCGCGTGCGCCAGGCCGCAGTGCGTCGACGGTCGTCCGCTGGTCGGCCGCGTCCCCGGCCGCGAGCGGCTCTTCGTCTGTGCCGGCCACGGCCCGTGGGGCATCTCGACCGGTCCGGCCTCGGCCCGCCTGGTCGCCGACCTGGTCCTGGGGCGCGATCCCGTCATCCCGGCCGAACTGGACCCGGGCCGCTTCGGGGTCCCCGCCGCCTGAACGGCGAGCCGCGCGTCCACCGTTTCGTTCAGCGGCGGCGGGAGCCGCGACCGCCGCGCTGGGCCCCGAGTTCGTCGGTGGGTGCCGGCACCGGACGCTCGTGTTCCACCCGCGGCCCGCAGCCGCTCGAGCACTGCTCGGAGCCCGGCGGGTTCCACGAGAGGCAGGTGCCGCATAACCAGCGGGTGGGCGGCGGCTCCGTTGCCGCACGGCCGAGCCTCGCGAGTCGTCCGACGCTCCGCGCCACGGAGGGAGGCAGCTCCCAGAGGCGGCGACCGCCCCAGCCGGTGATCGCCATCCCGCCCGCGATCGCCAGGCCGGCCACCACGATCGCCACGAGAGCCGCGAGCGCGGCCCCGGGCCAGTCGAGCCCCCCGACATAACGCGCGAAGTCGCCGTATGGGTCCACGGGGCCGCGCGTCAGGATTCACGCCGTATGGGGCTGCCGGCGTCGGTCGCGGTCGTCACGCGGCGCACGTCGGGCCGGGCGCCCTCGGGCCAGTCGTTGAACGCCTCGGTGAGCCATCGGCCGAACCAGCCCGGTGGCGCCGGATCCGGATAGCCCTGGCACAGTTCGTGCAACTCCGTCCACAGCCGCTCCGTGAGCTCGCGGACCGCGGCCTGCGTCGGTCGCCCGCTCACCTCGATCGGCGGGCCCGCTCGGACACGGATGCGTCGGCCGAAGGCGAGCCAGCTGGTCCCGTTGATCGCACAGGGGACCAGGGGCACGCCCGCGCGCAGCGCGAAGAACGCTGCGCCCTCGCTGAGCGGCAGCAGCTCGGCCTCGCCGGCGTGGATCCGCCCCTCCCCTGCGATCGCCAGGATCCCGCCGGACTCCAGGACGGCCTGCGCACGGCGCGCCGCGCCGCGCAGGTCGTCGCCGGCCGGCCGGTACGGGACGGGCGTCCCCGTCCAGGCCATGAGCCGGTTGCGCCAGCCGCGCGTCATGTCCGCCTCGCGCGGCCCGAAGATGTAGAGACGCGGCCACCAGGGCAGCACGGCCAGCAGCACGAACGGGTCGGTCCAGCTCTGGTGGTTGAAGCAGAGCACGCAGGCGCCCGACGGAAGCCGGTCCAGCCCGCTCACGCGAAGCCGCACGTAGCCGCGCACGACCGCGCCGACGAAGAGACGGGTGGCCACGTACCGCAGCTCGGACCGGAGCCGCGCCCCGCGGGCGCGACGCGCTCCGATCATCCGCACTCCGCCGGTCGCCCGCGCGGCCGACTCGTCCTGTGCATCGGCACCCCTTCCGGCCACACGTCGGGAACGGCCTCCCGCCCCCCGGTCAGGTACGCGCCGCCGTCCGCGCTTCCCGTCGCGACTTCACCCGCTTGAGGCGGAAGCGGTCCTCGCGCTCACGCTGCTCCAGCACCAGCTCGATGGCCCGCGTGTCCGCCTCCAGCCGGGGAATGATGCGCGTTCGCAGCGCGTTCACGCGGCTCCTGGTGCGCCGGATCTCGCGTGCCAGCCTCCGCACGCGCGCCTCCATGGTGGCCAGCCGCACCGCGGTCGTCATCGCCTCCTCGAACCTCAGCGCCGCCAGCTCGAGGGCGGGGCCCGAGGCGGCCACCGCCCGCCCGCGCGCATCGGGCGTCCGCACCAGGTCGAGCGGGGCGACCGCGGGGACCGCCAGGCCCAGGACAGTCACCGGCAGCAGCTCGACCTGCACGGCGCGACCCGGCGGTGCCGCCGCGGCAGCCGCCAGCACGTCGGGACCCAGGCGGACCCCGGCCTCCTCGAGCGCCAGTCGCGCGCCCGACATGGCCACCTCGAGCTCGGCGTGTGAGGCGAAGACCACCGGCACCTCCCGGTAGAACTCCCGCAGCAGGGCGTCGCGCTTCTGCTCCAGGAGCGACTGACCCTGGCGTGCCATCTCCAGCCGCGCCCGCCCGGTGAGCAGCGCCATGCGGCTCCGGCTGCCGTTCACGCCGGCACCGTCCGTGCGGGCCGGACGATCCGGGACCCGACCTCGACGCCCGGCCCGGCCGCGGCGGTCACGGCGCCGCCTCCGGCGGCCGCCAGTGGGCGTCGAGCAACTCCTCCGGGAGCCGGGTCAGCTCGTCGCGGGGGAGGCGCGAGAGGAGCTGCCATGCCACGGCGAACGTGTCGTCGATGCTGCGGCGGCGCGCGCCCTGGGCGATCAGCTCGGTCTCGAACCGGTCGGCGAACGCGAGGAGCCGCCGCTCCCCGGCCGAGAGCGCGGCCTCCCCGATGACCGCGATGAGGCGGCGCAGCTCCCGGCCGCGGGCGTAGAGCGCGTACAGCTGGTCAGCCACCACCCGGTGCTCCGCCCGCGTCTTGCCCTCCCCGATCCCGGCGTTCATGAGGCGCGACAGGCAGGGCAGCGCGTCGATGGGCGGGAAGATGCCGCGCGCGTGCAGCTCCCGCGACAGGACGATCTGCCCCTCGGTGATGTAGCCGGTCAGGTCCGGGATGGGGTGCGTGATGTCGTCGTCCGGCATGGTCACGATGGGCATCACGGTGAGCGAGCCGGGGCGCTCGAGCACGCGGCCGGCCCGCTCGAAGAGCGTCGCCAGGTCCGTGTACAGGTACCCCGGGTAGCCCCGACGACCGGGGATCTCCTCGCGTGCCGTGGAAAGCTCGCGCAGCGCCTCCCCGTAGGCCGTGATGTCGGTCATCACGACCAGCACGTCCATCCCCCGGTCCAGCGCCAGGTGCTCCGCCAGGGTGAGCGCGCAGCGCGGCGCCAGCAGCCGCTCGATCACGGGGTCGTCGGCGAGGTTCAGGAAGAGAGCCAGCCGATCGAGGGCGCCCGACGAGGCGAACGCGTCGAGGAAGGCATCCGATTCGCGGCGGGTGATCCCCATCGCGGCGAAGACGGTGGCGAACCGCTCGGATCCCAGGAGCCGGGCTCCGGTGGCGATGCGGGCGGCCAGCGCGTCGGCCGGGAGCCCCGCGCCGGTGAAGATGGGCAGCTTCTGGCCCCGCACCAGGCTGTCCAGCAGGTCGATGGCACTGATCCCCGTCTCGATGAAGTCGGCCGGGTTGGCCCGCGCCGCCGGGTTGATGGCGCGCCCGTTCACGTCGATCGTGCGCAGCGGCGTGACCGGCGGACCGCCGTCGACCGGGGTTCCCCGCCCATCCATGACCCGCCCCAGCATCGCCTCCGAGACGCCCAGGCGGAACGGCCCCCCGGTCAGCTCGACCGCGGTGGCGCGCAGGTCGAGTCCGCCCGTCCCCTCGTAGACCTGGACCACCACCAGGTCGGCACTCACGTCCAGGACGCGGCCGTGCCGGGCCCGACCGTCCTGGCCGGTGACGAACACCTCCTCGCCGAGCATCACCCGCGGCACGTGATGCATGACGAGCAGCGGCCCGGCCAGGCGGTTCACCCCGGTGACCCGGTGGACCGAGAGCGTCACGCCGCACCTCCCAGCCGCCCTGCCAGGGCCTCCAGCCGCTCGACGATCCCCTCCCCCGGCCACGACCGGATCCGGGCCAGCTCGCGCACCGCCGGATCGGCCGTCGCCTCGTCGACGCTGGCGCCCCGGTGGAGCGCGGCGAGCATCGCCCGGTGCCCCGCCAGGACCGCCCGCAGCATGGCCAGCTGGACGCCGAGCGGCCGGGCCGCGTCGACGGGGTCGTAGGCATGCTGCTGCAGGAACGCCTCACGCACCAGCCGGGCGGCCTCCAGCGACACCCGGTCCTCCGGCGGGAGCGCGTCCACGCCGACCAGCTCGACCACGTCGAGCAGCTGCCGCTCGCGCGCCAGCAGCTCCAGCGCCTGGGTGCGCAGTGTCTCCCACTCCTCGCCCACCGCCTCGCGGTACCAGGCGCCCAGGCGTTCCACGTACAGCGAGTACGACCGGAGCCACCCGATCGCCGGGAAGTGCCGGGCATGGGCGAGCTCCGTGTCGAGCGCCCAGAAGGTGCCGGCCAGACGCAGGCTCGCCTGCGTCACCGGCTCGCTGAAGTCGCCCCCGGGTGGCGACACGGCGCCCACCACGGTGATGGAGCCGCGCCGGGCCGGGCCGGCGGCCGTGGTCACCTGTCCGGCACGCTCGTAGAAGGCGGCCAGACGGCTGGCGAGGTAGGCCGGGAACCCCTCTTCGCCGGGGAGCTCCTCGAGCCGCCCGCCGATCTCGCGCAGGGCCTCGGCCCACCGGGAGGTGGAGTCGGCCAGGAGCGCCACGTCGTAGCCCTGGTCTCGGAAGTACTCGGCGACCGTGATCCCGAGCTCGATCGATGCCTCGCGAGCCGCGACGGGCATGTTCGAGGTGTTCGCGATCAGCACCGTGCGGTGGAGCAGCGGGGCGCCTGTGCGAGGGTCGACGAGCTCGCGGAAGCTGGCCAGGAGATCCGCCATCTCGTTGCCCCGCTCGCCGCAGCCGACATAGACGACCACGTCGGCATCGGACGCCCGAGCCAGCGACTGCTCCACCACCGTCTTCCCGGTCCCGAAGCCGCCCGGGATGACCGCCACCCCGCCGCGTGCCACCGGGAAGAGCATGTCGATCACCCGGATCCCGGTGACCAGGGGGGCCTCCGCGGGCAGGCGACGGGCCGGTCGCGGCACGCGGACCGGCCACGCGTGGGCCAGGTGCAGGAGCTCGGTCCCGGTCGCGGTCTCCAGCGCCGCGACCGGCTCGGCCAGCGTGGCGTCCCGCTCGTCGATGGGCCCCAGCCGTCCCGGACCGACCCCCGGCGGGACCAGGATGCGGTGCTCCAGGCCATGCTCGGCCACCGTCCCCAGCTGATCGCCCGGGCCGACGGTCTCGCCGGGTCCGCGCACGGGCACGAAGTGCCAGCGCCGGGTCGGGTCGAGCGGCGGCGCCTCGAGCCCCGGCCCGAGGGCCCAGGTGCCGGCATCGGCCAGCGCGTCCAGGGGCCGCTGGAGCCCGTCGAGCGTGGCTCCGAGGAGCCCCGGGCCGAGCCAGGCCCGGAGCGGCGCGCCGGTCTGCACCACCGGATCTCCGACGCGGAGCCCGGACGTCTCCTCGTAGACCTGGATCGTGGCCACCTCGCCGTCCAGGCGGATCACCTCCCCCAGGAGGCGCTGCGTGCCGATGCGGACGACCTCGCCCATCGACGGCGCGGTCAGGCCGCCGGCGCGCACGACCGGGCCGCCCGCCTGGACCACGGTGCCGGGCGCGCGCGCCTCGCCCTCCCCGCCCAAGCCCGTGCCGGGACTCGTGTCGGAGCCGGGGCCCGCCCCCGGTCCCGCAGGCCGCGCGCTCACGATGCGCCCCCGCCGGCGACACCCGGGCCGTTCAGCTCGACGCGGTGCCCGATCGCACGCTCCAGCGCTTCCTCCAGCATCGGCTCCCCTCCCGCCGCCTCGAGGGGAGCCCCGGCTCCCGCCGGAACCCCGAGCACGATCGGGCTCGGGAGGCTCTCCAGCGTCGCACGCGTTCGCTGCGGCACGGCCGACCAGATGTCGTCGGTCACGACCAGCAGACCCACGTCCGGCAGTGCCGCCAGCGCCTGGACCACGGGCACCGGGTCGCGGTCGCGCTCCACGACCACGGTCTCGACGCCGGCGAGCCGGAAGCCCGCCGCGAGTGGCGCCGAGGTGACGACGACGAACCGCATCCGCCTCTCACCCTCCGGCCGGCAGGTAGGCGGCGGCGCGGGACCGGCTCCAGCGCCCCGAGACGTGGCCCAGGATCGCGCGGAGCCGGATCGCCTGGGCTTCCACGCCGGCCACGTAGCCGGCGACCACACCGATGCCGAGCGGGTCGTGCCGGGCACGCGCGGCGAGGCGGTCGAGCCGATCGAGGGTGAGCCGGCGCTCCAGCACGGCCGCGCCATCCACGCCGTGCTCGGCCAGCTCGATCGCCACCGCGCGCGTTGCGGCACGCTCCTCGGCCAGCAGGTCGCGCACCCATGCCGCGTCGGGACCACGGCCGGCGGCGCGCGCCTGGCGGGCGACGCTCCAGGCGGCGACCAGCGCCCCTTCCAGCACGCTCCAGGGCTCGCGCGCGTCGGCGCGAGCGGCGAGCCGCGTCACCGCGGCGCGCGGCAGCAGTCCGTCTCGACCCAGCAGCCTCAGCGCCCCCACCGGCATGCCGGCTCGCGCCAGCTCGCCGAGCCGGCGACGGTCCAGCATCGCCCCCGGCGCGATGCGGGCCGACGCGGTCTCCGCGTCCACGCCTGCGAGCCGCAGCCTGAGCAGCGCCACCACGCGCTCGAGATCGAGCGGCAGGACCAGGGCCTCGACCAGCCCGCGCGCCGGCGGTTCGTACCAGTGCGGGAGCGCCGACAGGCACGTGGCGCGGTGGAGCTCGATCGTGCTCAGCGCCACGGCGGCTGCATCCCGAGGTCCGTCACCCGGCCAGGTCTCGGTCGAGGCTGCCGCGCACGTCTCCCAGCCGCCCACGCGGGCCAGCCGTTCCGTGAGCTCCTCCGGGGACCCGGCGCTCGTCAGCTCGCGCAGAGCAGCCGGCCCCAGGAGACCGGGGCGGCGGGCCGCGATCCGCGCGTTCCCGTACTCGAACACGGCTCAGTCCCTCGGCTCCAGCCCCAGCGTCGCGGCCACCTCCGCGGCCAGGGCCGTGCGCGCCCGCGCGAGTCGCGCGGCGAGGGTGGCGTCCACGACCGCGTGGCCGTCGGCCGCGATGAGGCGGAGCCCTGCCTCGGCAAGGTCGCCCCTGATCGCGGCCTCGGTCCCGCCCCCTGCCGTCCCACGCCCCTGGGCGGGGCCGCGCAGCAGCTCGGCGTCCGACGCGCGCACCTCGATCAGCGCGCCGGGCCCGGCGTGGTCGCCCGCCTCACGCGCCAGCGCGTGCAGTGCGCGCGTCCATCGCGCCCGGTCGGGACCCGAGGCGATCTCTCCGAGGCGACGCTCCGCCGCGGCGAACACCTCGTCCACGCGGCGTGCGGCGATCTCCGCGCGCCGGTGGACGAGGCGCAGGCGCACCTCGTTGACCATGCGGGCGGCCTCCGTGCGCGCCGCGGCGTCGGCCGCGTCCCGTGCCGCCGCCACCCGCCGCTCGACCGAGCGACGAGCCTCCGCCACGATCACCGCTGCCGCCGTGTCCGCGTCGGCGAGGGTCGCCTGGACCTCGCGACGCGCCTCGTCCTCCACGGATCGCAGCACCTCGTCGGCGCCCGGGACCGACGCCGGTGCCGGCGGATGCGGTCGCTGCACGCCCATCTCGCGGGTCAGTGGGCCAGCAGGATCAGGGCGGCGATGACGAACCCGAGGATCACCATCGTCTCCGGGATCGCGATCAGGATGAAGACGCTGCCGATCGACTCGGGCTTCTCCGCGATGGTGCCCGCGCCGGCCGCTCCGATCCGGGACTGCGCGAGCCCCGTGGCCAGCGCCGAGACCCCGATCGCGATGCTCGCGGCAAGGAACCGCAGACCGTCCTCCAACTCACGGCCCTCCCTCCAGGCCAACGTTCCGGCCCAGGCCCCGGTCCGCGCCCAGGGCGGACCTGAACGGCGCGTACCGCACGTGGCCTGGCTCCACGAACTTGGTGAAGAACTCGACGTAGTGAAGCCGGAGGCCCTGCACCGTCGCGTCGAAGAACCCGAGCGCGACGTTGAGCGCGTGCAGTGGCACGGCGATCAGCAGACCGACCACGAGGTTCCCGGCCAGCCCGCCCAGCGTGTTGGCGACGATCCCCAGCATCGCGGCCGCGAGCGAGATCGCCATCAGCCGGGCGTAGCTGAGCACGTTGCCGACGATCCCCAGCAGCTCGATGGGTGCGATGACCCGGCGGGCGCGGAGGAGGGCGACGAAGGCGACCGCGAGCACCGCGCCTCCCGGCAGCAGGACCGGCGCGGGAAGGAGGTCCGCCCCGGCGAGCGTCAGCACCACGACCGCAACCAGGCAGACCAGCTCGGAGAGGCGGGCGCCGACCTCCCGGCGATCGCCGATCCGCGCCCCGTTCACGGCACCCAGGGCGAGCCCGAGCGAGACCTGCGCGACCCCGATCGCCACGGCCAGCAGGAGGAGCGACTCCACGGCCTCCACGCGGTCCAGCCACAGGGGCGCCACGCCCAGCCACCGGCCGGCGTCGCCGAACCACTCGCCGTAGAGCACCCCGAACACGATCGTGGAGACGGCGGCGACCGCGGCCACCGGCCAGGCAGCGGCGAGCAGGGGGATGCTCCGGGCCCGGCCACGCAGCGCCAGCAGCAGGACAAGCAGGACGAATCCGTAGCCTGCGTCGCCCACCATCAGGCCCACGAACAGCGGGAAGGTGACCGCCAGGATGGGCGACGGGTCGAGGGTCCCGTACCGCGGCAGCCCCACGAACGAGGCCAGCGGCTCGAAGGGCCGCACGGGTGGCGGGTTCTCGAACGCGACCGGGGCACGCTCGAGTTCCTCCGGTGAGGGGTGCCGCTCGATCACGGCCGTCCCCGGACCGAGCGCCGTGCGCAGGCTCCCGAGTTGCGCGGCCGGGATCCACCCGGACAGGACCACGAGATGCTCGCTCGTCCCGGCGGCCGGCAGCGCCGACGCCTCGTCGAGGCGGTCGCGGACGGCGAGCCCGACGAGGGCCGCCGACTGGCCGTACCGCTCGCAGAGCGCCGCCAGGCGCGCGTCGATCCAGGCGATCCGGGCGCCGAGCCGCGCCCGCTCACCTCGCAGGCGGCGCACGTCCGCCGCCAGCCCGGAACCACCCGGCCCGGACGGCAGCGCGTCGCCGCGGAGGCCGTGGGCGGCCAGCATCGCCTGGACCTCGCCGCTGAAGCGACCGGGGAAGACGAGCACCACGGTGTGCTGGTGGGCCCCGTCCGGCACCTCGATCACCGCGCAGCGCCCCAGCGTCAGGCCACGCAGCTCGACGTCGGCTCGTCCGAAGGCCTCCGTCACCCGCCGCGGCACCACCACGCCGACGGCCGCGTAGCCGGGCGGGATCGGGAGCCGGCCGTGAGCGGCGAGGACGCGCTCCAGCAGGTCGGTGACGCGTCCCACGCGCTCGAGTTCGGCGGCCGTCTCGTCACGCTGCCGGACCAGCGCCTCGGCCCGGTCCCGGACCGCCGCGAGTCGACCCACCCGACGTCGAAGTCCCTCGTCGTCGATCCGCCCGACCGGAAACGCCGGCCCGCGGGCTCCACCGGCCGCCGACCGCGGGGATCCGGCCGCCGCCGGCCCTCGCCCGGAGCCCGACGGGCCGAGTGTCGCCGCGAGCGCCTCCAGCCACTCGCATGGCCCGCGCCACCCCTCGCCCTCCGCCGTGACCGAGGCTGCGCCGGGTGCGAAGACGCCGCTCCGGTCCCCTGCAGGGAGGCGGAACGGCACCAGGTGGACCACCCCCGCCGCGTGCAGGCGCCGTACCGCCTCGTCGGATCGTGCCCGAGGCACCACCACGTCCACCAGCAGCATGGGCACGAGCACGTCTCAGCCCCCCGACGTCTCGCCGAGGACGGCGCCGACCACCAGCTCGACGGCGCGCTCGAACCGCGCCGCGGAGGATGCACCGGCGCCGACGGACGTCTCGTCCAGCTCGCCGAGCTCGCGCTCGAGCGCCGCCATCTCGCGGCGCGCGGCAGCCAGGACCTGCTCCCGGTGCGCGGCCACCGCCGCGGCCGTCATCCCGGGCCCCGCCGCCTCGATGGCCCGTGCCTCGGCCTGCGCCTCGCGCAGACGACGGTCAGCCTGCGCCCGCGCGGCCCGGCGAGCATCCGCGGCCGCGAGCTCGGCACGCTCGAGCAACTCGAGGAACGGCGTGTCCACGGGTCCATCTCGTCCGCGAGTGCACGGTCGGGCACCCGCGCCTGTACCGTCGACGTTTCCGGGTCCGGGCGCCAGAGTTGCGCGGCCCGAAGGCGGGAGCCGTTCAGCCCGGACAGGCGCACCGTCCCGTCCGGTCGCGCGACCCGCAGGCCGCGACGCCTCTGCTAGGCTGGCGCGGATGCCCTCCCTCCCGACGGTTCGCCACCGGACCCGCCCGGCGCTCCAGCCGCTGGGATCGGGGCTCGGCACGATGCTCTCCGACTGGCAGGCATTCGGTCGGCCGGCGTATCGCCACTACCTGGTGCTCGCACTCTGCCAGGGGCTCGTCCTGGCGCTGTCGGGGACGGCCCTGATCATCCCGCTGCTGCTCACGCTCGGGCTGGGGCCCGGGGCCTCGACCCTGGTGGCGTCGCTCGCCCTGATCGGGCCGGCCGCCCAGCTCGCCGTCCCGTCGCTCCTGCGGCGCATCGACGGGAACCTGCGCGTCCTCACCCTGGCGCTCGCGGCGCTGGGCGAGACGCGCGGCCTCTGGCTCGGGGCCGTGGCCGTGCTGGCGGCGACCGGCAGTATCGACCGCGCGTGGCTGGTCGGGGCCCTGGTCCTCGGCACGGCCGCCCTGGGCGTCTTCTCGGGCGTGTCCGCGGCCAACATCCAGGCATGGCTGTCCGTGGTGCTGCCGGAACAGGAGCGCCGTTTCGTCGCCCCGCGCATCGTCGGACTGGGCCTCGCCGTGAGCGCGGTCCTGCTGGTGGTCGTCGCGGTCGCGCTCGACGCCGCCTCCCGCCGCTACGGCATCGGCGCCTACGGGGCCTGCTTCGTCCTCGGAGGCGTCGCCGGGGTGGTGGAGGTGCTGGTGCTCGGCCGGCTTCCGCGCCCGGGCCGCGTGCGCGTCCCGCGCCTGGGGCCCGCGACCGAGCCCCCGCCCGGATGGCGACGCTTCGTCGGGATCGCGACGCTGGCCAGCCTCGGGTCGGGTCTCGCCCCCTACTACTCGGTCTTCGTGATCAGCGTCCTGCGGGCCTCCGCGTCGTTCGCGGTTGCCCTCTCGGCGCTGACCTCGGCCGCGTCGGTGGTCGCCTCCACGGTGGGCGCCGCACTGCTCGCCCACCACTCGTCCTCCCGGCTGCTCCGCGTCGGCTACGCGAGCCTGGGCGCAGGCTGGGTCGCCGCGCTCGCGAGCGCACCGCTGAACCCGTTCGCGCTGCCCTGGTTCGTTGCCGTCGCGCTCTTCATCAGCGCAGGTGGCTCGATCGTGCAGCTCGCCGCCAACGAGCGACTCTTCAGGTTGGCCTCGGGCCCGGCCATCATGGCCCAGCAGGGGCGCTTCGTCGGGGTCACGGCGGCCGCCACGGCTGCTGGTCAGCTCGCCAGCGCCCTGGCACTCGGGCTCGCGCCGGTGGGCTACCCAGTCTTCGCCGCGCTCTTCGTCGCGGCCGGTGGCCTGCGGGTGATCGCCGCTGCACGGCTGCCGGTGGCGGACGCGTGGGCGAACGCGACCGCGGTGATCTCGATCGCGGACCTGCGGCGCCGCTGACCGGCCGCACGCGACGGGGACCCATCCCGGCGCCCGACGGGGCTCCGGTTACGAGGAGCCCTGCCCCGGCAGCCCCGCCGGACCGCCGCGCGGCAATCGATCCCCGCGTCCACCGTTCCTCCACACGGCCTCCATGATCCTTCCTCGAACGGGAGCCAGCATTCGGGCATACACGGCGGAACGGCCCGGAAGCCATGCGGATGGAAACCGGTCGGGCCCGGAGCCTCACCGTCACACGGACGGACCGCCAGACGGGGGTGTGACATGGCGAAGCGATGGCTCATCGGGATCCTGCCGGTCCTGGCGCTCGCCGGTCTTGCCGGATCGGTGGCGGCCGGCTCGCTGCCGGTCTCGCTGTCGGGAGACCGCGACCAGCTCAAGGACCAGGACCAGATCCAGCTCCGTGACCCGGACCAGATCCGGCTCCACGACGCCACCTCGTCGGTCACCCTGGCGGTGGCGACCAGTGGCGACCAGACCCGGGACCGCGGCGAGACCTGCGTACCGGACTGCGACGGCATCCCGGACCAGGATCGGACCCAGGACCAGGACCGGATTCACCTCACCGATGCTGCCGCAACCAGCACGCTGACGAGCACCGCGGTGGCGACCAGTGGCGACCAGACCCGGGACCGGGACCGGCTCGAGGACGGCTCGTGCGAGGACTGCGACGGCATCCCGGACCAGGATCGGACCCGGGACC
>JAJYKX010000282.1 GCA_021788175.1 Chloroflexota bacterium
CCGTACTTGCGCTCCAGCGCATAGATGACCCCGAGCCGTGCCTCCAGCTCGGCAACCGTCGCCGGGTCGTGGTCCACGGAACCGGCGATCCGGCGCAGCTCGGCGGCGACATCGTCCACCTCGGCGAGGAGCCCGTCCACCCGCGCCGCCAGGCCGGCGGCCCGGGGCTCGAGCCGTGCGAGCTCGCCGGCGTCGCGGGCCGCGCGGGCGAGGATGTCGTGTGCTCCATCCCTCTCGCCGGTGAGCCGCTCGCGCACCGCGCCCGCCAGGCGCGCCACCTGGCCGGCGCTGGCCGCCGTGGCCAGGCGCGCGCGGATCTCGTCCGCCTCCCCGGGGCGAAGCCCGGCGGCCTCGATCTCGTCGGCCTCGTGCTCGTGCAGCTCCAGCGTCCGGGCGATCGCCCGGGGGTCCTGCTCCAGGGCCTCCAGCGCGGTGCGGTTCGCCCGCCATGCCGCCACCTCGGACGCCACGGCCACCCGCATCCCGGCGTGGCCGCCGTAGGCGTCCAGCAGGTCCCGCTGGTGCGCAGGATCGAGCAGGCGCTGCTGGTCGTGCTGGCCGTGGATCTCCACCAGGGGCCCGGCCGCCTCGGCAAGCCGGCCGGCCGGCACCGCCGCGTCGTCCAGGCGCGCCGTGCTGCGGCCTCCGGCGGTCACCTCACGCGTGCAGATGAGCGGCTCCGGGTTACGGTCGAAAAGCGCCTGCACCCGCGCCACCAGCGCCCCCGCCCGCACGAGCGTCGCGTCCGCGCGGGCCCCGAGCACCAGCGCCAGCGCGTCGATCAGGAGCGACTTGCCGGCGCCGGTCTCGCCGGTGATCACCGTGAAGCCGGGATCCAGCTCGAGCCGCACCCGCTCGATCAGGGCGAGATCCCGGACCTCCAGCTCGAGGAGCGTCACGACGGGAGGAGCTGCGCCTTCTCGCGGAGCAGGTCCCAGAACGCGGTCGCGCCGCGCGGCTCCACGAACCGCACCGGCCGCTGGCGCGCGCGCACCTCGACCACGTCCCCCACGTTCAGCAGGACGTCCTCGTGCCCGTCGATGCTGACCAGCACGTCGTACGCCGCCAGGACCTGCACGCGGACCGTGTGGCGCGGGCTCACCACCACCGAGCGGATGGCACTCAGGTAGGCCGCCACGCCGGTGACCACCAGGTTGCGGCTGGTCGGATCCAGGATCGGGCCCCCGGCGCTGAACGAGTAGCCCGTGGAGCCCGTCGGCGTGGCCACGATCACCCCGTCGGCGATGTAGGTGGCCAGGTGGGAGCCATCGATGGTCACCTCGAGGCGCACCACGCGCGCCTCGCGCGCCCGCACGATGGCGGCGTCGTTGAGCGCCACGAAGGCGCGCGCGCCGTCCTCCCGGCCGCCCGGGAGGACGCGCGCCTCCAGGACCATCCGGTCCTCCAGCGTGAAGTCGCCGTCGCGCACGCGGCCCAGCACCCGCTCCAGGTCCCGCGCCGCGGCCTTGGAGAGGAAGCCCACCTTCCCCAGGTTGATCCCCAGGATCGGCACGTCCGCCTCCGCCACGGCGACCGCGTGTGCCGCCCGCAGCAGGGTGCCATCACCGCCCAGCACCACCAGGACGTCCGTCCCGGGCAGCCCGCCGATCACCGCCCCGGTGTCGCCCGCCGCCGCGTCCCAGTGCTCCACCCCCGTCTCGTCGCACCACGCCCGGGCGCGCTCGCGCAGATCCAGGGTGGCGGGGATGGTCGGGTTGAACGCGAAGCCGAGCCGCATCAGACGGGGACCGCGAGGTGGAGGAAGAACTCCCGGTTGCCCGCCGGCCCGAGCAGCGGCGACGGTGTCTCGCCGCGCACCTCCAGGCCGATGGACGTGGCGAACGCGCGGACGTCGTCCAGGACCGCCCGGTGGACGGCGGGATCTCGCACGACGCCGCCGGCCGCGCGCCGCGGGCCGGCCTCGAACTGCGGCTTGACCAGCGCCACGATCTCGCTGCCGGGCGCCAGCTGGGCGGCGATCGCCTCCAGGACGCGCGCCAGGGAGATGAACGAGACGTCCACCACCGCCAGCGACGGCGCCTCGGGCAGCGCCACGTGCTGGGGATCGGCCGGGTCGAGGCGACGTGCGTGCGTCCGCTCCATCGAGACGACGCGGGGATCCGCACGCAATGACGGCGCGAGCTGGCCACGACCCACGTCCAGAGCATAGACACGCGCCGCGCCGCGCCGCAACAGACAGTCCGTGAAACCCCCGGTGGACGCCCCGACATCCAGGCAGACGCGCCCCGCGGGATCGACGCCGAAGGCGTCCAGCGCCCCGGCCAGCTTCTCGCCACCGCGGGAGACGAAGGGCGCGCGCTCCACCAGCTCGAGCGGGGTCGCGGGGTCCAGCAGGTCGCCCGGCTTGCGGTCCGTCCGGGCACCATCGCCTGCCCCCACCCGGATCCGGCCGGCCAGCAGCAGGGCCTGGGCCCGCGAGCGCGTGTCGGCCAGGCCCCGGGCGACCACCAGCTGGTCGAGTCGGACGCGGCTCAGGCGGTGCGAGCCTCCACCACGGGACGCGACGGGGTGAGCCCGAGCCCGGCGACGGTCTCGCGGACCTGTGCCTCCAGCCCGGGGACGTCGAGCCGGAGGAAGCGGCGCAGGTCGGCCACCGACCCGTGGTCCACGAAGCG
>JAJYKX010000283.1 GCA_021788175.1 Chloroflexota bacterium
ATGGATCTGGCGGTCCGCCGCGGCGGCCACGTCCGCGTCGTGGGTGATCAGCACGATCGTGCGGCCGGACGCGTGGAGCTCGTGGAAGAGCTCGATGACCTCGGCGCCGGCGTGGCTGTCGAGGTTGCCGGTGGGCTCGTCCGCCAGGAGGAGCGCGGGCTCGGTGACGAGGGCCCGGGCGATGCCCACGCGCTGCTGCTGGCCGCCCGACAGTTCCGTCGGCTGGTGATGCAGCCGGTCGCCGAGCCCCAGCCGTTCGAGCGCCGCCCGGGCACGCTCCATGCGCTCGCGCCGGCCGACGCCCTGGTACGCCAGGGGGGTCGCCACGTTCTCGAGCGCGCTGGTGCGTGGCAGCAGGTTGTACGACTGGAACACGAAGCCGATCGAGCGGCTCCGCAGCGCCGCCAGCCCGTTGTCGTCGAGTTCCGAGACCGGCGTGCCATCCAGGACGTAGCGCCCGGCGGTGGGCCGGTCGAGACAGCCCAGGATGTTCATCATCGTGGACTTGCCCGAACCGGACGGCCCGATGATCGCGACGAACTCACCCGGCCCGATGCTGAGGTCGACATCGACCAGGGCGGGAACCAGGACCTTGCCCGTGTCGTAGACCCGGGAGACGTTCTCCAGGTGGATGATGGGGTCGCTCACGGCTGGGCCGCCCCGCCACCCGTCGTGGTCCGGGTGCCGCCGCCGGTGGTGGTGCCCCGGTCCGCGGGACGGAACGCGCCGCCGACACCGACGCCGCCGCCGATGCCGCCGAACCCGCCACTCGTGGTGGTGGAGTTGAGCGCGCTGACCGACCCGATCACGACGGTCTCGCCCGCGTTGATGCCGCTCTGGATCTCGGCCAGCGAACTGCTCATCAGGCCGACCTGCACCGGCACCGCCTGCTCCTGGCCGGCGCTGTCGAGCACGCGGACCTCGTAGTTGCCGGACGAACCGACAACCGCGATCGCGGGCACGGTGATCACGTTCTGCGCCTGCGCGGTGGTCACCGCCACGCTGGCCGACATGCCGGAGAGGACCGTGGCGGGCGGGTCGCCCATGGTGACCGTGACGTTGAAGGTCACCACGCTGTTCGAGCCGGAGCTGGTCCCGACCGGCGTGATGGCGCTCACGGTGCCCGGGACCGCCACGTTCGGGGCGGTGACGGTGACGGTGGCCGGCTGGCCGACCTTGAGCCCGACCACGGCCGTCTCGGCGAAGCTCGCGGTCGCCTGGAGCGTCGTGGTCTGCATCGTGATCGCCCATCCGACCGGCGCGATCGTGTTGGGCTCCACGTTCACGGCCACGATCTGGCCATCGGCGGGGGCAGTCAGCGTGGTGTGCGCCGCGGTGCTCTCCGCGTTCGTCAGGTTCGACTGGGCCGACGCGACCGCGGCCTTGTCACTGGCAATCGTCGCCGCCGACTGCGGCCCGGTCTGCGATGCGGCGTTGGTCTCCGCGCTCGCCAGCGACTGTCGCGCCTGGGCGAGGCTGTCGTTCTGCTGGGTCTTTGCCGCGGCAAGCCGGTCCTGGGCCGACGTCAGGTTCTGCTGTGCGGACACGACTGCCTGCTGGGCGTTCTGGATGGCCGTGCTCGAGGGTCCCGTGTTGGAGTTGTAGTTCGCCTGGGCGCTGGCGAGGTTGTTCTGTGCCTGGGTAACGGCGGCGGCGGCCTGCTGCTCGGCGGTCTGCGCCGAAAGCTGCGCCTGCTGGAGTGCAAGCTCAGCCGAGTTGACGGCGTTCTGGGCGGACTGGATCTGCGTGATGCCGACCGCGTTGAGATACTGGGTCTGCGCCGTCTGGATCGCCTGCTGGGCCTGCTGCAATGCGAGCTGATCCTTGGCCTGCTGGGCCTGCTGAGCCTGCTGGGCCTGCTGGAGGGACAGTTGCGCGTTGCTGAGGGATGCCTGTTGAGCGGCGATCGTGTCGGCACTGGGCCCAGCCTGCGCCTGCTCGAGACCGGTCTGCGCGTTTGCGAGCGCCGTCTGTGCCTGGCTGACGGCGAGCTCGTCCTGCTGGACGGTGATCTGCGCGTTGTGCTGCGCGGCGGCCATCGAGAGGTTCGCCGAGTTGATCGCGTTCTGGGCGGACGCGATCACGGTGGCGGCGGGGTGGCCCTCATCGATCGTGAGCCGAGCCTGCGCCGCGGCGAGGTTCGCTTTCGCGATGGCGACTGCGACCTTGGCGTCGGTGGGGTCCGCCGTCGCGAGCACCTCACCCTTCTTGACTGCTTGGCCGATCGTCACGGGCACCTTCTGAACCACCCATGTCGTGGCAGTGGTCGCCGAGGAGGTGCTGGTGGTGGAGGCGCTGGAGATGACCTCCGGATCGGCGCCGAAGCTCAGGCCGTAGGACGCCGTCGATGCGACCGTGCCCGTGGCCACCGCCTGCACCGCCACCGTGCCCCGCGCTGCCGTGGCGGTCAGGTACTGCGGCGCCGCCGACGAGCCGAGCGACGGCCCGAAGACGGCGAACCCGATCGCGCCCACCCCGATCACGATCATCGCAACCGCAGCAATGACTTTGAGTCTCATCGAGTATCCCTTCGTCTGGAGTCCTGGCCGTGAGCGCCGGCTTCCTCGCCCGGCGCTCGAACGTGGGTGGAGTGGCGGACGGAACCGCGGGGTCGCG
>JAJYKX010000284.1 GCA_021788175.1 Chloroflexota bacterium
AGCGCCGGCATGCCGACCACGAGTCCCGCGGCGCCGAGGCCGATGAGCGGGAGGGCCTGGTGCGAGTCCAGGGCGGCCAGGACGAGTCCCGCCCCAACGGCGACCCGCAGCGCATCGAGCAGCCGCCCCGGATGCGCACCCCGCGCGGCGTCCCGCCCGCGGGCTCCGCCCGCGCGCGGCGCGGGATCCGCCTCGCCGACACCATCCGTGCCGGCGACCCGCGGGACCGCCGGTGGGTCCGCCCCCGCCTCGCCACCGGCGTCCGAGGCGCCTGCCACCCCGGCGAGCGACGGGACGGTCAGCACGCCCGCGACCGCCACCAGCGGCAGCAGGCCCAGGAAGACGGCGCGCCAGGTCATGTGGGCCGCGACCACGCCCGCCAGCGCCGGGCCGGCGATCCCCGGCGCCACCCATGCGGTCGACATGATGGCGAACATGCGGGGACGAAGCCCGGGCGGGTACTGCCGCCCGATGCTGACGTACGCCACGGCCGGGATGGCGCCCGCGCCGAACCCCTGCACCGCCCGAGCCGCGACCAGGACGGGCATCGACGGCGCCAGGCCTCCGACGGTCAGCCCGACGGCGAAGAAGCCCAGGCCGAGCAGGTACGGGCGGACGAGCCCGTGCGTGTCCGCCTGTTCGCCGGCCGCGACGATCCCGACGAGATCGCCCAGGAAGAACGCGCTGAAGACCCAGCCGTACAGCGAGATCCCGCCGAGATCGGCGGAGACCACGGGCATCACGGTCGCCACCGCCAGGGCCTCGAGCGCGACCAGTGTCACGGTCAGCACGAGCCCGGTGGTGAGGGCGCGCAGCTCCGGCGACGTCGGGGAGGACGGGCGGGGCCGCCGGACGATCTCGCTCACCGGCCGCGGGTACCCCTCTGGCGCCGGCGCGGGTCCCGCGGGCGAGTCGACCGCCCGCCTCGGACTCGGCTCGCTCGTGGGGGTCGGTCGCCGGCGGCCGCCGGCTTCAGTATGCCCGTGCGAAGACGACCCGCCGCTCCGAGGGCCGGCCGTCCACGATGCACCGGCCCGCCTCGGCCGGCGAGTCGAACGGGATGTTCCGGATCGTCGCGCCGGTCTCCTGGTTCACCCGAGCCTCGCACTCCGGCGCACCGCACCAGTGGGCCCAGATGAATCCCCCCTGCTCGTCGTTGACGCGCCGGAACGTCTCGAAGTCGTCCACGTGGTGCGTGTTCGCGGCGCGGAAGTCGAGCGCACGCTGGAACAGCTCCTGCTGGTAGCCGGTCAGGCGGAGCGGCAGCTCGGCGGCGAGCCGGTCAAGCGGCACCGCTTCCTTCGAGCGATCGACCCGCCGGACGAGCGTCCCCTGCCCTGCCGCGACGTCGCGCGGGCCGACCTCGATCCGGAACGGGACGCCGCGCAGCTCCCAGTGGTTGTACTTGAAGCCGGGGGATTCCTCGCGCCAGTCGACCTCGAGCCGCACCTCCCGCCCCTCGGGGGTCGAGCGCAGCGCCAGCTCGAACCGCTCGATGGCCTCCGCCACCGCGGCCCGGTCGGCCTCCGAGCGGAAGATCGGCACCACGACCACCTGGACCGGGGCCACCCGGGGGGGCAGCACCAGGCCGCTGTCGTCGCCGTGGGCCATGATCGTCGCGCCCACCATGCGCGTGCTGAAGCCCCAGGAGGTCCCGTGGGGATGGCGCCGCTGGTTGTCGCGGTCGAGGAAGGTGATGTCGGCGGCCTGCGCGAAGTTCGACCCGAGGTAATGGCTGGTCCCGGCCTGCAGCGCCTTCCGGTCGCGCATCATGGCCTCGATCGAGTACGTGTAGACGGCGCCGGGGAACTTCTCGCCCTCGCTCTTGCGGCCGGCGATGACCGGGATCGCGAGCCACTCCTCGGAGACCTTGCGGTAGATCTCCAGTCCGAGGTCGACTTCCTCGCGCGCCTCCTGCTCGGTGGCGTGGAAGGTGTGCGCCTCCTGCCACAGGAACTCGGCCGTCCGCAGGAAGAGGCGGGTGCGCAGCTCCCAGCGGACCACGTTGTTCCAGAGGTTCATCAGGAGCGGCAGGTCGCGGTAGGACTGGACCCAGTCCCGGATCGTCTCGGCGATGATCGCCTCGCTCGTGGGGCGGATCGCCAGCCACTCGTCGAGCTCCTTGCCGCCGGCATGGGTCACCCACGCGACCTGCGGGTTGAAGCCCTCGACGTGCTCGGCCTCCTTCTCGAGGAGCGAGCGCGGCACGAAGAGCGGGAAGTAGACGTTGCTGTGGCCGGTCGCCTTGATGTGGCGGTCCAGCTCGTCCCGCATCGACTCCCAGATCGCGTAGCCGTAGGGCCGGATCACCATGCATCCGCGCACCGGCGAGTAGGACGCCAGTTCCGCCTTCAGGACGACGTCGTTGTACCAGGCCGGGAAGTCATCCGACTGGCGCGTGATGCTCGTGACAAAGCCGTCCTTGGCCACGGGTACTCCTCGCATGACGCTGGGCAGGGGCCGGGGGTGCGCGGGACGGTCCCGCGCGGCACTCCCGGGCGCCAATGGTAGCGCACGCGACCGCCGGATCGGACGTGCGGGCCGGGCGGCGGGGGCGGCTGGTCGGCGCGAGCGACGGGCGGCGGTGGCGAGCGCGGGCGCCGGG
>JAJYKX010000071.1:0-5679 GCA_021788175.1 Chloroflexota bacterium
GGAGGGGGAGACGCGGACGAACCTGAAGCTCATCGAGCAGCTCGACGGGCGCATGACCGAGATCAACGGCACGGGGCCCGAGGTGAGTGCGGACGTCCTCCAGCGACTGACGGACGAGCTCTTCGCCACCGTGGCCCGCGAACGCCCCGCGGCGGTGGTGCTCGCCGGCAGCCTGCCGGCCGGGGTGCCCGCCGACGTCTACGCGCGCTGGACGCACGGCCTGCGCCGTGCCTCCGGGACGGGCGACAGGAACAGGAGCGGTACGAAGGTCATCGTCGACGCCAGTGACGAGCCGCTCGTCCTGGCGCTCGACGCCCACCCGTTCCTGGTGAAGCCCAACCGCGTCGAGGCCGGAGCGATCCTCGGGCGTGCGGTCGACGGCGACGAGGATGCCCGCCGCGCGGCCCGGGAGCTCGTGGCCCGAGGGCCGGAGGCGGTGCTGCTCTCCCTGGGGGCGGACGGTGCCGTCGCGGCGATCGGCGAGGTCGCGGAGTGGATCCCCGCGGCGGACGTCGCTGCCTCCGCCGGGAGCCTGGTGACCACCGTCGGGGCCGGCGACGCCATGGTGGCCCGCATCGCGGTCGAGATCGCCAGGCGCGACCCGGCCGCCGCCATGACCCCGACCGCGTTCATCGCCGCGTGCCGGCTCGCCGTCGAGCAGGCCGCGGCCCACATCGCCACAGGAGCGTGACCATGCCGGCAACCACCGTCCGCGATCTCATCGGCCCCGACTCGATCGTCCTGGAGCTCGGCTCGAGCGCACGGGACGAGGCGATCCTGGAGCTGTCGCAGTGTCTGCAGCACCTCGGCGCGGTGGATGACGCCCGTGCCGTCACGGACGCCGCCCTCGCCCGCGAGGCGCTCGGCAGCACCAACATCGGGATGGGCGTCGCCATCCCGCACGCCAAGAGCGACCACGTCGGCCGCGCGGCGCTCGCCTTCGGGCGCCGCCGGGCGGGCGTGTCGTGGCCCGGCGAGGCGGTGGCCGACGCGGGCGCCGGCCCGGACGCCGAACGCGAGATGCACAGCGTGGACCTCGTCTTCCTGATCGCGAGCCCCGAGCACGCCAGCGACGACCACCTGCGGGTGCTCGCCGCCCTGGCCCGGGCGCTCATCCACGAGGACTTCCGGACGGCACTCCGCACCAGCCCGACGGCCGGGGCGGTGCTGGAGCTGCTCGAACGGCGGCTGACCGTCACCGCGTAGCGCCCGGCGCTGCGCACACCGAGGAAAGGGATCTCGAGCATGGCACTCCAGCGACTCGTGGCGATCACCTCCTGTCCGACCGGGATCGCCCACACCTACATGGCGGCCGAGGCGCTCAGCAAGGCCGCCGGGGAAGCCGGCATCTCCATCAAGGTGGAGACCCAGGGCAGCATCGGCGCGGAGAACGTGATCACCGCCGAGGAGGCCGCCGGGGCCGACGCGGTCATCATCGCCGCCGACACGAACGTGATCGAGGATCGCTTCGTGGGCAAGCCGATCGTGCACGCCTCGACGGGCGACGCGATCCGCAACGCGGCCGCGCTCATCGCGCAGGCCGGCCGGCTGGTCGAGGCCGCGGGCGCGGCACCTGTCGCCGCCGCCCCGGCGGCACAGGCCGACTACCTGGCCAGCGTCGCAGCCGCCAAGGCGAGCCGCAAGACGCGCCAGGCGGGCCCCTACAAGCACCTGATGAACGGCGTCTCGTTCATGATCCCGTTCGTCGTCGCGGGCGGCATCCTGATCGCGCTCTCGTTCGCCTTCGGCATCCACGCCTACGAGAAGCAGGGCACGCTCGCGGCCGCCCTCTTCCAGATCGGCGCCCAGAACGCGTTCGCGCTCTTCGTGCCCATCCTCGCGGGCTACATCGCGTACTCGATCGCCGACCGGCCCGGGCTCGCCCCCGGCATGATCGGCGGGCTCCTCGCCACGCAGGTCGGGGCGGGGTTCCTGGGCGGCATCATCGCCGGCTTCGTCGGCGGCTACCTCGCCCTCTGGATGGTCCGCACCATCCACCTGCCGCGCAGCCTCCAGGGCCTGATGCCGGTCCTGATCGTGCCGCTCGTGACCTCGCTCGTCGTCGGGCTCGTGATGATCTACGTGGTCGGGGAGCCGGTGAAGGCGATCAACACCGGCCTGACGGACTACCTGAAGGGCATGAGCGGCGGCAGCGCGATCGTGCTCGGCCTGGTGATGGGCCTGATGATGGCGTTCGACATGGGAGGGCCCGTCAACAAGGCCGCCTACACGTTCGCCGTCGGGCTCCTCGCGTCGAACGTCTACACCCCCATGGCCGCGGTGATGGCGGCCGGCATGACCCCTCCGCTCGGCCTCGCCCTGGCGACCCGGCTCGCGCCCCGCAAGTTCACCTCCGAGGAGAAGGAGGCCGGCGAGACGGCCTGGGTGCTCGGCCTGGCGTTCATCACCGAGGGCGCCATCCCGTTCGCGGCCGCGGACCCGTTCCGCGTCATCCCGAGCATCATGACCGGCTCCGCGATCACGGCCGCGATGAGCATGGCCTTCGGGATCCAGCTGCGAGCGCCGCATGGCGGTGTCTTCGTCCTGCCCATCCCGAACGTGATCACCGACCTGCCCCTCTACGTGCTCACGATCGTGGTCGGCACGGTGGTGACGGCGGCGGTGGTCTCCCTGCTGAAGCGTCCGGTCCAGGAACCGGAGGCGACGGTCGCCCTGGCCGAGCCGAGCGCGGCCTGACCCCGGCCCGCCCGGGCCCTGACGCGCCCGGGCCACTCGGAACCCGGGCCGCCGGTGGGTAGTACCGGCGGCCCGGCTCCCCCCGACCAACGCGCTATTGCACCGCTCCCCCGGACCTTGCATCGTGCCTGACGAGATACCGTAACGAGTCGAGCGCGATGGGGGCCCCTCTCCACTGCATCTTCTGCGGCACCGCCAATGGGTCCGGCGACCGGTACTGCCGGCTCTGCCGTTCCCCGCTGAGGTCTGCGACCGAACCCGGTGCGCCGGACCTCGGGCCGGTGGCACATCCCGGGTCGTCGGTGCACGCCTCGGCCGTGTTCATCGCGCTGGGGCTCGTGCTGGCCGCCTCGGCCGTGGCGTTCGCGGCGCGCGGCCCCATCCTCGGGCTGGTCTCCCATGTCGCCTCGCCGGGCGGCGGGACGGTGACCGTGCCCGCCCAGGTCCCGACCCCGTCCCCCGCGCACGCGGCGCCGCTCGCCGTGCCGACGCCGACGCCGGCGCACGGCCCGACGGCCAAGCCGACGTGCGGGCCGGCGAGCGAGAACGGCGGGGGGAACGCCACGGGACGGAACCGCGACGAATGCACGCCGGCCGCGGCGCCGAAGGCCGGGGCCCAGCGAACGCCACGGCCCACCCAGAAGCCCGAGGGCCGGGTGGCTGCGCCGGGACAGTCGGACGCCCAGGGCCGCGCCGGCTCCTCGATCGACGGGCGGACCGGGTCGACCACCGCCTCCGTCGCTGACGAGCCCTCGACCTCGGCAACGTCCACGACCACCTCGACCACGGCCCAGCCCGCGACATCGACGTCCACCTCGACGTCCGCGTCCGGCGCCGGCGCGGCCACGACGACCACGTCGTCCGGCGGCCAGGCGGACACCACCATCACGACGTCCGCGGGCCAGCGATCCTCGTCGCCGGCCCACTCCGGGAGTGCCAGGGCGTCGGGCGGAGCCGCCTCCGAGCGCTGAGCGCGCGCCTGCGACGCCCCTGAGCGGGTCGGCGTAGGCTTCGGGCATGCCTTCCGCAGCCGGGACCGCCCCGCCCCGGGCGGTTGCCGGTGCCCGGCGTGCCGGAATCGCCCTCCGCCACCGCAACTTCCGGCTCTTCTTCTTCGGCCAGTTGATCTCCCTCATCGGGACCTGGATGCAGTCACTGGCCCAGGGCTGGCTGGTGCTGCAGCTGACCCAGGATCCCTTCGTGCTGGGGGTCATCTCCGCGGTGCAGTACCTGCCGATGATGATCTTCGGGCTGTTCGGCGGGCTCATCGCCGATGCGCTCCCCAAGCGGGCCACGCTGGTGGGCACGCAGACCGCATCGATGCTGCTGGCGCTCGTCCTGTTCTGGCTGTCGTGGACGCACCAGGTGCAGGCGTGGCACGTCGGCGTGCTGGCGCTCCTCCTCGGGCTGGTGAACATCGTCGACATGCCCACCCGCCAGGCATTCGTGGTCGAGATGGTGGGCCGGGACGACGTGGTCAACGCCGTGGCGCTCAACTCGGCGGTGTTCAACGTGGCGCGGATCCTGGGACCGGCCGTCGCCGGCGTGATCATCGGCCTGGTCGGGATCTCGAGCTGCTTCTTCCTGAACGGCGTCAGCTACATCGCGGTGATCGTGGGTCTCCTCGCGATGCGGTCCTCCGAGCTGCATGCGAAGGGCGCCTACCAGTTCACGAGGAACGCGTCGGCGGTCGTCCGGGACCTCGCGGAGGGGCTGCGGTACGTGCGCTCCACCCCGGTGGTGCTCCTCGCCGTCGGCGTGGTGGGGCTGGTCTCCACGCTGGGCATGAACCTGAACGTGCTGGTCCCCGTCTACACGGCGGACGTCCTGCACACCAACGCCACCGGGTTCGGGTTCCTGATGGCCGCCACGGGGATCGGCTCGCTGGTCGCCGCGCTCACGATCGCGGTGGCCGGGCGCACCTCACCACGGGTGCTGCTGGCCGGCGGCGCGGTGCTCGGGCTCCTCCAGGCGGCCCTGGTCGTGGTGAACGCGATGCCGGTGGCGCTGGCCTGCATGTTCGGCATCGGGTTCGGCAGCATCGCGATGACGGCGACCGCGAACACGTCGATCCAGCTGGCCGTCCCCGATTCGCTCCGCGGGCGGGTGCTCAGCGTCTACACCACGGTCTTCGCGGGCTCGACCCCGGTGGGCGCGCTCTTTGCGGGCACGCTGGCCGCGCAGTGGGGCGCGGCACTCGCCTTCGGAGCCGGCGGCGCAGCGTCGGCGGCCGTGGTGGCGGTGGCCTTCATCCTCGCCCGCCCCTGGATGGCACGCCAGGCGGTGGCCCGAACGGCGTGAGGCCACAGCGCACACGTTTCTGGACGCCGACGAGGATTCGGGGCAGTATTCCTCTCTATGAGTGCGCAGGACCCCGAGGTCCGGATCGGGCTGGCCGCCGAGATGCTGGGCGTCTCGGTGGAGACGCTCCGCCGGTGGGAGACGGAGGGCCGCCTCCGGACGCGGCGCTCCGATGGCGGACAGCGCCTGGTGCCGCTCGGCGAGGTGACCCGGCTGCTCGCGGAGCGGCGCGCGTCCGTGCCTGACCGCCCGATCGCCGCACAGTCGGCACGAAACCGGTTCCCCGGGATCGTGACCCGCATCCAGCGTGACGGCGTCGTGGCCGTGGTCGAGATCCTGGCCGGGCCGCACCGCATCGTCAGCATCATGACCGCCGAGGCGGTGGACGAGCTCGGCCTGGTGCTGGGCGCCGAGGCGGTCGGCGTGGTCAAGGCAACCAACGTGGTGGTCGAGGTTCCGTCCCCGGGTCCGGGGCGGGTGTGATCGGGAGTTGCAGGCGCGATGTCGATGAGTCACCGGGGGGTGTCCGCGTCCGAGGGCAGGCAGGCGTCCCGCGGTCGCCCGCGAACGCCGGGCGTCCCGGGGATCGTGGCGGCCCTGACGGTCGTCTCCCTCCTCGCGGCGGGATGCTCCGGCGCCACCGGCGCCGCCTCGCCCGCGGCGGGCTCGACCGCCGCCGCG
>JAJYKX010000071.1:5779-12895 GCA_021788175.1 Chloroflexota bacterium
GCCGTCCGCCGGGAGCACGTCGCCGGGCGCATCGGCAGAACCGGCGGCGCACCTGACCATCCTGGCCGCCGCCTCGCTGGTGGACGCCCTCGCGGCGGCGGATTCGGCCTACCAGGCCGGCCACCCGGGCGCCTCCTTCACCGTCTCCACCGGGTCGTCGGCGGCCCTGCGGGTCCAGATCGAGCAGGGCGCGCCGGCCGACGTCTTCCTCTCCGCGGACACCGCCAACGCGCAGGCGCTGGTGGGCGAGGGGCTGGCGGCCGGGTCCGCCGTGCCCTTCGCGGGCAACAAGCTGACCGTGGTGGTCCCGTCCGCCAATCCCGCACGGGTGCGCACCCCGGCGGACCTGGCGCGCCCGGGCGTCCGGATCGTGGCCGCCGGCAGCCAGGTCCCCATCACCAAGTACGCCGACCAGGTCGTGGCGAACCTCGCACACCAGCCGGGCTACCCGGTGGACTTCGCCGCGCGATATGCCGCCAACGTCATCTCGCACGAGGACGACGTGCGGGCCGTGCTCGCCAAGATCGAGCTGGACGAGGCGGACGCGGCGATCGTCTACGTCACCGACGCCGCGTCGTCGACGCACGTACGCACCATCCCGATCCCGGACGCGGCGAACGTGCCCGCGACATACGAAGGCGTCGTGGTCAAGGGGTCGGCGCATGCGGGGGCCGCGGCGGCGTTCCTCGCCTGGCTGGCCGGCCCGGCGGGACAGGCGGTCCTGGCCCGCTTCGGGTTCCTCGCCCCGTGACGGCAGACGCCTCCCGGCCGCGTGCCGCGCAGGCGACCGACGCCCGGGAGGCCCGACGCCCCGGACCTGCGGGCCGGGCCGGGCCGCTCGGCCTCCTGGGGCTGGCCGGGCTGATCGCGCTGGGCGTCGTCTTCCTGGGTCTGCCGGTCGTGGCCCTGGTCGGGCGGGCGGCCCTGGGTGGCTCGCTCGCGGCGGCCCTCGGGAGCCGGGCGGTCCTGGCCGCCCTGGGGCTGAGCCTCCTCACCACGGCCATCAGCCTCGGGCTGACGGCGCTCTTCGGGCTGCCCCTGGCATGGACGCTGGCGCGCCGCCCGTTCCGTGGCGCCGCGCTGGTCGAGACGGTCGTGGATCTCCCCATCGTGCTGCCGCCGTCGGTGGCCGGCCTCGCCCTGCTGCTGGCGCTGGGCCGGTCGGGCGTGCTGGGACCGCTGCTCGATTCCGCCGGGCTCGCGATCCCCTTCACCACCGCAGCCGTCGTGCTCGCACAGACGTTCGTCGCGGCGCCCTTCTTCGTGCGCAGCGCCCGCACCGGGATCGCCGCCGTCGAGCGGGACGCGGAGGATGCCGCCCGTGCCGACGGCGCGAGCGAGTTCCGGGTCTTCCGGCACATCACCCTGCCGCTGGCGGCCCCCGCCCTGGCAGCCGGCCTGGTGATGAGCTGGGCACGATCCCTGGGAGAGTTCGGCGCCACCATCATGTTCGCCGGCAACTTCGGGGGACGCACCCAGACGCTCCCGCTGCTGGTCTACGCGGAGTTCGAGGGCGGCAGCCTCGACGCCTCCATCGCAGCCGGCGCGATCCTGGTCCTCGCCGCGTTCGGGGTGCTCCTCGCGGTGCGAGTCCTCCACTGGGGACGCGCGCTGGACGAGCGGGTGGCGGGCTGACGGCCGGCGGGCCGTGATGGGCTGACGGCCGGCGGGCCGGGATCAGGCGGCGGGCGGCCACCGCGTCGCCTGGGTCGCCGGGCCGGGATCAGGCGGCGGCGATCAGCACGATGCCGGCGAAGGCGAGCGCCACGCCCGCCAGGTGCACGCGGGAGAGCCGCTCGTCCAGGAACGTCCACGCGAGCAGCACCGTGACGGCCGGGTAGAGCGACCCGAGCACGGCCGCCGGTCCCAGCGGACCCTGCGCACGGGCCAGCATGAAGCCCAGGTTGCCCGCGATGTCCCCGACGCCCGACAGCACCACGATCGGCGAGACGGCGCGGAGCACGTGCCCGCCCCGGCGGGTCGCGAGGACGGCGAGCGACGTGATCACGACCGACGCCGTGCGGGCGATCGGCAGCGGCCACCACGTGCCGGCGCCCGCCACGTAGGCCCGGTCCATCCCGACGAAGAAGACGGCGAACCCGAGCCCGGCGAAGAGCGCCAGCCAGGTGCCCCGGCGCCCGGCGGAGGCACCGTCGGACGGGCGCGACACCAGCGCCACCGCCGCGAGCGCGGCCACGATCCCGACCGCCTGGCCCGCGGCGAGCCGCTCGCCGAACGCGAACCCGGCGGCGACCGGGAGCCCGGCCCCCACCACCGCCGCGACGGGAGCGACCAGGCTCATCGCCCCGGTCGCCAGACCGCGGTAGAAGGCGAGCAGCCCCACGATGCCCGCCGCCCCGGCGAGCAGCGCCCAGCCCACGGCGGCCGGCGACGGGAACGGGGTGCCGGACGCCAGCGCGAGGCCGAGCGCGAGCACCAGCCCCAGGGACTGGGTGAGCAGCCCGACGACGATCTCGCCGCTGCGCCGGCTCGCGAGCCCCCCCGCGAAGTCGCTGATCCCCCAGCTCAGCGCAGCGGAAAGCGCGAACCCGGGAGCCAGCAGCGTCAGACCGGCTCCGCGGCGGCGGCCGGCGCGTCGATCTCGGGCGGTACGGTGAACTCCACGACCTGGTCGGCGAACCGGTCGTAGCGCGGGGAGATCGACAGGTACAGGATCTGCAGATCTCCCGCGACCTGTCGGAGCAGTTCGAGCGCGCGGGCCGCACGCTCATCGTCGAAGACCAGGAACGGGTCGTCCAGGATCAGCGGCGGCCGGCGGTCACCGGTCACCTGCCGGGCGAGCGCGAGGCGGGCCGCGAGGTGGGTCTGCGCCAGCGTGGCGGTGGAGAGCGCGCGGGCGTCCACCCAGTCGCCGCGCTCGGGGGACCAGAGCCGGATCGAGAGGTCGCCATCGTCCACCTGCACCCGCCGGTAGCGGCCGCCGGTGATGCGCTCGACGTCGCGGTTCATGCGCCGTTCCACGAAGCGAGCCGCTGCGCGGACCGTGGCCTGCTCGGCGACGCGGAGCGCCTCGAGGGTGCCGACCAGGATCCGTCGCTGCCGCGCCAGCCGCTCCAGGCGCAGCTTCGCCTCGGCCAGGTCCTCCGCGGCCGACGCCACCGCGTCGCAGTCGGCGGGGCTCGCCTCCACGCGCGCCCGCGCCGCGGCGACCGTCTCGCGTGCCCGGCCCTGGGCGGCCTCGTCGGCGGCGACGGCGGCGTCGTACCGGGCTCGATGACCGGCCGGGTGCCGCCCGATCTCCCCCATCTGCGCGAGGAGGTGGCGCCGCAGCTCGGCCTCGGCCGCCGCGCGGTCGCGCAGCACCGCGGCGTCCTCGGTCACCGGGGGGTCGCCCATCAGGGAGGCGAACTCTCTGCGCAGCTCCTCGAGGCGCGCGACGTGCGCCTCCTCGGCGGCCAGCAGGCCCTCGCACGCCTCCAGGTCCTTGACGCCCAGCCCCGCCAGCTGGGCCTCGCGCGCCTTCTGGTCCTGGCGAAGCTGATCCTCGATGGTCGACCGGCCGCGCAGGCGCCGGTTCACCTGCTCGTCGCGCAGGTGGCGCTGGTAGTTGATGTCGAACGCCAGCCGGCGCCGTCGCAGCGCCACCACGGCGGACGCCACGCCCACCAGCGCGACGGCGATCCCGACCACGACCTGCGCCGTCAGGAGCGCGACGCCGGCCCCGATCACCGCCAGCACCAGGGCGGCGACCGCGAAGGGCCGCCAGCGCGGCTCGGGCAGCATGATCTCGCCGGACACCGTCACCTCGTCGCGGAGCTCCGCCGTCAGGTCCGCGATGCTCTTCTCGAGCTGCCGCAGCCGGGTGGTCCCATCGCGGAGCACCGTGAGCGGCAGCGTCGAGGGGTGAGTCGACTCCTTGGACTCGATCTCCTCGCGGACCACCACCGCCCGCTGGAACCGCTCGTGGGTGGCCTCGGCCTCTTCCTGCTCCGCCAGCAGCCGCACGGCCTCCTCGCTGGTGGCCAGCAGCTCGCGGTCGCTCTCCAGCTGCGCCTCGACCTCCGCCAGGTCACTCTGCGCGGTCCAGAGCGCCTCCTGCGCCGCCAGCTGCTCGCGCAGCGCGACCTCGCCCTGCTCCAGCTCGGCCTGCAGCCGCGTCACCTCGGCCTCGGCCGCCGCCAGGGGCCCGGGGGCGGGCAGGCCGGCGCCGTCGATCGCGGCCACCTGCGCCTCCAGGTCGCGCAGGCTGCGGGCGAAGGCGCGGTCGCCGGCCGACACGGCCGCGGACAGCCGCGAGCGCAGGGCGTCGTCGCTCCCCGCCAGCCCGGCGAGGTCGGCGTGGTCGAGCACGGCAGCCGAACGGAAGAAGGCGAGGCTCGGCAGCCCGGTGATCTCGGCCAGGCGCCGTTCGGCCGCGGCATCCTCCAGTCGCTCGTCGGCGAGCTGCAGCGACACGCGGGAGGTGCCCGGCGCGAAGGTCCGCGTCACGCGGAACGACGTCTCCTCCTCGCCATCGGCCTCGACGTCCAGTTCGACCGACGAGGGCGCCCGGTCGGTGGCCTGCCAGCGCCGGACCTGCGTCGCGTCGTCGGCGGTCGTCCCGAAGAGCGCGAGCTCGACCGCTCGCCGGACGGTGGACTTCCCCGACTCGTTCGGCCCGCGGACGATGGTGATCCCGGGCGCAGGGTGGACCTCGAGATCGGCATGGCGCTGGATGTCGTGCAGGTGGAGCCGGATGATGCGCACGGCGTCCCCTCGTCAGACGGGCATGCCGGTGGAGCCGGCGATGATGTGCATGCCGAGGTCCAGCTGCTCGCGCGCGTCGCGCTCGTCGCCGGTTCGCCCCTCGGCAGCGGCGGCGGCGATCAGGGCGGCACGATCCTTCGTGTAGTTGCCGGCGATGGAATCCGCCACGAGCGGAGCCTCCGGAGTCGGTGGCAGCGAGGCGTCGTGCACGCGGAGATGCAGGAAGCGGGTGGCCAGCGCGGCCTCGAGGGCCGCCTCGTCCACCTTGAGGCCGGCCGGCCGGGTGCCGGTGATCCGGACCTCGCACGCGAGGTCCGCGTCGGCGAGGCCGCCGAGGCGCGCCAGGAGCGCCGCCTCGTCGGGGATGTCGCTCACGTCGACCTCGGTCCGCAGACGTCGCGAGCGGCCGACGGGCCGCGGCTCGATGCGCACCCTGCGCGAGCCGGCCGCCTCGAGCGTGACGAGCAGGACCTGCCCGACCTCGTCGCCGCCCTCCCCGAGGAGCTCGGGCGGCCCGGGGTCCGCCCAGCGGGTCGTGCCGGCCTCGCCCTGGGCGGGCGCCGGGGCACCGCCGAGTGCGAGGTAGTCGAGGCCCGACGCGGCGATGGCCTCCTGGCTCACGCCGGTCGCTCCCTCCGCGCCCGGGACGGCGCGTGCGATGCCGACACGAAGCCGGATTCCCCGTTCGGCCTCGTCCGGCGGGGCGGCGAACGCCGCGTCGAGCGTGGCGCCGTCGGCGGCGTACCCGCGCACCGCGAGGTCGAGCGCCGGGAGGACCACCGTCATGCGTCCCGGGACCAGCACGTGGGGCCCATCCGCGCCCGAGGGCAGCCCGGCAATCGCCGCGAGGTCGTAGGTCCGGTAGATCGAGGAGGCGTCGTACGGATCGGTCGCGCCGGGAAGGATCACCACCGCGATCCCCTGCGCGACGAGCCGGCCCAGGGCGGCGGCCGCGCGGTCGATCGTGCGTCGCGGCTGCGCGTTCGAGTCGAAGAGATCGCCTGCGATGAGCACGGCGTCGCAGTGCTCGCGGGTGGCCAGCGACAGCGCGGCCTCGAAGGCGGCCCACTGGCGTTCGCGCTGCTCCCTGCCGGCCGTGCCGAGATCGACGTGCCGTGCGCCAAGCCGGACGCTCGACACCTGCAGCAGGCGGGGCATGGTTCCTGGTGTCCCTCCACTCCGGGCGCAGGCCCGGCACGCGCTCGTCGACGACAGCGCGGCGGCGGGCTGCGTCGGGTGATCCCCGTCATGCCCCTCGCCGGGCAGATCCCCGCCGCCCATTGTGCCACCCCGCGTTCACCCGCGCGATGGCGACGCGGCGGCCCGTGCTTGTCCGTCCGGCGCGCCGGATGCTAGGCTTCCCCGCGCAACCGGTGCGCCCCGTTCCAGGGACCTCGGCAGACACCTGGGTCGCGCGGCGCCCGGAACCCGGAGTTCGCGTGGTGCTGGCGACCCATGGTCCGCTGCGGCACCCGGGGCATGGACGTCCGGATGCGCCAGTCTCGGCATCACGCGCTCCAGGAGGCCCCGGGTGTCCTACGTCGATCGAACCCTGACCTGTGTCGACTGCGGCGTCGACTTCGTCCACTCCGCCGCGGACCAGGAGTTCTACGCGCAGAAGGGGTTCACGTCCGACCCGCGGCGCTGCCCGAGCTGCCGCGCCAGCCGGCGCGCAACTCGCGAGGTGGCGGGATACGACGTGCGCGAGATCGGGGGCCCGCGCGGGTACGAGCGGGGTGGCGAGCGGGCCGCCCGCGAGTACTTCGCCGTGGTCTGCTCCCGGTGCGGCAACACCGCGCAGGTGCCCTTCAGGCCGCGCATGGACCGCCCTGTCTACTGCTCGGACTGCTTCCGCGAGGTGCAGGCCGGGCGCTGACCCGCGTTCGGGTGTGTCGACCCGCCGGGCCGGCGTTCGGACGATGACGGCCGATCTCGACGCCGCCCTGCCGGCTCCCGGCCTCAGCGGAGTGCGGGCACTCCTCCTCGACATGGACGGGGTGCTCGTGCTGAGGGGCGAACCCCTGCCGGGAGCGGCCGAGGCCGTCGGCACCCTCCTCCGTCGCGGGGTTCCCTTCCGGGTGCTCACCAACAGCTCCCTCTGGTCCCGCGACACCCTGGCGCGAAGGCTCCAGGCGGGCGGCCTGCCGATCGAGCCGACGTCGATGGTGACGGCGCTTTCCGCGAGCGCCGAGCTCGCCAGGCGGCGCTGGCCCGGCCGGCCGCTCTACGTGCTGTCCGCCCCGGACGCGCTGCGCGAGTTCGAGGGTCAGCAGCTCCTCGCCGACGAGCAGGCGTCGGCCGACTCCGCGTCGGCCGCGGCCGTGATCGTGGGCGACGCCGGCCCGGGGTTCACCTGGCCGCGCCTCAACGCCGCGTTCCGGCTCGTGCTGGGCGGCGCCCGCCTGGTGG
>JAJYKX010000072.1 GCA_021788175.1 Chloroflexota bacterium
GCGCGCAGCAGGGGGTCGTCGCCCGACGCGACGGATCCGGAACCCGCGACGGATCGACCCGACCCGCCGCGCAGGCGTGGCCACCTCATCGCGCGAACCTCGGTGCGACCCGCGTGCGGCCCGTCATCACGGTGTCTCCTCGAGAGAGAGGCGCTCCACGTCGAACGTTCCCGCGAGTCTCCTGCGCAGCGCGCCGATCGCGCGGAACTGCAGGGCCCTGATCGCGATCTCGCCCCGCCCCATCACCTTCGCGGTCTCCGCCGTGCTCAGTCCCGCGAAGAAGCGGCAGGCGATCACCTGCTGCTGATCCGGCGTGAGGGAGCGGATCGCCTCGTCGAGCAGGGCGAGGTCGGCCGAGCGGGCGGCCAGGTCGGCCGGGCCCGGATCGTCCGTGGGGCGTCCCTCGACCGCGTCGAGCGGCCGGTGCTCTCGCGCCGTCCTCCCGTGGTCGATGACGGTGTTGTGGGCGAGCCGGAAGAGCCATGCCGCGAAGGGCACCCCGCGGTGCTCGTAGCGCGGCAGGGCCTCGATGACGCTCACGAAGACCCGCTGCACGAGGTCCTCCGCGTCGCTGGGCTCCCGGACCCGGTAGCGCACGTACCGGAAGAGCCGCGGAGCAAAGAGGTCGTACAGTCGCCCGAAGGCGTCGGCGTCGCCTCCCTGCGCCTGTCGCACCAGATCCTCGACCGTGGCTCCATCGCTGGTGGAAACGACGGACCGGGGCTGGCGTGACGGGTCGTGCTGGAAGTCCGCGAGGTCACCTCGCGGCGCTTCCCGGTCCCGGGTCACGGCGCCATGCTGCCCCATGTCCCGCCCGGCGTCCACCGGTACGATCGCCAGCCGGCGGTGTCCCCCTCCGGCGGGGGCGCGGTCAGTAGACCCAGGGGATCAGCTTCCGGGTGCGCCTGCGATAGTCCGGGTACGCCTGGTATCGCTCGGCGAGCCAGGCCTCCTCTCGTCGCGACTTGAGGTCGAAGAAGACGCCCAGCACCAGGCCGCCGCCGACCGCCAGCGGCGAGGCCGTCGCAAGGCCCCAGCCGACGGCACCCATGATCAGGCCGCTGTAGATCGGATGGCGCACCATCGCGTAGACCCCATGCTCGACGAGGTGGCCTCGATCCGTGGGGCGTGGCACCGCGGTCAGGCTGTCGCCGAGGTCGAGGACGCCGCGCAGCGCCAGCAGGCCGCCCGCGCCGACCAGGAGGGCCCCCAACGCGGTCGAGGCGAGACGGACCTCCCCGGTCCACGCAGGCGCGAGCCACCCGGCGCCGAAGATGGCCAGGAAGATGAGGCCCTGCAGTGCGACCCAGCCCTCGCCGCGAGGTCCCAGGTCGGGGAGCGTGCGCTGCACCTGCTCACGGTACCGCACGTCGGCCGGGAGGGTCGCGAGCGGGGTGCCGGCACGGGATCCGATCGCCGGACGAGTGGCCGGCCCATGTGCATGCCGACGCGTACACTCGCCCGGATGGACGAACGCGAGGATCCCGGGAGCCTCCAGGAGCGCCTGGCCCCGAACAGCGTCTGCTTCGGGTGCGGGCCCGCCAATCCCGGAGGACTCCACCTGCGCAGCTTCGAACGCGGGGACGAGGTCCTGGCGGAATGGCGTGCCGAGGTGCGCCACGAGGCGTTCCCGGGTGCCCTGAACGGCGGGATCATCGGCACGCTGCTGGACTGCCACAGCAACTGGACGGCGGCGGTGGCGCTCATGCGCGCCGCTGGCACGGCCGAGGTTCCCGCCACGGTCACCGCGTCGTTCGAGGTGCGTTTCCTGCGCCCGACCCCGACCGACGGCCCGGTGACCCTGCGTGCGCACGTGGTGGACCTGCGGTCCGATCGCGCCACGGTGGAGTCAACCCTGGAGGCACACGGCGAGGCGTGCGCCACGTTCCGCGGCACCTTCGTCGCCGTGCGCCCGGGCCACCCTGCCTTCCACCGCTGGGAGTAGGGCCCGGGCCCACGGACCGGCGGCTCAGTCCTCGGCCAGGCGGGCTCGTCCCACCTCGTCCAGCTCGACGAAGCCTTCGCGGGCGAGCGTCGCGATCGTCTCCCGCACCGCCGCGTGGTCGTGCGTGCCCCGCGGCCCTTCGACCGTCGACCAGGCGCCGGGCGGGGCCTCGCGCAGCTCGCGCAGGAGCTGGCCGCGCAGCCACCGCCGGGTGCGGGGGAAGGGCAGCGCGCCGGCGGGGCCCGAGACGGGCGAACCCGGCGCACGCAGGGCCGGCCGGCGTGAGCCGGATCCGGGCAGGGCCGACCCGCGCGGCACCGAGCCCTGTTCGGCCCGCCCGGCGACCGCGGCCCCCGACGCCCGCCACCCGCACCACGCGGAGAGCGGACACGCCGTGCAGGCGGGCTCGCGGGCGCGGCAGGTCCCGGCCGCGAGATCCATCAGGGCATCGGCGATCGCGCCGGGCCGCCCGTCCGCCGACCGGGCGAGGAGGTCGCCCAGCGCCTGCACCCGCGCGGGCCGCGGGTCGTCCAGCACCCGCCCGAGGACCCGGCGCACGTTGACGTCGACGGGCATCACCGTGGCGCCGAAGGCCCGCGCCGCGACGGCTCGAGCCGTGTACGGGCCCACGCCGGGCAAGGCCAGCAGGGACGCGAGGTCATCCGGCACGCGCCCCCCGTGCCGCTCCACCATCGCCCGTGCCGCCGCCCGCAGGGCGAGGGCACGCCGGTTGTACCCGAGCCCTGCCCAGGCACGCAGCACCTCCCCCGGCGACGCGGCGGCCAGCGCGGACGGCGTCGGGAACGCGGCGCAGAAGGTGGCCGCGGCGGCGAGCGAGCGGTCGATCTGGGTCTGCTGGGACATCACCTCCACCACGAGCACGTGCCAGGGGTCGCGATCGTCCCGGCCCGGCAGCGACCGTCCGTTCGAGGCGAACCAGTCCAGCAGGGCGTCGCGCAGCGCGGCGGGATCGAGCGGGGATGATGGCGCGTCCGGCGCCCCCACGGCTCCCGGCGCCGCCGCTCCCCCGGGCGCCGGCGTCCCGGATCGCACCCGGGGCAGTCGATCGTCCCGCCGTCCGCGCGTCATCCGCGCAGGCTACCGCGTCGGACGATCGCCACCCGGCGATGGCCACCTGCCATCCACGCCCGACCGACCTGCGTGCCCGTGGCAACCGGCGCATCATGCGTGGCATGGACCAGCTGCACCGGACGCTCGCCATCGCCGCGGTCGCGGGTACGCTGCTCGCCCTCGCCTGGACCGCCGTCGTCCTGCTGACGGGCCGCGGCGGAGGGCCGCGATTCGCCTCCTTCCAGAGCGCCGTCGTGGGTGTGGTCGCGATCACCGCGGTGGTCGGGCTCCTCCTCCTGCTGACCGGCCACGCGCCCAACGACTCGATCCACCTCCTGTACGGGCTCCTCGCCGTCGCCGCCGTCCCGTTCGCCGTGTCGTTCGGCGCCCGCCGTTCGCCGCGCGGGCAGCTCGGACTGCGGCTGATCGGGTTCGTCGCGCTCGGACTGTTCATCCTCCGGCTGTTCATGACGGGCTGAGGGAGCGGCCGGCCGGCTGCCCTTCGGGCAGCGCGCCCATCGCGGCTCCGGCACCACCCCGCGTGCGGCCCGCCCGAAGTTCGGGGATCATGGGACCCACCGGGCGCACCCGGAGGCAGCGGCGCCGCGCGAGCGTGCCATCCCTGCGCGAGGCCGGGCGCGACCCGGAGGCGCACGACCATCGGCAGGGGGTCTTGCCATGAAGATCGCCATCCTGGGCACCGGCAGCGTGGGTGCGGCGCTCGCGCGGTCGATCGGTCGCACGGGTCACGACGTCACCGTGAGTTCGACGAACCGGAGTGCGGCGCAGGAGCTGGCAGGCGAGGTGGGCGCCCGGCTGGCCGGGACCAACACGGAGGCGGTCGCCGGCGCCGAGCTGGTGATCCTGGCCGTCCCGACCGGCGTCGTCGCCAGTGTCGTCGGCGAGCTGGGGCACGCGCTGGACGGCAAGGTCGTCGTCGACGTCACCAACCGCCCGACGCCCGACCTGGAGGGAGGGCGGACGACGTCCATCGCCGAGGAACTGCAGGCGCTGGTCCCCGATGCGCGCCTGGTCAAGGCGTTCAACACGGCGTTCGCCTCACGCCAGCAGGATCCCCGCGTGGCCGGCATGCGCGCCGATGCGTACGTGGCCGGGGACGACCAGGACGCCAAGGACCGCGTGATGGCGCTCGCCGCGGCAATCGGCTTCCGGCCCATCGACGTCGGGCCGCTGGCGCAGGCGCGGACCCTGGAGGGGATGGCCTGGATCCACATCAGCCTGCAGATGCGGCACCAGTGGCCGTGGCAGAGCGCCTGGAAGATCGTCGGCCCCACCGGGCCGGACGAGGGCTGACGAGTGCCCCACGGCGATCCCGCCGGTCGGGCGACCGGGGCACGGCGTCGCAACCAGGCGGTCAGGGCGGAGCCGAGAGGGATCGGCAGCGCGGGCGCGCCCGATCCGCTCCGCATGGAGGTGCGGCTGCTCGGATCGCTGCTCGGACAGGTGCTGGCCGAGCAGGGCGGCCCCGGCCTCCTGGACCTGGTGGAGCGGGTGCGCGGCAGCGCCATCGCCCTGCGCGCCGTACCCGATCCCGTCGAGCGCGGCCGCCTGGGCGCAGTGTTCGACGGCTTCGACCTGGAGACATCGGAGCTGGTCGCCCGCGCGTTCACCCGCTACTTCCAGCTGGTGAACCTGGCGGAGGAGAAGCAGCGCGTCCGGGCCCTCCGTCGCCGGGAGCGCGCATCGCCCGAGGGATTCGTCGCCGAGTCGCTCGGCGCGGCGGTGCGGGAACTGGCGACCCGCGGGTGGGACCGGTCCCGCGTCGAGTCGCTGCTCGCCGGGCTCTCGATCCACCCGGTCCTGACGGCTCACCCCACGGAGGCGCGCCGACGCACGGTCCTGGTGGCGCTCCGGCGGGCGTACGAACTGCTCGATCGGCTGGACGACCCGCGGATGGCCCCACGGGAGGACCGCGAGGTGCGACGCAGGCTGCGCGAGGCGATCACGATCCTCTGGCAGACCGACGACCTGCGCGAGGAGCGTCCGTCCCCGCTGGACGAGGTCCGCTCGGCGATGGTCTTCTTCGACGCGACGCTCTTCGGGGTCGCGCCCCGCGTGATGCGCGCGCTCGACGCGGCCCTCGACATGCTGCCCGCGGACGACACCGGGCGGCGCGCCGCCGGGAGTGCCGAGAGCGCGGCGAGTGCCGCCGCCGCTCCGCCGGAGGTCCGGCTGGTCCCTCTGGATGGCGGCTCGGACGCGGGCAGGACCGGGACCCGTCCGCCGCGCGTCCCCGCGTTCCTGCACTGGGGGAGCTGGATCGGCGGCGACCGGGATGGCAACCCGAACGTGACGGCCGACGTCACCCGGGCCGCCATGCGCATCCAGGCCGACCACGTCCTGCGGGCGTACGAGCACGTCGCGGAGCGCCTGCTGCAGACCGTCTCGATCTCCACGACGCGGGTGCCCACGCCCCCGGCGCTCGACGCCTGGCTGGCCGCCCAGGCCCGGCGTCACCCGGGGATGGCACGCGAACTGGAACGCCGGTTCGCATCCGAGCCGTACCGCCGCGTGTTCGGGCACATCGGTGAGCGGCTGCGCTGCACGCGGATGCGGCTCGTCGGGCCCGGACCCGCGGCGGACGTCGCGCCGATCCCCGGACGCGCGCCGGACGCCTCCGAGGCTGGGCACAGCGCCGGACCGGCCGCGGTGCGGGAGGGCGGCGCGGATTGCGGGTACGCCGGGCCGGCGGAGCTCCTGGCCGACCTGCGCATGATCCAGGACACCCTGGCCGGCGCCGGCGCCGGCCGCCTGGCCTGGGGCGAGGTCCAGGAGTTCGCCTGGCAGGTGGAGACCTTCGGGTTCCACCTCGCGGAGCTCGAGGTGCGGCAGCACTCGGGGGTGCACGAGCGGGCCCTGGGGCTGCTCCGGGCAGGGGCGGACCATCGAGCCGAGGCGTCGCCCGGCGTCACGGTCGAGGAGGTGCTGGACACCTTCGCAGCCATCGCCGACCTCCAGCGCGACTTCGGCGAGCACGCCTGCCGTCGATACGTGATCAGCTTCACGCGCGGGCCGGAGGACGTGCGCGCCGTGCTGGATCTCGCGGCGATCGCCGATCCCGTCGGTGGCCTGGCCGATCGCATCGACGTCGTGCCGCTCCTCGAATCGCTCGACACGCTGGAAGGGGCGGGCGGGTTCCTGCGTGCGCTGCTGCGGGCCCCCTGGTACCGGGAGCACCTCGCCGGGCGGGGCGGCCGACAGGAGGTGATGCTCGGCTACTCCGACTCGAACAAGGAGTCCGGGTTCCTGCCCGCCGCGTGGGCGCTGCACCGGGCGCAGGCCGCGCTGGCCGAGGTCGCCGCGGAGGCGGGGATCGAGCTGACGCTGTTCCACGGCCGGGGCGGAGCCATCGGTCGCGGTGGTGGTCCCACCAACCGGGCGATCCTGGCCATGGCCGCCGGATCCGTCCGCGGGCGGCTGAAGCTGACCGAGCAGGGGGAGGTGATCGCGGCGCACTACGGCAATCCCGCCATCGCGCTTCGCCAGCTCGAGCAGGCGACCCACGCGGTCATCGGGGCCTCCGTTCCCGAGCACGATGGCCGCGTCGCGGCCGCGGCGGCACGGTGGAGTGCCACCATGGACGAGCTCGCCGACGCGGCGCGGGTGGCGTACCGCGGCCTGGTCTGGGACGAGCCCGCCCTGGCCGCCTACTTCGCGGCCGCCACGCCGATCAGCGAGATCGCCGGGCTCAACATCGGGTCGCGGCCGGCGGCCCGGGCGGGGACGGCCGCCGGGGAAGACGACGGGGCGACCCCGCGGGGACCGGCGACTGGAGAGGGCCGCCCATCCGCGCCTGCCCCGGCACTCCCCGCCGGGACGGCTCCGGTACCCGCGCTGGATGCCCTGCGCGCGATCCCGTGGGTGTTCGCCTGGTCCCAGAGCCGCGCCTTCGTCCCGGGCTGGTACGGCCTCGGCTGCGCGCTTGAGGCGTTCCTCCAGCGGCACGGCGAGCGAGGGCTGCGCGAGCTCCGCGCGATGTACGCGGAATGGCCGTTCTTCACGTCCACCCTCGACAACGCCGAGATGGTGCTGGCCAAGGTCGACCTTGGCGTGGCCGCGTCCTACGCGGGCCTGGCCCGGGACGTTCCGGGGACCGACCGGATCTGGGACGCGATCCGGACGGAGTTCGAGCGGAGCGTCGCCGGTCTGCTGGCCGTCACCGGACGCGCGCGGCTCCTTGACGGATCGCCGGTCCTGCAGCACAGCATCGAGCTGCGCAACCCGTACGTGGAGCCGCTGAGCGAGGTCCAGGTCCGCCTGCTGGCGAGGCTCCGCGCTCTCCCGCCCGGCGATCCCTCCCGCGACCGGATCCAGCGCGTGATCCGGCTGACCGTCAACGGGGTGGCGGCCGGCCTCCAGGGGACCGGCTGACCCAACGCCGCCCGGGCCGGCGCCACCTGTCCGCCGCGAGGGCGTCGGCGCCACCTGTCCGGACCGGCCGAGGCACGCCCGGACCGGGTTCCGCGCACTCGAATCCGGCCCTCCGGTCGCGCCATGTGGCACGCTATGCGCCATCATGCCGCCCATGTCCGACCCGGCGCCCGCCCGCCCGCCCGTGCCCGCGCCCACGCCGCTGCCCGCGGAGGACCCGGCGCTTCGCGGCACGCCTCTCGACCTCGACGAGCTCGCGGTCCACTGGCGGGAGACCGCCGCCCGGCCCGCGATGACGGCCGAGGAGATGCGGGGTGCGGATCACCGCGCCCAGCTCCTGGGAACCAGCGGCCGCTGGCTGATGGAGCAGGCAGGCGCCGCGACCGCGGCCGCGATCCGGGCGCTGCTCGTCACCACCGAACGGCTGGGCAGGGGGCCCGTCCTGGTGCTCGCCGGTCCCGGGAACAACGGCGGCGACGGCTGCGTGGCGGCGCGGCACATCGCGCGTGCCGGGCTCCGCGTGGCCGTCGTGCTCGTCGCCACGGAACCGCGGCCCGCCACACCCGACGCGGCCCGCAACTGGGACGCGCTGGCCAACGTGCCCGACGCCGAGCGGATCCACGCGGGCCAGCCGCGTGACGTGCAGATGCTCGCCCAGGGGATCGAGAAGGCCTCGGTCGTGGTGGATGCCCTGCTCGGCACCGGCATCCACGGTGAGCTGCGCGAGCCGATCCGCAGCGCGGTGGACCTCGTCCGGCGCGCCCACGCGGCGGGGGTGCCGGTGCTCGCGGTGGACACGCCCACCGCCCTCGACCTGACCAGCGGTGACCCTTCGGACCCGGTCGTGAAGGCGGACGTGACCATCACCTTCCACCGGCCGAAAGTGGGGCTCCAGACCAGGAACGGGCGCGCGCTGGCGGGCCGGGTGCTCGTCGCGCCGATCGGGATCCCCGCGGACGCCGACCGTGCCTGAATCCACCGTGGCCGATCCGACCGTGCCCGAGGGGGCCGCAGAGGGGGAGCAGATGACCGTCACGGGGGACAGCGGGAGCGGAGGCGCCGACCGGACGGCGCGCGCCGCGGGGCAGCGTCGCGTCCGCGATCGCGACGTGGTGCTGCTGGCCGCGCTGTGCGTCGCGGTGGTCCTCGGGCTCCAGTTCCTCGGCATCGTGTTCCCGCCGTTCGCGGATGCCATCGGGCGGCCCCCGACCGTGATCGTCGCGCTGATCGTCGTGACGCTGGTGGTCCTGGGTCGCGCCCTCTGGACGTCGGTCCGGCGCGGGTGACCGCCGTGCCGGCGCCGGGTGCACGTGCCGTCGTGGCACGGACGCGAGCGGCAGGGGTGACCGCATCCCGGTTGAACGCCGGGCCGGCACCCGCGGCCGTGGCGTCGGGCCGATCGCCGTCCCCTCGGTTGCGCCGGCCCACGGCCACCCGTACCATCGGCGACGTGCAATCGTCCCCCCGTCCCCCGGCGATGCCGGCGACGCCGTGCGCCACCCCGGTGCCCATCCACCCCACAGGAGCCTGCTAGATCGTGGCTGTCGGATCGTCCAACTCGTTCGACCTCGTGGTGCTGGGCGGCGGGACCGGCGGGTACACGGCCGCCTTCCGGGCCGCCCAGATGGGCCTCCGCACGGCGCTGGTGGAGGAGGCCCGCATCGGCGGGACCTGCCTGCACTGGGGCTGCATCCCCACCAAGGCGATGCTCGAGTCGGCCGACCTCTACGCCCGGGTGCGGGACGCGGCCACCTACGGGCTGCAGGTCGGGGAGACCGGCGTGGACATGGGCGTCATCGCCCGGCGCCGCACGCAGATCGTGGACCGTCTCACCAAGGGGCTGATGAGCCTGGTGAAGAAGAACCAGGTCGAGTTCGTGCACGGCCGCGGCGTGCTGGAGGGCGCCACCCGGGTGCGGGTGACGCTGGCCGGCGAGGACGGGACGCCCGGGGCGGGCGGCGAGCGGCTGCTCGACGCCACCGACGTGATCCTCGCCACCGGCAGCCGGGTGAAGAGCCTCCCCGGCCTGGTGCCGGACGGGAAGCGGATCATCACCAGCGACGACGTGCTGCGCAGCGAGACGCTGCCGGCCAGCCTGATCGTGGTGGGCGCCGGCGCCGTCGGCGTCGAGTTCGCCTCCTTCTACCGGGACATGGGGGTGGAGGTCACCCTGCTCGAGTACCTGCCCTCGGTGGTGCCGCTGGAGGACGCCGAGGTGGGCCGCGTGCTGGAGCGCGCGTTCCGCCGGCGGGGCATCACGGTGATGACGAGCGCCCGCTTCGACCCGGCCGCGGTGATCGCCGACGAGGACGGCGTGCGCCTCACCGCCGGGCCGGAGGGCAGGGAGCCGCATGAGCTCCGTGCCGAGCAGATGCTGGTCGCCACCGGCCGGGCCGCCAACGTCGAGGGGATCGGCCTCGAGACCACGCGGGCGCTGGTCGAGCGCGGCGTGGTGAGGGTCGACGGGCGCATGCGCACGGCGGACCCGCACCTGTACGCCATCGGGGACCTCGTCGGGGGGCTCCTCCTCGCCCACGTCGCCGCGCACGAGGGGATCACGGCGGTGGAGACCATCTGCGGGCTCGAGCCGGATCCCATCGACTACGCCGCCATGCCGCGCGCCACGTACTGCCGGCCGCAGATCGCATCCATCGGGTGGAGCGAGCAGGAGCTGCAGCGGGACGGCGTCCCGTACAGGGTGGGCTCGTTCCCCTGGACCGCCAACGCCAAGGCGCTGATCGGCGGCGAGCACGACGGCTTCGCCAAGGTCCTCGCGCATGCCGAGACGGACCGCGTGCTCGGGGTCCACCTGGTGGGTCCGCACGTCACCGACCTGATCGCCGAGCCGAGCGTGGGCATGCTGCTCGAGTCGACCGCGTGGGAGCTCGGTGCCGCCGTGCACCCGCACCCCACGCTCTCCGAGGCGCTCGGCGAGGCCGCCATGGCGGTGGCCGGGCGGTCGATCAACTTCTAGGGGTTCCTGCAGGGAGGACCGCCGTGGCCGAGGCGTCGACCGGAACCAGCGACCTGGCCGCCGAGCACGGCCTTCGCGACGACGACCTCCTGCGGATGTACCGCCTGGTCGCGCTGTCGCGCGCGATCGACGAGCGGATGTGGGTCCTGAACCGATCGGGACGTGCCGCGTTCGTGATCAGCGGCCAGGGCCACGAGGGCGCGGAGGTCGGGCTCGCCTGGACCCTCCGGCAGGGGTTCGACTGGCTCGTCCCGTACTACCGCTCCATCGCCGCCGTGCTGACCTTCGGGATGACGCCGCGCGACATCATGATGGCGCAGCTCGCGCGTGCCGCGGACCCTTCGTCGGGCGGGCGCCAGATGCCCGGCCACTACGGGTCGGCCGAGCACAACATCCTCTCCACCAGTTCGCCCGTGGCCACCCAGGTGCTGCACGCGGTGGGCATCGCCCTGGCCGCGAAGATCCGGCAGACCGGCCAGGTGACCATGACCGAGCTCGGGGAGGGGTCCAGCAACCAGGGCGACTTCCACGAGGGGCTGAACTTCGCGGGGATCCACCGGCTGCCGGTCGTCTTCGTGGTGGAGAACAACGGGTACGCCATCAGCGTGCCGATGGCGATGCAGAGCCCGATCGAGAACCTGGCCGACCGGGCCGCGGCCTACGGGTTCCCCGGCGTGGTGGTGGACGGCAGCGACGTGCTGGCCTGCTGCCGGGCGGGACGGGAGGCGATCGAGCGCGCCCGCCGCGGCGAGGGCCCGACGCTGATCGAGGCGAAGGTGATGCGCCTCACCGCCCACTCCTCGGACGACCAGCAGACGAAGTACCGCTCCCCCGAGGAGCTGGAGGCGGAGCGACGGCGGGACCCGCTGCCCCGGTTCCGCGAACAGCTGCGCGATGCCGGCGTGCTGGACGAGGCACGCGAGGCCGCGATCGCCGAGGAGGTGCGGGCGGCCGTCGACGACGCCACCGACTGGGCGGAGCGCCAGCCGTCGCCCGATCCGGCGACCGCCCTGCGCCACGTCTACGCGGAGCCGGAGGGGGGCGCGGCGTCCGGTGCCGGTGGCGACGGCGCCGCCCCGGCGCGACGTCCCGGCACCCCGGAAGGGGGCGCGTGATGGCCGTCAGGACCTTCATCGAGGCGATCCGCGGGACGCTCGCCACGGAGATGCGGCGCGACCCGTCCGTGATCGTCCTGGGCGAGGACGTGGGGCGAAAGGGCGGCGTCTTCCTGGCCACCGACGGGCTCTTCGCCGAGTTCGGACCTGAGCGGGTGATCGACACGCCGCTCACCGAGTCGCTCATCGTGGGCGCGTCGATCGGGGCGGCCGTCAACGGGCTGCGGCCGGTGCCGGAGATCCAGTTCGCCGACTTCATCCTGCCGGCCTTCAACCAGATCGTGAGCGAGGCCGCCCGCATGCGGTACCGCTCGAACGGGTCGTACGGCTGCCCGATCACGATCCGGGCCCCGTTCGGGGGCGGCGTCCACGGCGCCCTGTACCACAGCCAGTCGGTGGAGGCCTTCTTCACGCACGTCCCCGGGCTCAAGGTGGTGGTGCCGTCCACGCCCTACGACGCCGCCGGGCTGCTGCGCGCCGCGATCCGGGACCCGGACCCGGTCCTCTTCTTCGAGCACAAGAAGATGTACCGATCCGTGCGCGGCGAGGTGCCCGACGGCGACTACACGGTGCCCATCGGCCGCGCGCAGGTGACGCGCCCCGGCACGCAGATCACGGTGGTCGCGTACGGGCTGATGGCGCACTACGCGCTGGAGGCAGCCGAGCTCGTCGAGCGGGAGGGGATCAGCGTCGAGGTGATCGACGTGCGCACGCTGCGCCCGCTCGACCTGGACACACTGCTCTCCAGCGTGCGCCGGACCGGCAAGTGCGTCGTGGTCTACGAGGACAACAAGTTCGGGGGCTACGGCGCCGAGATCTCGGCGACGGTCGCCGAGGAGGCGTTCGATTTCCTGGACGGTCCGATCCTCCGGGTGGCCGGCCCGGACGTGCCGGCGGTGCCCTACGCACACTCGCTGGAGGACTGGTTCATGGTGAACCCCGACCGGATCGCCGCCGGCATCCGCGAGCTGGCCGCCTACTGACGCCGATCCCCGAAGTCCCGGCTGCGCGCGCCGGGCTGCGGTGCCTCGGTCGTCGGCCGGTCGTAACGGACATCGCGCTCCCGGCGTGCGTTGTCGGCGCCGCGCGGACTGGTTGCCGACTATGCACACCAGTCCGGCCTTGCGCGGGCGGGTGCACCGCAGAGCACCTGTTCGCGAGCCGGTCCGATGCGACCGGCGGCCGTCCAACCGCCGGCTCGTGCTGGGCGGACCGCCGTGGCGCCGTTTCCCGCCGCCGCGCCGTCGTCCTGCCGCGCGTCGGTCTGCGCCGAGCGGTGCGCACGGCTCATCTGGCGTGCATTGGCGTCGACGCGGAACGTCGGGACGTCGGCAGCGCGAGCAACAGCCCGGATGACAGCGGCCCGGATGA
>JAJYKX010000285.1 GCA_021788175.1 Chloroflexota bacterium
GAGCGACCGCGCCGCCGTACTTGGCGGCGTTGGCCACCAGGTTGTCCAGCACCTGCGCGATGCGGTCCGCGTCCACGTGGACCGGCGGAAGGTCCGGCGGCACGCTCACCTCGACGGGCGGCATGCCCGGCGCGTCCCCAAACTCGGACGCGACACGCGAGATGATGGCGGAGATCGACGCGGGCTCGCGCCGCACCGCGATCCGGTCACTCTCCAGGTGCGCGATGTCGAGGATCTCGTTGACCAGCGAGGTCAGGCGCTCCGCCGCCTTCCCGATGCCTTCGACAGACCGGTGGCGTGTCTCCTCGTCCAGGTCCAGGCCGAGCAGGGTGTCGACGTAGGCCGTGATCAGGGCGAGCGGTGTGCGCAGGTCGTGGGAGACCGCGGCCACGAAGCTGGACCGCAGCTCGTCCAGCGCGCGCGACGCCCGCAGGTCGTGCATCACGGCCACCGCGCCCGCATCCGGTCCGGTCATGCGCGCGTACGAGACCACGACCGGGATCCCTTCCCCGTTCCGTCCGAGCACCGTCTGCTCCCGGCCGACGATCGGCGAACCGCCCGCCAGGACCTCCTCGAACGGACAGCGGGTGCCGCACCTCGGTCGCGCGCCGCCCCCGGCCGCGGCCCCGACCGTGCATCCCAGCAGCTCGTGGCACGGCGCGGGCACGCTCTCCGGCGGCACGTCGAGGAGCGCCAGCGCGGCCTGGTTCAGCCGCACCACGATGCGCTGCCCGTCGACCGCCACGATGGCGTCCGTGGCGCCGTCCAGAATCGCGGACAGCAGCGACCGTTCGCGGGTCAGCGCCTCGCGGAGCTGGGCGGCCCGGAACGCGATGGCCAGCTCGTGGCGCACCCGGGGGAGGAAGCGGGGCGGTTCGCCGCGCCCGGCCGGGTGGTCGCCGAGGAGCGCGACGAAGCCGACCGTTCGCACCTCGAACGTGTCGCCGGTGTCGCGACTCTCCTCGAGCGGGATGCCCGACCAGCCGGCGCCCCGGCACCAGCCGACGGCCGCGGCGGCGTCCGCGAACGTGGCCGGGACCCGGGCGAGCTCCGGTGCGACCTGGTCCCCGGCGGGTTGCCGGTCGACGTCGGCACCGGCGCCGACGGCCGCCCTCAGCGAGAGCGTGCCCCCGCCCGGCGGCGAGAGCCAGAGCGCGCCGGCCCGCGCCTGGTCGTGGCGGAGCAGTTCGTCCAGGACGGCCGCCGAGAGCTCGCTGACGCCTGCGCCCGATGCGAGCAGCTGGCTCAGCTGGTACTGCGCGAACATCGTGTCCGCCTCGCGCTGGGCGTCCTCGAACGACCGCCAGCGGTCGGCCTCCAGCGCGGCGAGGCGCGCGACCCCCGCCCGCCGATCGCCCTGCCGGCGCCGTTCGACCGGCACCGACCCGATCGACGGCCGGCCCCTGGTCATGGTTCGCGCTCCCGGAGCCGCGAGACGGCCGTCCGGCCCGCATGAGCGTCAGGGCGCGGGAGCATCGCGCGCACCAGCAGGAAGCAGGACGTCGCGCCGGGGTCCTGGTGGCCGCGCGATCTCGGGCCGAGCCGCAGGGCCAGCCCGCGGCGCGCAACCAGCGGCGTCGTGGCGCGCATGCCCGCATGGGCCGCCCACGCCGCGTGCCGGATACACGTCTCGACCGCTTCGCCGGCGTCCAGGGACGCCCGGAACGCGACAGCCGCCGGGGCGAGCGCGTCGAGGATCGTCTTGTCCCCGACGGCGCAGCGGCCCCGGCGCGACAGCCCGCGCACGGCGGCCTCGAGCGCGTCGGCGATCGCCCCGGGGGTGAGGCGCGGGACCGCGCCGAGCGTGAATCCGGCCTCGATGAAGGCGGTGCCGTAGAGCGGGCCGCTCGCGCCGCCGACGCTCGCGACCAGCGCGTGGCCCACGGTGCGCAGGCGCGCACCCAGGTCGTCTGCAAGGCCGACCGGCAGCGACGCGAGCACGGCGTTGAACCCGATGGCCATGTTCTCACCGTGGTCGCCATCCCCGAGCGCGGCGTCCAGCCGGTCGAGAAGCCCGCGGTGCCGCTGGAGGGTCCGGGCGGCTCGCGATAGGAACTGGTCGACCGCGTCGGCGTCCAGCACGTCGCGCCGGGACCGGGAGCGGGAGCGCGGGGCGCCGGGGACCGCCGCCGCACCGGGAGGTGCCGTGCGCGTGGGCCTCGAACGAGCCTGCACCCGATGCGAGACGCGGTCTATGCTCATCCCACCCGTAGTGTACGGGGCCGGTCCGGCCGCGCGGCGGCGCAGCCGACCGTCCGTGGCTGCCGCCGCGGGAGACATGGTGGTCGGCCTGGTGCTGGTGGGTCACAGTCCCGAGCTGCTCGCCGGCCTGCGCGCCATGGTGGCCCAGGCCGCACCGAACGTGCCGGTCGCGCTGGCGGGCGGCACGTCGACCGGTACGCTCGGCACCAGTGCCCCCAGGGTGCTCCAGGCGCTGCGCGAGGCGGTGACGGCCAGCGGCGGCGACGGAGCCGTGATCCTGCTCGACCTGGGCAGTGCGGCCCTTGCCGTGGAGATCGCGCTGGAGGAGGCGACCGACGAGGAGCGGCGCCTGACCCGGCTGAGCGACGGACCGATCGTCGAAGGTGCCGTGCTCGCG
>JAJYKX010000286.1 GCA_021788175.1 Chloroflexota bacterium
GCCACGGCGAGCAGCTGGAGCGGCTCGTCGGCGTCGACGACCGCCCTCCCCACGGTCTCCCGCAGGCGGGCCCAGAACGTGCCGGCGGCCCGATCGCCGTCGGACGACGGAACCTGCGCGGCCCCGACGGCCGCGACCGTGTCGCCGCCCGCGACGCCCGGATGACGCTCGTCCATGCCCTCCTCCGCTGCCGTCGATCGCCGTGGTGCATGGTAGTCCCCTCGCGGGCCGCTTCCGGTCGACCCGCAGACCGTGCGAGCGCGACAGGGGCCATTCGGCCCGGGCCACACGGCCCCCTGCCGCCGGATCGGGCTATGATGGGCGACCCGGCGGCACCGCAGCCGGCTGACCCACGGACCATCGCCCCGAAGGAGTCCCCCGTGGCCCAGATGTCGCTCTACCTGTTCACCGGCGGAGGCCTGGCCCTCCTCTTCGCCTTCGTCTTCCACGTGGCGCACACCGCGCTCCTCGCCGCAGACCGGCGGAGCCTGGCGGTGCTCGCGCCTGCGCCGAAGCTGGCGGGGGCTGGCGCCGGTGTCGGGTCGGTGCAGTTCGACGGCGACCTCCCGGTCGGACGGCCCGCCGGGGCGGGAGCGCACGTGTCGGCGGACGGCGACGGACGGGTCGACGCATCCGCGCAGGGCACGCCCGTCATCGGCATGGCGACGACGGCGGCCTGGGTCGCCTGGGTCCTGGTGGGCCTCTCGATGCTGCTGCGGGCGATCGTCGTGGGCCGCGGGCCATGGGGCAACATGTACGAGTTCGCGGTCGCGTTCAGCTGGGGGATCACCGGGGGCTACCTCTTCCTCCAGCGGCGCTACCCCATCCGGGCGCTCGGGTTCCTCCCGCTCGGCGTGGCGCTCTTCCTGGTCGGCTACGCCGCCACGCTTCCCGCCACCATCGAGCCCCTGGTGCCGGCGCTCGACAACGCGCCGCTGCTCACCGTCCACGTGGCGATGGCGATGATCAGCTACGGCATCTTCGCGACCAGCTTCGCGGCGGCGGTCGGCTACCTGCTCCAGGGGACGGGCGACCGCTACGCCTGGCTGCCGTCACACCGGGTGCTCGATGCGGTGGCCTACCGGGCGGTGATCATCGGCTTCCCGATCTTCGCCACCATGATCATCCTGGGCTCGTACTGGGCCTCCATCGCCTGGGGCAGCTACTGGAGCTGGGATCCCAAGGAGACCTCGGCGCTGGTCACGTGGCTCATCTACGCGGTGTACCTGCACGCCCGGAACCAGCGCGGCTGGGCGGGCCGCCCGGCCGCCCTGATCCTGGTGATCGGGTTCGGGGCGATCCTGTTCACCTTCTTCGGCAACCTGTACTTCTCGGGGCTCCACGCCTACAGCGGCCTCAACACGCCGACGACGGTGCCGTAGGCCGCAGCTGCCGTCAGGCGCGCGCCTCGACCACCCGCTTGAGGACCCGGCACGCGCGCAGGGTGACCCACCGGCTGGGCGCGCCCGGCACGTCGATGTCCGCGACCAGCTTGCCCTGGTACGCGTAGCGGTTCCGCCAGCGCCCCCGGTCGTCCTGCTGATCCAGGAGCCACGCCGTGGCCGGGTCGAGGCGGCGATCGGCGGCGGCGCCGGCGTCGCAGACGGCCTCCATGACCTGCAGCACGTCCGCCACGTAGCCCGACGGAAACCCGAGGCGGAACCAGGAGCCGTTCGGCTGCGTGTTACCCCACCCCATGGGGTACGCCGCCGTCGACGGATCGCAGCCCAGGAGGAACTGGACGCCCGTATCGAGGGCCCGGCGCACGGGATCGCTGCGCCGTTCGTCGGGAATGGCCGCCAGGCCGAGCACCGCCTTGACCGCGCCCCAGGCGCAGGGCAGCCCCATGTTCGCGCTGCAGCAGAAGCCCGGGCCGGACACGCCGGAGCGATGGAAGGTGAAGCCTTCGCCCGTGATCGCCGACACCTGCCAGTCGATGGCCCGCCGGACGCGCGGATCGTCGAGCCGGCCGAACCCGATCAGGGCGCGCAGCAGGTTGCCGTTCAGGCAGTGGATCACCGCCGTCGGGGGCGGCTTCGCCGACTCTCGAACGGCCTGCATGCCGAAACCCCCGGTCGACGCCTGCGCGTGCGCGAGGACGTACTCGCAGGCCAGCGCCACCCGTGGGTCTGTCCCGTCGGCGCCCATCTGGCCCAGGAAGATCAACTGCCAGACCGTGCCGGTGTACTTGGGCCCATACCCGGGCCCCGGCTTCACCCACCACCCACCGGGATCCTGCGCGCGGAGGATCGACGCGATCGGGTCCGCCAGCATCGCGGCGGATCGCGACTCGACCAGCCGCGGGTCGTCCTCCGGCACGTCGAGAAGCTGCCGGAGCGCCAGGTGCCGGACTGCCGGCGCCTCCCGGTCGAGCAGCCACGGCAGCGGGTCCCCCCGCAGCCGGTCGAGCCAACCGCCCATCGCCCCTCCTGCGCTGCGGCGCGGATCAGCGCTCCCCCCGCAGCGCCCGCACGATGTCCCGCTCGACGCGGTCCGGGTCGTCCACCTCGACCACGATCGCCACCAGCGGCTCGTCGCGCAGCCCGATCGCGATGCTGCGGCCGGGATCGTGCACGTCCCAGAAGACATCGC
>JAJYKX010000073.1 GCA_021788175.1 Chloroflexota bacterium
GGCCCGGCTCGACGCGCTGCTCGCCGAACGGGTTGCGGCCGGGCGATCGATGGTCGTCGTGGTCGAGGTCGACATCGAGGCGGACGCCGCGCTCCTGGCGCGCCACCACGACACGATCCCGGTGCTTGCGTCGGGATCCGAGGAACTGCCGCTCGCCATGCGCCCGGACGCCCTGCGGGGATTCCTGGCGCGCGTGCTGGACGGCGCCGACGCGACCCGTGCCTGACCTGACGCTCGCCGCGGCGCTGCTCGCCGGGCTTCTCAGCTTCCTGTCACCCTGCGTCCTGCCGGTGGTGCCCGCCTACCTGGGACAGCTCGGCGCGATCGCCGCCGGGACCGGGCCGGCGGCCGCACCCGGACTCATCGGCACGCCGGCGCTCGCGGGCATCCCGCTGCGCGCGTCGGGCGCCGGATCCGCCGTCGGCGTCGGCCCCGCACGACAGGCCATCGCCACGCGCTGGGCCGTCATGGCCCACGCCGTGGCCTTCGTCGCCGGGTTCGGCGGCGTCTTCACCGTCCTCGGGGTCACCGCGACGTACGCCGGCGGCGTGCTTGCCCCGAACCTGCCCGTGCTCCGCCAGGCCGGCGGGATCGTGCTGATCGTCCTGGGGCTGAACCTTGCCGGCGCGCTGCCGATCGGAGCGCTGGCCCGGACCTGGCGCCCGCTCGAACCGGCCGGACCGGTGCCCCTGGACGGGGCGCGGCGTTCGCCGCTGGGTGCCTTCGGGCTGGGTGCCATCTTCGCGCTCGGCTGGACGCCGTGCATCGGCCCCACCCTGGGCGCGATCCTGGGTCTCGCGGCCCTGGGCCCCAGCGTGCAGGCGGGGCTGCTGTTCGCCGCGTACTCCCTCGGCCTCGGGCTGCCCTTCATCGCGCTCGCGCTCGCGATCGACCGCGCACCCGGGCTGGTGGGCGCGCTCCGACGACACGCGCGGGCGATGGAGCTCGCCGGCGGCGGGCTCGTGATGCTGGTCGGCCTCAGCCTGCTATTCGACTGGCTGGGCTGGTTCTCCGCCAGCTTCAGCTACCTGACGCCGCGTGTCTGACGAGGGGGGCGGGAACGTGCCCGGGTCCCCGGGCTGGCCCGAGCCCGCCTATCCCCGGGAGGGTGGCGAGCGGCAGGCCCCGACGGCACCCCCGGGCCCGGCACCGGCGGGTCCCCGGCGCGGGCTGGTGGGTCCCTTCACGGGCCGGCAGCTGCTCGTGGTGGTGCTGTCGGTGGTCCTGGTGGCGGCGGCGTTGAAGCTGGTCACCACGCCCCTCGCGCCGTCCAGCCCACCGGTTCCCACCCCGGGAACCGCCTTCTACCGCTTCGCCCCGGCCCAGGTCGGGCTCCAGCCCGGCGACCGCGCCCCAGAGCTCGCCGGCACCAACGCCGGGAAGCCCGTCCAGCTGACCGACCTCAACGGCCGCCCGATCCGGCTGGCGAGCTTCCTGGGCCATCCGGTCTGGATCAACTTCTTCGCCTCGTGGTGCCCGCCGTGCCAGTCCGAGACGCCCACCATCGAGGAGGAGTACGAGGCGCACCGGGCGCAGGGCCTGGTGGTGATCGGGGTGAGCGTGCAGGAGTCGTCCGTGCCGGACGTGCAGCACTACGCCCGGACCTACGGGCTCCAGTACACGATCGGGTTCGACGGCACGTCCGCCGTCTATCGCACGTACCACGTCTACGGGCTTCCCACGCAGATCTTCATCGACCGACAGGGACTGGTGCACGCGGTCTGGAACGGGCCGGTGACCAGGGCCCAGGCGGAGCAGTTCCTCGCGCCGTTGCTGGGCTCGGGCGGCGCGTCGGCCCTGCCCTCCACGCCGTAGCCGCCCTCGGCCCGCGGCCGGGGCTGGGCTACAGCGGCTCGAACCGGTAGCGGTCGCGGTCCGCCCGGAGCCGACCCACGGGCGTGTCCGCCTCATGGGAGAGGACCACCGTCCAGCCCTCCTCCACCGCCCGCCGGAAGAGGCCCACCTTCACCTCGACACTGGTGAGCGGGAAGTCGTCGAACGAGGTCACCCAGCGCGGGTTGGCACTCCAGGGCCGCATGAAGAGGTCGCCGAAAAACCCCACTGTGCGGTCGCGGCCGCGGATCACCACGGCCTGGTGTCCGCCCGAGTGTCCTCCCGTCCGGATCGCGGTCACGCCGGGCACGAGCTCCGCCTCGCCGTCCACGGCGCCGGCCCAGCCGGCCTGCTCGATCAGTCGGAGCTCACCCTGGTCGTAGCTCGCCTGGAGCCGCGGGTTGTCGCCGAGCGCGAACTCCCACTCCATCCGCTGCGCCGCCACACGGGCGCGCGGGAACGCCGCGGACCCGTCCTGCGCGAGCAGCCCGCCCGCGTGGTCGAAGTGCAGATGGCTCAGCGCCACCACGTCCACGGTGCCCGGATCGAACCCGGCGCTCCGCAGGGCCGGCAGGACGGGCGGGCCCTGGATACCCCGCCGCTCGCGCATCTTCTCGTCGGAGCGCTCGCCGATCCCGGTCTCGACCAGGACCCGGCCGCCCGGCGTCTCCACCAGCAGGCAGTTGAGGGCCTGCAGCAGCGACCCGTTGGCGTCGATCTCGTCGGCGACCAGCCCCTGCCACATGAAGCGCGGCACAGGGCCGAAGAGGGTCCCGGCGTCGGAGCGGAACGTCCCGGCCTGGACGAGCGCGATGCGCGCTCCGCCCCCCAGGTCGGCCGACCAGGCAGTGCCCTCGCGGATGGTCATGCGTGCTCCCCTGCTGCCAGCGGCGCCGTCACGGCCGTCTCGAGCGCGGCCCCAGGCGCCGGTCCTTCTCGAAATCCCGGTAGAACTCGGATGCGGTGGGGGTGTCCTGCCCCTGGTACTTCGACTTCAGCGACGGGCTGCCGTACGGCCGCTCGACGGGGCTGGTCATGCGGAAGAAGCTGATCTGTCCGATCTTCATGCCGCAGTACAGCGTGATGGGCAGGTTGGCGACGTTCGACAGCTCGAGGGTGAGCGTTCCCTTCCAACCGGGGTCCACGTAGCCCGCGGTGGAGTGGATCAGCAGCCCGAGCCGGCCGAGGCTCGACTTGCCCTCCAGCCGGGCCACCAGGTCGTCCGGCAGCTCCACCCACTCGAGGGTCTGGCCCAGCACGAACTCGCCCGGGTGCAGGATGAACGGCGCGTCGTCCTCGATGCGGATCAGCTCCGTGAGGTCCGGCTGCGGCTCACGCACGTCGATGTAGGCGTAGCGGTTGCTGCGGAAGACGCGGAACTCGCGATCCAGGTGCAGGTCCACGGACGAGGGCTGGAGGCTCTCCGGATCGTACGGGTCGATGCGGATGCGCCGGGCCTCCAGTGCCGCGCGGATGTCCCGGTCCGAGAGCACTGCCACCGTCAGCCGCCCTTCCCGCCGGGGCCCGAGGCGGCCCGTGCCGAGAGCAGCCCGTCCACCTCGCGCTTGAGCTGCTCGATGTCCTCGAACGACTGGTACACGCTGGCGAAGCGGATGTACGCGATCTGGTCCAGTGCCCGCAGGCGATCCATGGCCATCGTCCCGATCCGCTGGGAGGAGACTTCGGCGATCCCCCCGGCGCGCAGCTCCGCCTCGATCGACTCCGCGGCCATCCCGGCCGCGCGTTCCGGCACGGGGCGCCTGGTGAGCGCCTTCTGGAGCCCCGCGGCGAGCTTCTCGCGGTCGAACTCCTCGCGGCGCCCGTCGCGCTTGACCACCACCAGGCGTGCCGCCTCGACCCGCTCGTGGGTGGTGAACCGCATGCCGCATCGCGTGCACTCCCGGCGGCGCCGGATGGTCGCGCCGTCGTCCAGGTCGCGCGAGTCGATCACGCGCGTGTCACGTTCGCCGCAGGCGGGGCAGCGCATGCAGTGCCTCGGATTGGCCGTCCGGCCCGGCGGCCGGCGTCAGGGTGTCGAGGGTACCACCGGTGCCCCTGCCGCGACCGGGAGGCCCACGCAGAGCCCGGTGCCGGCGCCCGGCGGCGCCCGCGGGCGGAACCGGGCCGCGGGACGGCGGCGGTCAGACCCGGAAGGTACGCCAGGCGGCCTGGGCCGGATCCCGGGCCTCGGCGAGGTCCGCCACGTGCTCGGACAGCGCCTCGCGGGCGTGCAGCAGGTTCAGGTAGCCGCGCTTGATGGAGATCTCCGCCTCGGTGGAGCGCGACCGGGCGCGCGGGCCGGATGCGATCTCGCAGCCGTGCTGCACCATGGCCAGCGCCCGCTGGGCATGGGCGACCTCGGCGAGGATCCCCTCGCGGCTCCGCACGAGCGGCGCGGGCGCCCGCAGGTCCATCGCGTCCGTGACCCCCTGGTCGAGGGCGGCCATCGCCGAGGCGAGGTCGTCCACGATCGTCGCACCGTCCGTCTCGTGACGCCGGACCGCGTCGACCCGCTGGATGATCACGTCGAGCACGGCGTCCAGTCGTGCCCCCAGCGACGCGGACTCCTGCTGGAACCGTTCCACCTGGCGCGTGGCACGCAGGGCTCCCGAGGCGCGCTGCAGGAAGAGCGCCAGGGCGACCCCGATGAGGGCGACGAGCAGCAGCGGGACGATCACCAGGAGATCCACGCTGACCGTCATCCGTGCCTCAGGCGCGGCGCGCCCGGACGGCGGCGGTCAGCCGCGGCAGGATCTCGAACAGGTCGCCGACCACCATCATGTCCGCGAACTCCGCGATGGGGGCGTCAGGGTCCTTGTTGATGGCCACGATGGTGCCGGAGGTCTGCATGCCGACCTTGTGCTGGATGGCCCCGCTGATCCCGGCCGCGACGTACAGCTGCGGCTTGACGCTCTTGCCGGTCTGGCCGATCTGGTGCGCGTAGCCGATCCACCCGGAATCGACCACCGCGCGTGTCGCGCCCACGGCGCCACCCAGCGCGTCCGCGAGGTCCCGGACGACCCCGAAGCCCTCGGGCCCGCCGACGCCGCGGCCTCCGGCCACGATGACGGTCGCTTCCTCGATGGAGACGGCGGCCGACGCCTCGCCGACCCGGTCCACCACCCGCACGGGAGCAAGGTCCGCGCCGGGCGCGGGGTCGATCCGCTCGACACCGCCCGGCCGCTCGGCGGCTTCCGCGGCGACGGCGCTCGGACGCACGATGATCAGGCCGTGGTCCTGGGTGAGGCGGCTCTCCGTCACCAGCCGCCCGCCGAACACGCTCACCTCGGCCACCGGGCCGTCGTCGCCCCAGCGCACGGCCGACACGTTCACCAGCGCACCCCACTCGAGGAGCGCCTGCAGGATCCCGGCCGTGTCGCGCCCATCGTCGGAGGTCCCGAGCAGCACGTAGGCCGGCTGTCGCTCCCGGATCAGCGCCGCGACCCGCTCCGCCGTGACGGCGGCGATCGGTCGCTCGCCGGGATCCGCGTCCACCGCCAGCACGTCGGGGCCGTGGCTCGCGATGGCATCCGCCGCCGCCGATGCCCCGGGGCCGACCAGCACCGAGGCGGTGGGCCTCGAGGCGGCCCGGCCCAGGGCCCAGGTCAGCGTGGCAAGCTCGCGGCCGTGCCGCGTGGGGAGGCCGTCCACCATGTCGCAGACGGCCCAGATGGCGCCGGCCATCAGATCAGCCTCCGTGCCGCGAGGAATTCCACGATGCGCTCCACGGCCGCCTCGGGTGCGTCCCGCACGATCGTGGCACCGGCCCGCTGGGCCGGGGGCGTGGCGGTGAGCACGGCACTCCACGTCGCGGGCGTCCCCACGGATGCCGGATCGATGCCGAGATCCGCCAGCGACCAGGTGGCGATCTGCTTGGACCGCGCCTGCATGATCCCGCGCAGCGAGGGGTAGCGCGGCTCGCCGAGCAGCTGGGTGCCGGCCACGAGCGCCGGCATCCGCGCCTCGAGCACGTCGTAGCCGGTCGGGCTGATGCGCCGGACGCGGACGGTTCCCGCCGCCGGGTCCGGCTCGATCGCGGCGGCGTAGGACAGGTACGGCAGGCCGAGCCGGGTCGCCACGGCGGCGCCCACCACGCCACCCTGGCCGTCGGAGGTGTCCGCCCCGGCGAGGGCCAGGTCGAACTCCATCCGCTGGAGGGCGGCCGCCAGCACGCGGCCGGTGGCGAGCGCATCGGAACCGGCGAGTGCCTCGTCCACGACCTGCACCGCTCGTGCCGCGCCCATCGCCAGCGCCTTGCGAATGGCCTCCGTGGCCGGCGAGGGCCCCATGGTCAGCGTCACGAGCTCGCCGCCGTGCGCCTCCACGAGCTTGAGCCCCGCCTCCAGGACGTACTCGTCGTTGCCGTTGGACTCCAGCCCGGCCGAGCGGTCCAGGAGCCAGCCGCCCGTCATCTTCTCGGTGCCGACCACGGGGACGGCCTTGAGGAGCACGACGATGCGCACCGCTACCACCCCCGATCCGCGCCGAAGGGAGTGCGCCGCGACCGGATCGCGGGCGCGCCGACACCGCGGCTCATTGGGCCGACAGCAGCGCCCGCGCGATCACGAGGCGCTGGATCTGCTGGGTTCCCTCGTAGAGCTGGGTGATCTTGGCGTCCCGCATCATCCGCTCGACCGGGTACTCCGTGATGTATCCGTACCCCCCCAGGACCTGGACCGCGTCGGTGGTCACCGCCATGGCGGTGTCGCCGGCGAAGAGTTTACACATGGCCGCCCACCTGGCGGCGTCGGCCGCGCCGTCCTCGATGCGCTCGCACGCCTCGTAGAGGAGCTGCCGGGCGGCCTCGGTGCGGGTCGCCATGTCCGCCAGCATCGCCTGCACCATCTGCTGCTCGCCGATCGGCTTGCCGAACTGCACGCGTTCGCGCGCGTAGGCGACGGCCACGTCCGTGGCGCCCTGGGCGATCCCGACCGCCTGGGCGGCGACGCCCGGCCGGCTCCGGTTGAGGGTCCGCATCGCGATGCGGAACCCCTCCCCCACCTCGCCGACCCGGTTGGCATCGGGCACCCGGACGTCGTCGAAGACGAGCTCGGCCGTGGGGGACCCGCGGATCCCCATCTTGTGCTCCAGACGTGCGACCTCGAACCCCGGCGTCCCGCGTTCCACGTAGAAGATGCTCAGGTCCCGGTGGCGGCCTGCCTCCGGATCCGTCACGGCCACCACCGCCACGAGGTCCGCCTCGCTCCCCTGGCTGATGAAGCGCTTGGTGCCGGTGATCCGCCAGCCATCCCCGTCGCGAACCGCCCGGGTCCGGATCCCCGCCGAGTCGGAGCCGGCGCCAGCCTCGGTCAGCGCGAACGCATTGAGCAGGGAGCCGCTGGACAGGCCGGGGAACCAGCGCTGCTTCTGCTCGTCGCTCCCTGCCAGCAGCAACGGCAGGGATCCCAGGGCCTGGACGGCCAGGATCAGGCCGCTGGTGGCGCAGACGCGGCTGACCTCCTCGATCATCAGGCAGTTGGTGAGCAGGGTGCCGCCCAGCCCGCCGTACTCGGCCGGGTAGATGAGGGCGAAGACGTCCTGCCGGGCGAAGAGCTCGACGACGTCGCGGGGGAAGACCCCGCTCTGGTCGATCTCCGCCGCGCGGGGAGCGATCTGCTCGCGGGCCAGCTGCCCGACCGCGTCCCGAAGGTCGATCTGCTCCTGGGTGAGGCGGCCGCTCATGGGTGCGTTTCCTCCTCCTCGGTGGCGCCGGCCAGCGCCGGCACCGGGTTCGTCGCCTCCCCCCGCAGCGGTGCGCCCGACCCCTGGCCCAGGCTCCCCGCCAGCAGTTCCGCGATGTCGATCGTCTGGATCTCCCGCGAAGTGGTCCCGGCGCCGACGGCGTCGGCCACCCCGTCGCGCATCATGGTCAGGCAGAACGGGCACGCCGTGGCGACCGCGTCGGCTCCCGTCTCCAGGGCCTGGCGGGTCCGTTCCGCGTTGATCCGGATCCCGCGGCGCTCCTCCATCCACATGCGCCCGCCGCCCGCGCCGCAGCAGAAGCTCTGGCGTCCGTGCCGGTCCATCTCGATCAACTCCAGGCCGGGGACGGCGCCGAGCACGGCACGGGGCTCCTCCACCACGCCGTTGTAGCGCGTCAGGTAGCAGGAGTCGTGGTACGTCACCGTCCGGGCGGACGGCGCGGCCTCCGGGACAGCGGTGGGGATCGACACGCCGGCCGGTGCCTCCCCCGCGGCGACCGCGGAGCCCGGTGCGCCGGCCGCGGCCGCGACGCCGGGTCGGGCGGCCGCCAGGCGACCTTCGGCAAGCAGCTGCGCCAGGTAGGCGCTGTGGTGCATGACGTGGTAGTCGCCGCCGAACTGCCGGTACTCGTTCGAGATCGTGTTGAAGCAGTGCGGGCAGGCGGTGATGATCAGCGACGGCCGGTACCGGTCGAGCGTCTCCACGTTGGCCCGGGCGAGCATCTGGTACAGGTACTCGTTGCCCATGCGCCGAGCGGGATCGCCGGAGCAGCTCTCCTCGTGGCCGAGGACGGCGTAGCGCACCCCCGCCGCGTGGAGACAGGTGACGACCGCCCTGGCCACGCGCCGGTTGCGGTCGTCGAAGGCCGCCGCGCAGCCGACCCAGTAGAGGACGTCGAACCCGGGCCCGTCGTCCCCCGGCGCCGTGCCGGGTCCGCCGGCCGCTCCCGGTGCCGCCGGCGTCGACGCCGCCCCCTGCGCGGCCACCGCGGCCGCCACCGGGACCTCGAACGGCAGCCCCTTCGCCCAGTCGAGGCGGGCGGTGCGGGGCTGGCCCCAGGGGTTGCCGTGGCGCTCCATGTTGGTGAACGCCGCGGTCACCTCGGCCGGGAACCGGCTGTCCTCGAGCACGAGGTTGCGCCGCAGGCCGACGATCTTGTCGACGTGCTCGATGGTGACGGGGCAGGCCTCCACGCACGCCCCGCAGGTGACGCAGTCCCAGACCGCGTCGTACGGGATCGCCGCGTCCACCACGGGGCGTGCCAGCGCCTCGGTCGCCAGGCGGCCGTCACCGCCGCCATCGGGGCCAGGCCGTCCGGGCGCGTCCGAGGAGCGGATCCAGGGGACGCGGGGCATCGCGGGGACCAGCGGAACGCCCGCCTCTGCGGCGATCGCCATCTGGCGCAACCCCATGATGAACGTCTTGGGGTTGAGCGGCTTGCCGGTGGCCCACGCCGGGCACTGGGACTGGCAGCGCCCGCACTCGGTGCAGGTGAACGCGTCGAGCAGGTCCTTCCACCCGAGATCGGCCACCGTCCGGACGCCGAACGTCGCCGTCTCGGACTCCAGGTCCATGGCCGGCAGCTCGCCGCGCGGCGCGAGCTTGCGGAACGCCGTGTTGAAGAACGCCGTCGCGACGTGGAGGTGCTTCGATCCGGGCAGGTAGACCAGGAACGTCGAGACCAGCAGGAGGTTGATCCACCAGGCGAGCGCGAAGATCACCTGCTGGGTGCCCGGCGCCAGCGGTGCCGCGATGGCCTGTCCGAGCGGCCACGCGATCAGCTCTGCGTGCGCGTACGGGTCCCCGTAGCGTGCCAGCCGGAACGCCTCCTCGACCAGTTCCGCGGCGACGATCCCGGCGATCAGGACCAGGACCAGGAATGCGTCCCGCGACAGGGTGATCCGCGCCGGGCGCGTCACCAGCCGGCGGAAGGCCGCGTACGCGATGGCCACGAGCACGGCCACGGCGAACAGGTTGCCCGCCGCCAGGACCACCCGCCAGATCCAGCCGTCGAGGGGCCAGGCGAGGATGTCCTGCACCAGCCCGCCGGTCACCCGGTTCGCGGTCCCCACGGTGAGGATGACGAAGCCCCAGAAGATCGCCGCGTGCATCGTCCCGGCGGGCGGCTCGCGGAACATCCGGACCTGCGCGATCGCGTAGACCAGCATGGAGCGGATCCGCGCCGCGGGTCGGTCGGTGACCGTGGACGGCCGGGCGGCGGCGAAGACCCGCAGGTGGCGGGCCATCCGCAGGGCGAAGACGACGACTGCGACGAGGAAGACGAGGGGCGCCAGGGGGAAGAAGGGTACCTGCGAGGTCATGGCCTGCCTTCCTGCGGGTGGTCCCCCCCGGCCAGCATATCGAGCGCGTGCGGCAGAAGTGCGGCGATCGCGTCCAGTGACTCCACCGCGCCTCGCGGGCTCCCGGGCACCACGAGCACCAGCGACCGGCCGAGCACGCCCCCCAGCGAGCGCGAGAGCGCCGCCATGGCGGTCGAACGCCGGCCCTCCGCTCGCATCGTCTCGCCCAGGCCCGGCACGATGTAGTCGAGCAATGGCGCCACGGCCTGCGGCGACACGTCGCGCGGGCCCAGGCCGGTCCCCCCGGCCACGACGACCAGGGCGTACCCTGCCGCCGCGCCCCGTACCGCCTCCGCGATCCGTGCGGCGTCGTCCGGCACGAGCCCGGTCTCCGGCTCGTGCCCCAGCTCGCGCAGACGCGCGGCCACGCGCGGGCCGGTCTCGTCCGCGCGCTCGCCCCGGGCAGACCGGTCGCTCACGGTGAGGACGTAGGCCCGAGCCACCTCACTCGCCTCGCGGCCGACGGGGTCCCCGCAGGGGGCCGCGCGTGCCCGGCCGCAGGCGACCGGCCGTGCCCGCCTCGCCGGCGCCCGGCGTGCCGCGCTCGGCTTCCCCGCCGGCCGGGCGGTGCCACTCGCCGGACTTGCCACCGGACTTCTCGAGCAGGCGCACGTGCCGGATCTCGGCCCCGCGGTCCACCCCCTTGACCATGTCGTACACGGTCAGCGCCGCGACCGACGCCGCGGTGAGTGCCTCCATCTCGACGCCCGTCTGCGCGACCGTTGCCGCCGTCGCGCGGATGCGCAGGCTCGACGCGCCGCGGTCGGGCGTCACCTCGACCACCAGGTCGGTGAGCGGGATGGGGTGGCAGAGCGGGATCAGCTCGGCGGTGCGCTTGCCGCCCATCACGCCGGCCAGCTCCGCGACCGTGAACACGTCGCCCTTCGGGGCGTCGCCGTCGATCACCAGGCTCAGGGTGTCCTGCGACACGACCACCTCGGCCTCCGCGACGGCCCGCCGCGCGGTCGGCACCTTCGCGCCGACGTCGACCATGCGCGGTCGCCCGGCGCGATCGACGTGGGTCAGCCGCCGACGTGCGCTGCGCGGAGCACCCGGGTCGCTCATGGTTCGCCTCCAGCCTCGTGCACCGACATCCTCCCCGCGATCCGCCGTCAGCCGCCCTCGTCGGCCAGCTCCCAGACCTCGACCTCGCTGCCCGCCGGCAACCCGGACATCCCCTCGGGGATGACGGCGAGCCCGTCGGCCGCGGCGAGCGCCGACAGGACGTGGGAGCCCTGCCCGCCCGCCGGGCGCGCCACCAGGCCGCCGGTTCCGCCCGGGTCCGCGTCCAGCCGGACACGGACGAATGCGCGTCGTTCGAACGACTTGGTCACCGCCTCAGCCAGGATCGCCCGGTGCACCCGACGGCCACGGCCGGCGCCGCGCCCCGCCAGCAGCCGGAGCAGTGGCCGCACGAACAGCTCGAAGGTCACGAAGGCGCTGACCGGGTTGCCGGGCAGCCCGAAGAGCGCCACCGGTCGGTCCGGATCGTCGACAGCGCCGCCGCGGCCCGCCGTGGTGCGGCCGAACGCGAGCGGCTTGCCGGGCTGGATCGCCACCCGCCAGAAGTCGATGCGGCCGAGCGCCTCGAGGGCATCCTTGACGTGGTCGTGCGCGCCGACCGACACGCCCCCGCTCAGGACGACGACGTCGGACGCTGCGATCGAGTCGGCGAGCCGCTCCGCCAGGGCGGCCGGGTCGTCCGGGACGATCCCTCCGGCGATCGCCAGCGCTCCCGCCGCCCGTGCCTGCGCGAGGAGCGCCGGCGTGTTGCTGTCGTGGATCCGTCCCGGCTCCAGGGGAGCGCCGGGGGCCGTGAGCTCGTCGCCGGTGGCCAGGACCGTCACCCGGGGCTGCCGGTGCACCGCGACCGTCCCCGCGCCACTGGCCGCCGCCAGGGCCACGCCCGCCGGCCCCAGGACCCGCCCCGCCGCCAGGACGGTATCGCCGGCACGGATGTCCTCGCCCGGGTGGCGGACGTTGGCACCCGGGCTCGGTGGAACCGCGACCCTGACCACTGCCGGCAGCGCCGCCGTCCCGGGATCGGCGTCGGTGTCCTCGACCGGCACCACCGCGTCCGCCCCACGGGGGAGCATGGCACCCGTGGTGATGCGCAGCGCTGTCCCGCCCTCGACGTCGCGCGTCGGGGCGTGCCCGGCCGCCACCTCCCCCAGCACCCGGAGCATCACGGGGTGCTCCGCGGAGGCGCCCGCCACGTCGCCGGATCGGACCGCGAAGCCGTCCATGGCGCTGTTGTCCCACGGCGGCAGGGATGTCCGCGCCACCACGGGCCCGGCGAGGACGCGGCCGGCCGCGTCGGCCACGGGAACCTCCTCGGGAGGCAGCGCCACGGCGCCGGCCAGGATCCGCTCGAGCGCGGCCTCAAGCGGCAGCAGTGCGACCCCGGACCGGCCGCTCCCGGCACCGGCCATCGCCGTCATCGGGGCGCCGGTCCGGCCGGAGCGGCATCGGCGGCGGGGCCGGGATCGGGGGCACGAGCCGCGCGGACGGCCGGCTCGTCGGCGGTCCCACCGGGATCACTTCCGGTGCCCGGGCGGAACTCCCCGCGCTCCTCGGCGCTCCACTCCAGCGCGCGGACTCGCGCCCTCGCCACGAGCCAGGCGGCGACGCACAGGACGAGCACGACCAGGGCGAGCGTCATGGAGATCAGCTCCCAGAACGGCGTCGGGTAGAGCTGGACCATCCGCTCCGTGGCGGGGTTGAACGACCAGTTCCCCTGCGGGAAGAAGACCTCGTGGAAGAGGGTGAAGGCCGCATCGAACGCCACGGCGAAGAAGACCCCGACCGCGGCGATGAGCCCGGCGAGTCCGGCGGTCCCCGCCTGGACCGCCCGCCAGGCATCCGGATCGCGGCGACGCGGCACCAGGATCGCCAGGA
>JAJYKX010000074.1 GCA_021788175.1 Chloroflexota bacterium
TTCCGGGCCGCCCTCGGAGCCAAGGAGGTTTCGCATGCATCACTCGGGGCGCGGCATCCGCGTCACTCTGACGGCGGCCGCGCTGACGGCACTCGTTGCGGTTGCGGCCGTGCCGTCTGTTTTCGCCATCGGCACGCTTGCCCCAGTCTCGAATCTCGCTGGGACCGCCGTCGGGGTCTCGGTTCCGGCGGTAGCCGGTCCGGTCGTGACGTTCAATGTGGTCACGAAGATCCCGGCACCAGCGTCTCCTCAAGTCAACGCGGTGGATATCGCGTTCCCGTCCGGCACCGTGCTTCCCACGTCTGGGTGGACGTTCAATGGGTTGTCGGCCACGGCGTACGTGAGCGGCAGTAATGTCCAGGTTCAGTGGCCATATGCGTTCGATGCCATCCCCGTCTACATCGGCGTTGCCGCGGGCTCGATCACCAATCCGCCTGTTGACGGTCCAGTCACGATCAGCACGTGGTACAACGCGACGGGTGGGACCATCGGGAGCGGGACCGAATACGACGCGGGCTCGGTTGACATGGGTCTCGTGGCTGCAACGTGTCCCACCGGGACGATCTATGGTGCCGGCGGATACCTGTCTGCCTGCCCGGCGACTCTGCCGGCTGACGGCACCTCTCGCTCGACGGTCACCGTGAACACCGCCAACCTGGGGACTCTGACCGGCACGTTGGTGCTGACCACGTCTGTCAACTCGGGCACCTTCGTCGGCCCGGTGACGGTCACGTCCGGAGCCGGCGCATGGAACCCCACCCCGTCGGTCACCTCCACGATCGTGACCGGCACCAAGCCCACTGGCACCGGCACATCCACGCTCAGCCTGCAGGCGCCGACCACGAACGGGTCATCTGTGCTCCAGCTGTACTTCACGCCCACCGGCGGAAGCCAGCAGCAGCTGGACACGCTGACGATCACGTACCGAACGCCCGCCACCGGCCAGGGCCCGTTCGGCCGTGAGCACGAGCGTGGGGCGCGCAAGGTCGCCTTCTACGCGACGACTGGCCTGACCACTTGCGCGGCGGCGCCGATCATGCCCACGAGCGGAGCCGCCAGGTTCGGCTTCGCGGTCGTCAATTCGACCGGCAATGGCAGGCTTAACATCGAGGTCTCGCTCAAGGGCGTTGCGCCCGGCACATACAACGTGTACGTCGATCAGGCGGGCACGTGCGGCTCCACGGCGTTCACGCTCCGCACCAACTCGCGTGGCAACGGCAACCGTCACATCAGTGTTCCGTCGACCGGCGCCGGACAGGTGTGGCTGACCGCTGTCCAGACAGCTGGCGGCTCGAACGTGTTCGTCACCACCGCCGGAACGGTGGTCGTCAAGGGCCACGCCCCGAAGGACCACGGCAACGGCAAGGACAATCCGGGCCGGGGACGCGGCCACGACTGACCGATCCCCGACTGCCTGAGCGCCCGACCAGCGGCAGACCGCCGCAGTTCGGGCGAGGCCCGGAGGCCGCGCGGCCGACCCGGGCAGCACACCGACAGACTGGAGGAGCCGCCCTCACGGGCGGCTCCTCCACGTTCGTGCGGTTCGAGTCGCGAGCCTGAGGCGCCCCGCGGTTCGAGTCGCCCCGCGGCCCGAGGCGCCCCGCGGTCCGAGGCGCCCCTCGGCCCCCGCGGACCCTCGGCCGATCCGGGTCAGGACGGTCGAGGCTGTGCACCCTCCACGTCGAGGAACGGCATGACCGCCGCTTCCTCCTGCTCGAGGTGTGCGCTGACCAGCGCATGCAGCTCGTACAGGTGGGCGCGCACCTCCACCATCTCATGACGGCTGGGGTGCTCCTGCAGCGCCTGCCAGTCCGCCTCCAGCCGCTCGACCGCCTGCCGGAGCTGCTCGTGCTGAAATCGCAGAATCCGGGTGCTCCACGGCGTGCCGGTCAGGCGGTCCACCTCGGCGAAGCAGACGTCGTCCTCCCATTCGAGGTGGGGCCGCAGTGTCCGCCGCACCGCGTCCAGGAGGCCGCGGAGCGCGGCCACGAGATCCCCGGCGGCCATGTTCCCCGACATCTCGGCCGTCCCTTCGAGCCGCTCGACCAGGTGCTCGATCCCACGGTGCTCGTGGATCAGCATCCTCCGCTCGATCGATGCGCCGGCGCACTGCGGGACAGGGGCCCCCGGATCGTTCGCCTGGTGTCCTGGTTCGGTCGCCATGGTCAGCCCTCGTGTGCCAGTACGTGGATCGGCGGCAGCCCGAGGACCTGGCGCGCCTTCTCCTCGTCATCCACCGTCACGGCAACCTCGCAGATGCCCGCGCGCCGCCCGGCCACGAGGATCCCCGTGATGTTGACGCCCGCGGCCGCGAGTCGCTCGGAGAGGTCCGCCAGGCTGCCCGGCACGTCGGGGATCTCCACGTGCAGGGCATCGCCGACGACGAACGGGACGCCCATGCCGTGGAGCACGTCGCGCGTGGCTTCGTCGTCGTCCGTGGTCACCATCACGCACAGCTGGCCGCCGGCCGAGCTGCCCGAGATGTGCTCGATGTTGAGGCCGCGTGCCGCGAGCGCGCGCGCAAGGTGACCGAGCTCGCCGGGGCGGTTCTGGAGCTGGATGTAGAACGGCTGGCCCATGCTCGTCGCTCCCTTACTCGCCGGTCCGCGGCGGCCGTGCCCGGGGAACGGCTCGCAGCCCCCGCCGCCACCCCCGAGTGCACCGTGATCGGCTCTGGGGGCGCCGGCAAGGACCAAACTGCCCCAGACGGCAGGGACCGACCGTGCCAGCCGGCCCGATTCGGTCGGTTCCGGCGACTGCCCATGCGAGCGGTCCGTCGGGGGCGTCACGCCTCATCCAAACGCCGGCACCAGCCCCATCTCCCGCGGAGCCGCACGGCACAGTCGGCGGGTCGCATCGTCGGCGGATCTGCAGGACCTGGGCACGGCCCTGCCAGTGCACGCGGCCCTGTCGGCGCCCGGACGTCCCGACGACCCTCTCGATGGGCAAACGTCGGGGGGCCGGGCTGCGCTGCCGCCCGGGTCGTGCGTTTGGGCAATCGCACGGGAGTTGCAGATGAGCCGTTCCCCCACTTCAGCCGTTGACGCGTACGACGATGTCGCGCCGATCAAGCGCTTCCCCTGGCTGACGCAGCGGCACCTGGTCTTCTTCGTCATCGGCTGGCTGGTGCTCTTCTCGCTGGGCAGCGTCCTCGTCTCGAACCCCTTCGCGAGCGAGCCGTCCGCCTCTGCCGACATCAACTACTGGCACGTGATGTACCTGCACGGCCTCCTGGTCGGGATGGTCGGCCTGCTGGCGCTGCTGACCTGCGGTGTCCTGCAGCTGCGCTCCATGCACACCCGCATGTGGATCGTGGGCGGCGTGCTGTTCATGACCGTGCTGACCGCGGTGGGCGGCATCTTCGACCGGCAGATCCCCGGCGCCGAGATCCCGATGTGGGTGCAGATCTTCGGGTTCTTCGCGCTCGACGAGATCTGCATCGTGCTGCTCCTCGGGATGCTCAGCGAGTGGCGCAGCGGCGCACCGAACGCCCGGACGCTGCCGTACGTGTCGGCGTTCCTGGCGGCCGGGTCCATGTTCGTGGCGGCCGTGATGGGCCACCTCGCCGGGTGGATCCTGGAGTTCGGCAACTTCCCCTCGATCATCGGGTCGTACGCCGCCGCGGTCGGCGACAAGGTGGACGACTTCGAGGCCAACCTCGTCGGCTCGCACTCGCACGACATGGTGGTCGCGGTGATGGCCCTTTCGGTCTCCATCGCCGCCGTGCAGTTCGGATACCACCAGCTCGGCGGGCGGGCGCGCGCCGTGGCCCGCCTCGGGCTCGGGATGGTCGGGTTCGGGGTGATCGCAATGACCGTGATGTACGTGGTCATGGCCTTCACCAGCTGGGGCCCGCCCAATCTCTTCACCTCGGCCGGCGGCGCCAATGGGATCGCCGGCGACGACATCGTGACCGGCGTCTTCGTGATGCTGGGCGGTCTCCTCGCCCTCGGCGCGGTGGTCCTGGGCGACCCGCGCGTGCGGGGCATGGCCGGCGGTCCGCTGCGCCTCGCCACGCTCTGGTCGTGGGTCCTGCTCTTTGCGACGGTGGTCATCGCGGGCTACTCGATCGAGCTCGACGAGGTCTACTTCGGGGCCGGCGACCCGAAGGCCGCAGGGGCCGCCAACGATGCGGTCTTCACCTGGCTGCACCAGGACCTCGGGCTCTTCCTGATGCCCGCGATGGTGCTGGTGATGCTGGCCGTGGCGCGCTTCGTGCTCCCGCGGTACCAGGGCGCCATCGCCTGGGCGACGATCGCCGGGACCACGGTCACCTTCCTCGGCGGGATGATCTTCGTCTTCGTCAACCCCGCCCTGCACGGGCCTGGCTACGACATCTCCGCCATCGGGCTGCTGGTGGTGGGGCTCTCGCTCCTTGCCACCATGTGGTACGGGGCCTTCCACGAGGCGGGTGGCCTGCCGGCGCTCGGCTCCGCGCAGCAGCAGCGCACAGCCGGTGGAGGCGCCGGCCGGCGCTGACCGTGCACCGCGTCGGGAGCAGCACCGGCCGGCCCTGACGCGGCCCTCCGAGACCCGGTCGCAAGCGTCGATCGCCGCGGGTACCTTAACGGGCCCGCGGCGATCGGTTCACGTACGGAGGCAGCCGATCGGCCACCGCCGATCGCACAGCCGGCCCGGTCGATCGGCAGCCGCCGCCCGGCGCGGGGTGCTGCCGGCGGGGCGCTGCCGGCGGGGTGCTGCCGGCGGGATGTTGCCGGCGGGGTGGTGCCGGCGGCTGCTGTTCAGCCCGCCTCGGCGACGGTTCCCGCCTCCGCCGTCACCTCGTCGAGCGCCGGCGTCGCCTGGAGAGCGTCCACCAGCACGTCCCGTGCCCGGAGCCAGCCTTCGTGCAGCTCGCACAGAGGCTCGCCCGAGATGAGCCCGCACTTCTTCCCCTCGTGCAGGACGCACGCGTCCGGGACGGTGGGACCCTCGATCGCCTCGATCACCCCGAGGAGTGACGGGGGCACGGCGGGCCGCGCGTACAGGTAGCCGCCCGACGGGCCCGAGCCGGAGTAGACCCAGCCGGCGCGCACGAACGCCGACATCGCCTGGCCGATGAACCCCGGCGTGGTGGCCACGGCCTCGGCCAGGGCGCTCGCGGTCCAGACCCTCTGTTCCCGTGCCAGCAGTTTCAGTGCCTTGAGACCGAGATCGGTCCGCCGGCTGATGGCAAGTCTCACGGCCGGAATGTCCCCCAGGATGAGCCTCGCGGCAAAGTCCCGAATGGCCCCTTTGCTCGGTGGCGCGATGGCGCGGTCGTCAGCGGAGCATCTCCTCCAGCTCGATCCCGCCGTCGCGGGCCGCGGCCACGTCCCGGCGGGTAGCGAACTTGAATCCCGAGAAGATGCTGGACATCAGGCCGTTCTTCTCGACGTGGTCCACCAGGAGCGCCGAGTAGACGTGGTGGATCATGAAGGCGAGGATCATCCACATCACCACGTGGTGGATGACCCGGACCATCTGGACGCCCAGCCCGTTGGCGATCCACCCGAAGAGCGTCACCACCACCGGGTTCCCGTGCTGCGCCTCCAGTGCGAACCCGGTGAGCGTCTGCACCAGGAAGAGGAAGAACACCACCATGTAGGTCGCCGCGGCCAGCGCGTTGTGGCCCAGGATCCCCGGCAGCTCGCGGCGGATGAACAGGTACCAGCCGGTCTGGGAGCGGAATTCGTTGAGGTGCTTTCGGTTGGTGGGGATGAACGCCCGCCACTGGGCGAAGCGGTTCCCCCGGAATAGCCAGTACGTCCGCACGATGCCGGAGCAGACGAAGACATACGCGGTCAGCATGTGGACGAACCTGATGATCCCCATCGTGGCGCCCGTCTCCGGGATCAGGAACGGGTCCGCGATGTAGCCGCCGGTGAAGCTCAGGATGATCACGCAGGCAACCGTCACCCAGTGCGTGATCCTGACCGGAACCTCCCAGACATAGACCCGGACGCGCTGCCAGGGATGCGCCGAGAGGAGCAGCTCGTGTTCGGGCGTGACGGCGTCGAACGGGTGCACGTCCGGCGATGCCGCGGGCGCGACGGATGCGGCGCCGGTGCCGGGAACGGCCGAAGTCTCCATGGTGTCCCTCCTACACCACGTCGATGAGGGTGGACGTGCCGCTCGCGGGATCGTGGACGTGGACCGCGCAGGCCAGGCACGGGTCGAACGAATGGACGGTGCGAAGGATCTCGACCGGCCGCGTCGGGTCGACCAGCGGCGTCCCGACGAGCGCCTGCTCCCAGGCGCCCCGGTTTCCCTGCCCGTCCCTCGGAGACCCGTTCCAGGTGCTGGGCACCACGAGCTGGTAGTTGGTGATGGCCTCGTTGTCGATCACCACCCAGTGGCCCAGCGAGCCACGCGGCGCCTCCTCCATCCCGTAGCCCTCGGCGTGCTTCGGCCAGCTGCTCGGGTTCCAGAGTGCGACGTCGGCGATCGCGAGGTCGCCGGACTTGATGTTGTTCTCCAGGTCGGTCAGCCAGTTGCCCAGCTGGGCGACGATCACGCTGGTCTCGACCGCCCGGGCCGCCACGCGGCCCAGCGTGCTGAAGAGCGCGGTGGCGGGCACGTTGAGCGTGGTCAGGACGTTGTCCACGGCCTGTTTCACGTCGGGGTGGCCGGACGCGTACGCCACCAGCATGCGGGCCAGCGGTCCGACCTCCATGGGCTGGTTCTCGTAGCGGGGGGCCTTGAGCCAGCTGTACTTGTCCGAGCCCTCCAGCGATTCGTAGGGCGGCTGAGGGCCGGTGTACTTCGGGTTGGTCTCGCCCTTCCAGGGATGGAGCGGGGTCGCGTCGCCTTCCGTGTACGTGTACCAGGAGTGGGCCACGTTCTCGGCCACGCTCGCCTGGTCCACCCCCAGGACCTTCGAGAGGTCACGGCCCATGATCCGGCCGCGTGGCAGATAGGAGGTGCGCGGATCGTTGGGATCGCCCTGCGGGAACTCCCCGTAGGACATGTAGTTGCCGATCCCCTGGCCGTAGCCTGCCCAGTCCTTGTAGAACCCGGCCACCGCCAGCACGTCCGGGATGTAGACCTGGTCCACGAACGTCTTCGCCTGGGCGATCAGCTCGGCGATCTCGGATGAGCGGCGCACGGTGAACGCCGTCGGCGAGTTCAGGTCGACCGCCAGCGCCATCCCGCCCACCACGTACGTCTGGGGATGCGGGTTCTTGCCGCCCAGCAGGGCGTGGATCCGGATCACCTGGCGCTGCCAGTCCAGCGCCTCCAGGTAGTGGGCCACCGCCAGCAGGTTGGCCTCCGGCGGCAGCTTGTACGCCGGGTGTCCCCAGTACCCGTTGGCGAACGGGCCCAGCTGCCCGCTGGCAACGAACGCCTTGAGCCGATCCTGGATCCCCTTGAAGTACGTGGCGCTCGAGAGCGGCCACTCGCTGATCGACTGCGCCAGGCTGCTCGTCTTCGCCGGGTCGGCCGATAGCGCCGAGACGACGTCCACCCAGTCGAGCGCGTGCAGGTGATAGAAGTGGATGACGTGGTCCTGCACGTACTGGGTGCCCGCGATCAGATTGCGGATGATCCGGGCGTTGGTGGGGATGGTCATCCCCAGCGCGTTCTCCACGGCCCGGACGGACGCCAGGGCGTGCACGGTGGTGCACACGCCGCATGCCCGCTGCGCGAAGACCCATGCGTCGCGCGGATCCCGTCCCTTCAGGATGAGCTCCATGCCGCGGAACATGGTGCCGGTGCTCCAGGCATCGGTGACGGTGCCGTTCGCGACCTCGACCTCGATGCGGAGGTGACCCTCGATCCGGGTGATCGGATCGACCACGATGCGCGCCATGGCTCAGGACACCTCCTTGCCCTGGGATTGCGGAGCGGCGCTGCCGGTCGGGGGCACCGGCGGCCCGCCGGGCGGCGTCGCCGGTGGCGCGCCGTGCCCCCCGTTCCCGCCCTCGGGCGGCTCGAGAGGCTCGACGGTCGGCACGATCTCGTGACCATCCGACGAGTGCGCCCGCGCGTAGCTGGCCACACCGTGCAGGACGGTCAATCCGCTCACGACACCGACGAGCCCCAGCCCCACCTGGTCGGCGGTGACGTCCACAGCGAACCCGGGCGGGTTCGTCAGGCGCCGGTAGAAGGGGCTCATCTGGTCCCAGAAGGCCGGCATGGTGCAGCCGACGCAGCCGTGGCCCGACTTCACCGGCCAGCTGGTCCGGTCGTTGAAGCGGGCCGTGGGGCAGTTGGCGAACGTCTCCGGGCCCTTGCAGCCCATCTTGTAGAGGCACCATCCCTGGCGATGCCCCTGGTCGCCCCAGGCCAGGACGTACTCGCCGGCATCGAAGTGGGCGCGCCGCTCGCACTGGTCGTGGAGGAGTTGCCCGTAGGCGAAGAGTGGGCGGCCCATGCTGTCGGTGGCGGGGAACGAGTTGAAGGTCAGGTAGTACACGATGGTGGCGGTCAGGTTCTGCACGTTCATGGGGCAGCCCGGCAGGTTGATCACCGTCGCGTTGGGGACGAACTGGGAGACGCCGATGGCGCCGGTGGGTCCGCCGTTCGCTCCCGGCAGCCCGCCGTCGAAGGCGCAGGTCCCCACCGCGATGGTGGCCAGCGCGTTGCCGCAGACCTGCTGGACGATGGACTGGAACGACTGGCCGCCGATGGCGCAGTAGACGCCGTTGTCGGCCAGCGGGATCGCGCCTTCCACCACGGCGATGTAGCCCTTGGGGTAGGCGGCCATGGTGTCCGTGCGGGACTTCTCGGCCGCCGTCCCGGCGGGGGCCATGATCGTCTCGTGGTAGTTCACCGAGAGCGTGTCGAGGATGATCTCGGCGGCGGTGGGATGGGACGCGCGCAGGAACCCCTCGGTGTTGCCGGCGCAGTCCTGGCCCTCCAGCCAGATGAGCGGGATCCGCGGGGCGGTGGCCAGGGCGCGCGCGATCCGCGGCCCGAACGAAGGTGGCAAGGCGAGCACCGCCGCCATTCCGCTGCAGAACTTCAGGAACGTGCGTCGGGAGACGCCGCGTTCCACGAGCAGCTTCTGGAGGCTCCAGGGTTCCGGCTCCATCGGCTTCCTCCCGTATGCAGCTCGGGCGGGGTCCAGCGGCGATGCCGCGCCGCGGGCCCGCCGCCTCGTCACGCCTGACGGACCACGGATCGCTTCGTCGCGCGGATGGGTGCGGGGGATCGTGCGGCGGCCGGTGCGGGGCACGCGGCCGGTGCGGGGCACGCGGCCGATGGCGCGGATCGCACGGCGGACGGCGCGTCTCGCGTGGTCGCTGCTGCTCGGGCCCAACGCCACGCGGCCGAAGGCCGGGGGGCGCAGCCCTTGACGGCGCGGCGGCGCGTCGAGGCGTGCAGTGATTCCAGGAGGGGCGCCGGTCGGCGCTCCATCGGGGCCCGGGTGTCGCGACGTGACGCGACGCCGCCCACTCCACGATCCTCCCGCCTCGGGTGCAGCGGGTCGGCCTCCGGCGGCTCAACGGACCTCCGGTGGCCGGCGTCAATGCCCCCTGGTCATCGGAGCGTCGCACCGCCCAGCCCGAGGGCGGTAGGGCCGGGGGGCAGGCAGAGGCAGGGTCCGTATGGCCTGCAGCCCCGATGAGCGCGAGGCGGCACAGGCCACTGCGTCAGAACAGGCGCTTCGGCCATGTCGCATGGCTCTTGACGCACGCTACCGTGTGGGTGCGAGGCAGTGCCCCGCAGGAGGATGGCGATGCAGACGCTGCCCACAGTGACGCACGAGCACCACGAGCGCCTCTGGCACTACGTGAACCAGCTCAACGTGATGGCCGACTGCCTGAACAGTGACTGCCTGGACACCGCCAGGCTCACAGAGCGGCTGCCCGAGCTTCGGGAACTGCATCACGGGCTGACCAGCCAGCTCATCCCACATATGGAGGCGGTCGAGACCGCGGTCTATCCCACGCTGGAGCGACTCCTCGCCGGCAGCGGGGCCACCGTCCCGATGGCGCGCGAGCACGTCGAGATCCGTCGGCTCATCGACGCCCTCGGTGAGTTCGTCGAGCACCCGCAGGCGCACGCGGACCGGGTCGCCGTGCTGGCGCTGCGCCGCGCGATGCTGCGGCTCTACGTGCTCCTCAAGACGCATCTCTCCGAAGAGGAGCTGTACCTGCCGATCCTCGAGGACAGGCTGACGCCCGGCCAGGAGGCCGCGCTGGCCAGGGCGCTCGACCACATGGCGAGCGAGGAGCTGTAGCTCCGCGCGGTCGGGACGCCCGGCAATCGGGCCGTCAGCCCTGGCTCGACGGCGACTGCGGTGTCGGCGTGGGCGTGGGTGCCGCCGGCTGTGCGCCGCCGCGGCCGCCGAACCAGCCGTGCATCATGGGCCCGTCTCCGATTCCGCCGGGCATCGCGCGGAAGCCGAACCCGAAGCCGAGCTGGCCGTTCGTCAGCTGCTGATCCAGCCGGTCGAGGATGGTCGTCTCCTGCGTGGACGTGATGGTTCCCTTCGCGACGAGCGCGTCGAGCTCGGTCTTGACCGCGCTCGTGATCGCCGACGTCACGGTCGAGTAATCCACGCCCTGCTTCTGAGCGATCGTCTTGAGGTCCTGTCCCTGCCGGAGCGAGCTGAGCAGCGACTGCGTGTCGAGCTTGAGCGCCTTGGCCGCGGCGTTCAGGATGGTCGTCGCGTCTCCGCGGAGCGGCGCGAGGCCCGCGCCGGGTGCGCCTGCGCCGGGTCCCCCGGCGAACGGGCGGTCTCCGCCGGCGAACGGGCCGAACCCGAAGCCGAACCGGCCGGCCGCGCACGGTGACGTGTCGTTCGACAGCGCGCTCTTCAGCTGGTTCGCCTGGTCCTGGGTGAGCTTGCCCTGCTGGACCAGCTGGTCGATGGTGTCACCCGCCGCGCCGGTGATCGCCTGCTGCAGGGTCTGCACCGAGACGTTGAGGCGCGAGGCCAGGTTCGAGAGCATCGTCTGGCAGGCCTGCGACCCGATTCCGGGTCGCGGCGTGGGAGTGGGCGTGGCGGTCTGCGACGTCGAGGTGCCGCCTGCGGTGCCCGCCGTCAATGTGACGGACGGTCGGTTCGGCGCGCTGAGCGCGACGGCGCTCACCAGCGCGAGCAGCACGAAGGCCGCGCCGACGCCGACGATGACCGAGAGGCGCCGCCGTTCCCGCGCAGGATTCACGACCACGGGCGCGACGGGCTCCGTGTACTGCCAGGTGACGGGCCCGGGTGTCGGCGGGACCGCGCCATCGGGCGCCGGCTGCCCCTGGGTCTCCGGGAGATGGGGATGTTCGGTGGGATCAGGCATGTCGGTACTCCGGTTCCACGTGGGCGCTGCCATTCTGCCGGACGTTCCTTTCAAGGTCCTGAAAACCCGGACGCGGCGACCCGTTCCAGCAGCCGGAACACGCGCGTAGCATCGCCGATAGCGCAACCGCGTGGAACCTGCTCCCGACGGGAGGTGTCGCCGTGCGCCCGTTCCGCTTCCTCGCCGACGTCTCCGCCATCGCCGACGCCGCCCACCTGGCCGCCGCGGCGCACCGGGCCGAGGCCGCCGGCTATCACGTCCTGGTCCTGGGGGACCACCTGCTGGAACAGCTCGCGCCGATACCGGCCATGGCCGCCATCGCCGCGGTGACGGAGCGCGTCCGGATCGGCACGTTCGTGCTGAACAACGATCTGCGCCACCCGGCGGTGCTGGCCCAGGACCTCGCCACGCTCGACCTGCTGAGCGGCGGGCGTCTCGACATCGGCATCGGGGCCGGCTGGAACGAGTCCGAGTACGCCGCGATCGGGCTGGCGTTCGACCCGCCCGGCATCCGGGTGGCGCGCATGGCCGAGGGGATCTCGGTCCTGAAGGGCTGCTTCGCCGACGGTCCCTTCTCGTTCCGCGGCACCTACTACACGGTCACCGGGCTGGACGGCCAGCCCAAGCCGGTCCAGCGTCCGCACCCGCCCTTCCTGGTCGGTGGAGGCGGGCGGCGGGTTCTCGAGATCGCCGCCCGGGAGGCCGCCATCGTCGGGCTGGCGCCCAGGGCCGTGAGCGTCGCGAACCGCGTGGTCACCGACTCGCTGGCGCCCGCCGTGGCGGACCGGATCGCCTGGGTCCGCGAGGTTGCAGGCGCTCGCTTCGACGAGCTGGACCTCAATGTCTATCCCGCTGTCGGGCGCCTGACGGTGACCGCTCACGCCCGGCGCGAGGCGACCGAGCTGGCCGCCCGGCTGGCGAACCGATACGGGGAGGAGGTCACGCCGGACGAGCTGCTCGAGTCCCCGTTCGTCCTCATCGGATCGGTGGCCGGGCTCGCGGAGAAACTGGTCTCACTCCGGGAGCGCTTCGGCATCAACTCGGTGACCGTCTTCGATGCCGACGCGTTCGCGCCGGTGGTCGAGCGGCTGGCGGGGACGTAGGGCGCACACGCAGGCCCGGCAGCTCACGCAGGCCCGGCAGCACACGCAGGCCCGGCACCGACTCCGCTGGCGTGGTACAAGGACCGGGCGCGTTCCACCAGCGCCCCGACCGCGGGCCAGCTGCACCCGGAGGCTTCGCCGTGACAGGGTTCGCCCGATCGCTCGCCGCGTCCTCGCTCGCCGCGGCCCTGGTCGTGACCGGCACCGTCATGCCGGCGCTGGCGAAGGGCGGGCACGGGCCGGGACCTACGCCCTCGCCGACGGCATCTCCCACGCCCTCGCCGACGCCATCGCCCTCCCCGTCGCCATCGCCCTCGCCATCCCCGACGCCATCGCCCTCCCCGTCGCCATCGCCCGCCGGCTCGTCGACCGGCAACGACATCTCGTGGCCGCAGTGCGGAGGCGCGTACCCCAGCGGCCAGGCGT
>JAJYKX010000075.1 GCA_021788175.1 Chloroflexota bacterium
GGCGGGAGCCGCTGCCGTTCCGCAGCGTCGATACCGGGATGGGGCTCGAGCGGCTCGCGAGCGTGGTGCAGCAGGTCGTCTCCAATTACGACACCGACGCCTTCACCCCGATCCACGCCCGCATGCGCGAGCTCCTCGGCCACGATCCCGACGCGTTCGAGGCGGAGCGCTTCAGCTACCAGGTGATCGCGGACCACTCCCGGGCGGCCACGTTCCTCATCGCGGACGGCGTCCTGCCCTCCAACGAGGGGCGGGGCTACGTGCTCCGCCGGATCATCCGGCGCGCCGTGCGCCACGGGCGCCTGCTCGGGCGGGCCGAGCCGTTCCTGGACGAGACGGCGAAGGTCGTGATCGAGGTGATGCAGGGGGCGTACCCCTACCTCGCCGGGGAGCGGGACCGGATCGTCGAGGTGGTGCGCCGCGAGGAGGCGCAGTTCGCACGCACGCTGGACTCGGGGACCGGGCAGCTCGAGGAGGCCCTCGCCGCACTGGGGATCCACCCGCCCGAGGGGCGCGTGGTCGGCCGTCGGCCCGAATCGCTGCCGGCGGGGGCGCCCGTCCTGGACGGGGGCGTCGCCTTCCGCCTCCACGACACGTACGGTTTTCCCGTGGACCTGACCGTCGAGCTCGCGGCCGAGTACGGCGTGGCCGTCGACCGGCCGGGCTTCGAGGAGGCGCTGGCGGAGCAGCGTGCCCGTTCCCGCGCCGGGGCGAAGGGCGAGCTCAGCCGGCTCGCCCAGCAGACGAGCCTGTACGAGGGGATCCTCCGCCGCGCCGGGGAGCCGGCATTCCTGGGCTACGAGACCACCGAGGCCGTCGGACGCGTGGTCGCCATCGTTCGCGACGGCACGGAGTACGGCGAACTCACCGGCGACGGCGGCGCCGAGATCGTCCTGGACCGGACGCCCTTCTACGCCGAGGGGGGCGGGCAGGTGGGCGACCGCGGGGAGCTCCGCGTGCTCGCCGAGGAGGAGACGCCGGTCGGCGAGGCGCTCACCGCCGCGGGGCAGGCCGGGAGCACCGCCGCGGGGGCCCTCGTCTTCGTCGTCGAGGACACCAGGAAGCCGGTCGGCCAGCTCATCGTCCACCGCGGGCGGCTGCACGGATCGGTGCGGGTCGGCCAGGTCCTGCGGGTCGCCGTGGACGCACGGCGGCGTGCCTCCATCATGCGGAACCACACGGCCACGCACCTGCTGCACCGCGCCCTGCGCAACGTGGTCGGCCCGGCGGCGCACCAGGCGGGCTCCCTGGTCGCGCCGGACTACCTCCGCTTCGACTTCCCGTTCGACCGACCGCTCACCACCGCCGAGATCGGTGCCATCGAGGACCAGGTGCGCACGGTCATCCGCGAGGACCGCCCCGTGGACGTGGCGTACATGCCCATGGCGGAGGCGATCGCGCTGGGGGCGGACGCGTTCTTCGACGAGAAGTACGGCGAGGTGGTGCGTACCGTGGCGGTGCGCGACTTCAGCCGCGAGCTGTGCGGCGGCACGCACTGCCGGGCGACGGGCCAGATCGGCGGGTTCTTCGTCACCGGTGAGCGATCCATCGGCTCCGGTGTGCGCCGCATCGAGGCGATCACCGGCGAGGCCGCGGACCGGCTCGTGGCGGAGCGGTTCGCGCTGCTGGACCAGGTGACGGCAGCGCTCGGCGCGCAGGAGCCGGGGCAGGCCCCGGTCCGCGCGGCTGAGCTGCAGGCCCGGGCGAAGGAGCTCGAGCGCCGCCTCCGGGCGGGCGAGTCCGGGGGCCTGCCGCGCGTCCGCGACGTGGCGGAGCAGGCCGCTCGCGTGGCGGACGTCCCGGTGGCGACGTACGCCGGTGCCTTCGACGGCCAGGAGGCGATGAAGCGCTGGGCCCGCGACCTGCGGAGCGCGCTCGGGTCCGGTGTGATCGCGGTGGGGCTCGACGAGGAGGAGCCCGTCCTCTTCGTGACGGTCAGCGAGGACCTCGTGGCGCGCGGGGTCTCCGCGGCCGAGCTGGTCCGCGCGGGTCTCGAGCCGATCGGCGGCCGGGGCGGCGGGCGGCCGGAGATGGCGCAGGGGCGGGGATCCCGCCGCGACGGGCTGCCGGAGGCGCTCCGGCGGGTCCGCGCCGCGGTCGCCTCGACACTCGACGGGAGCGCCTGAGCGGCATGGCCTTCTGGCGGCGGCTGCTGGGTCGGGAGGGAGCGGCGGCACCCGCTGCCTGCACCGCGCTCGACGTCGGCACCGAGTTCGCCAAGGCGCTGGTCTTCGAGATCGACGACTCCGGCAAGGCCGCCGTGCGCGGCGTGGGCCGGCAGCGACAGGGTCTCGCCCACATGCAGTCCGGCACGGTGGCGGACATCGCCGCCGTGGTGGACAACTGCTCGGTGGCGCTGCAGGAGGCCGAGGAGATGGCCGGCTTCCGGCCCAGCCAGGCCGTGGTCGGGATCGCCGGGGAGCTCGTCAAGGGGTTCACCACGACCCTCTCGCAGGAGCGTCGCCGCCCCGACCAGCCGATCTCCGAGACCGAGCTGCAGCGGCTGATCGACGGCGTCCAGCGCGAGGCGCTGCGCGAGGCCGAGCGGGCGGTCACCTGGGAGACCGGGCTGCCCAACGTGGACGTGCGCCTCGTGCACGCGGCGGTGACGGGCGCCGCCATCGACGGCTACCCGGTGACCAACCCGGTGGGCTTCCAGGGCCGGCACGTGCGGATCGCCATCTTCAACGCCTTCGCGCCGCTGGTGCATCTCGGCGCGCTGCAGACCGTGGCCGCGCAGCTGGACCTGGAGCTGCTGGCCGTGGTGGCCGAACCGTTCGCGGTGGCCCGCTGCCTCGGCAGCGACCAGGTGCAGCAGGCGGGCGGGCTCTTCGTCGACGTCGGGGGCGGCACCACGGACGTCGCGCTCGTGCGCGCCGGCGGGATCGAGGGGACCCGCATGTTCGCCCTGGGCGGACGGGCCTTCACCAAGAGCCTCGCCGACCAGCTGGGGATGCCGTTCCAGCGCGCCGAGGCCGTCAAGATCGACTACGCGCGCGGCCTGGACGTGAGCGACCGGGACCGCGTGGCGGCGGTGATCGCCGAGGACGTCGCGGTCTGGTCGGCGGGGGTGGAGCTGGTGCTCGAGGAGCTGGCCGGCGGCGATCTGCTGCCCGGGCGCATCTACCTGTGCGGTGGCGGCGCCGGACTGCCCGAGGTGCAGGCCGCGCTCCGCGACCCCGGATTTGCGAAGCGGCTCCCGTTCGCGCGGCCGCCCGAGGTCCAGGTGGCGGCGCCGGCCGAGGTGGCGGGGGTGCGGGACCAGACGGGCCTGCTCATCGACCAGCAGGACGTCACGCCGATGGGCCTCGCATACCAGGCGGTGGAGATGGCGGCCGAGGAATCCGCCCTGGACGCGGCTCTGCGGCGGGTGCTGCGGGCCATGAAGGTCTGAGGCAGACTGGCCGCGATGACGATCCACTACCTGGACGTCGACGACGAGGTCACCACCGCGGTGGCGCGCCTGCGCACCGCCGGCGAGCCGCACGTTGCGCTGGTGCTGCCGGCGGGCTCCCGCATCGCCACGAGCCGGATCAACTTCCGCCTGCTGGCCCGCGAGGCCGCGGCGCGCGACCGGCACCTGGCCATCGTCGCGCCGGAGACCGCGGTCCGGGCGATCGCCATCGCGGCAGGCCTCCCTGCCTACGGGACCGTTGCGAGCTACGAGGAGGCGCTGGCCGACGAGCTGGCCCAGGAGGCCCGCGAGCGCAATACCTCCGGCGGGCCGCCACCCTCGGTGCGCTCCGGCGCGTTCCGGCGCGGCGCCGAGCCCGGCCCAGCGATGGAGCCGGATGCGTCCGCTGCGGCAGGGGCCCCCGAACCCGCGCCGCGCCCGGCAGGTCAACCGACCGCCCCCGGAGCCCAGGCGCCGGCGGAGGGGTTGCCGCGCATCGCCGGGACCGGCATCGCCGAGACCGGCGCCGCCGGCGGGCTCATCGGTCGGGGCGATGCCGACAGGCGTGCCGGCCAGGGCGAGGTCGACCGGGCGGACCGCGGACCGCGGACCGGCGCACGGTCGGCCGGCGCACTGCCGGTGGCCGGTCCGGTCCGGGAGCCCCCAGGGCCGCGCGGTCGCCGCCGGGCCCTGGTCGCACTGCTCGTCCTGGTGGTGCTCCTCGTGGTCGGCGGTGCCGGCGCGTACCTGGTGCTGCCCAGTGCCACGATCGTGGTGACGCCACTGACGGTGGCCGCGGGTCCAGTCTCGCTGCAGGTCACGGCCGATCCGAGCGCCACCGCCGTGGATGCCGCGAACCTGGTGATCCCGGCCCAGCAGGTCCCGGTCCCCCTCAGCGTGGACGGCACGTTCCCGGCCAGCGGCCAGAAGGTCAGCCAGACGCCGGCGAGCGGCAGTGTGACCTTCACCAGCAACGACACGATCGACCCGGTGACGATCCCGGCGGGGACCACGCTGGGCACGCCGGGTGGCGTGCAGTTCCTCACCCAGGCCACGGTGGTGACGCCGCGCGCGACCGTCTCGGGCACGACCATCAACCCGGGCCAGGCCAGTGCCCCGGTCCAGGCGGTCACGCCGGGGACCTCTGGCAACGTGCCCGCCCACGCGATCAGCGTGGTGCCCACGCGGCTCCAGGCGTTCCAGGTCTCGGTCGACAACCCCGCCGCGACCAGCGGTGGCACCCGCACCGTGACGAAGGTCGTCAGCCAACAGGACTACGATGCGGCGGTGAAGCAGCTCGACACCCAGCTCGCCGCCCAGCTGACGAGCGCGCTGGCCAACCCCTCGCTGGCGCCCGCGGGCACCACCCTGGTGCCGGCCACGGCGACCCTCGGGACGAGTTCGGCCGCGCCGGCGGCGTCGGCGCTGGTCGGGACGGCCGTCTCCTCGTTCCAGCTGACGGCGACCGCCGCCGGTTCCGTCCTCGCGCTCTCGACGCAGCCCCTGTCGGGCCTCGCCGCCTCCTACCTGGAGAAGGGGATCCCGGCCGGCTGGTCGCTCTTCCCCGACTCGATCAGGACCGCCGAGAGCGACCCGGTGGTGCAGAACGGGCGGGTGACGGTGACGGTGACCGCGCGGGGCGAGCGATGGCATCCCCTCGATGCCGCGTCGCTGCTGGCGCAGGTGAAGGGCCGCAGCGTCAGCGATGCCCGGAGCATCCTGGCGCAGTACGGCCAGGTCTCCATCACCACGTGGCCGTCCTTCGTGACGTCCATCCCCACCCTCGACGCGCGCGTGACGCTGACCGTCGCGCCGCCCAGGCAGTCAGGTTCGTGAGCCGGCTCCTCGGGCTCGACGTGGGCGACCGGCGGATCGGCGTGGCGGTGGCGGACGAGGCCACGGGGAACGTCCGTGCGCTCGGGATCGTGCGCCGAGCCACGCCCCCCGAGGACGCGGCCCGGCTCGGACGGCTGGCATCCGAGCAGGGGGCCGTCGAGCTGGTGATCGGGCTTCCGCTCGACATGGACGGCGGCGAAGGCGAGCAGGCCCTCCGGACGCGCGCGTGGGGAGACGAGATGGCGACCCGCACCGGGTTGCCGGTGGCGTGGCGCGACGAGCGGCTGACGACCGAGGCGGCGGAGGCGGTGCAGCCTCCGCTCCGGCGGGACCGCTCGACGGGTCGGCCGACCCGGGCCGCCATCGCCGCCCGGCGATCACGGGTGGACCAGGCCGCCGCCGTGGCCATCCTCCGCGCCGAGCTCGATGCGCGCGTCGGGGCGCACGCGGCAGGCGCGCGCCCGGGCCCGGGCGAGGCGCCGGGCCGGGGCATGCCGGAAGGAACCGGCACGGGGACGGGCGCGTGACGGGCGAGCGACCCGCGCAGGGCGTCCGGAGCGGGCGCTACGTGCCCCGCCCGTCCGCGCCACGCTCGGGATCCCGTCGTGGCCGGGCCGCCGGCGTCGCCGCGGTCGTCGTCGCCGCCCTCGCCCTGCTCTGGCTGCTCACCACGATCGCGATCGGGCCCGCGGTCAACCGGCTGGTCTTCAGCATGGCCGAGAGCAACCCCTCCCTGCTGCACATGAGCCCGGTGGCCCAGATCGTGCGGAACCAGCTGGGGTCCGAGCTGTCCGACCCCGCCGGCACCGACCCGACGGTGGTGCATTTCACGGTGCCCCTGGGTGCCACCGCGGCCGACGTGGCGCACGACCTGGCGGCCCAGGGCCTGGTGAAGGATCCCTTCGTGGTGACCTACCTGGTGATCACGGAGGGCCTCTCGGGGAGCATCGAGGCCGGCGCGTACGAGCTCAGCTCGACCATGACGCCGCAGGCGATCCTGAACCGGCTCCAGGAGGCGCCCGTGAAGACCGTCACGGTCCAGCTGCGGGAGGGGCTGCGCATCGAGCAGATCACGGCCTACCTGGAGACGCTGCCGCTCAAGATGGACGTGCACGCCTTCTACGACCTGGCGATGCACCCGTCTGCCTCGATCATCGCGGACTACCCGTTCCTGTCCACGCTCCCTGCGGGCCACTCGCTCGAGGGGTTCCTGGGGGCGGGCACGTTCGACGTGTACGAGGACGTCACGCCCGAGCAGATGGTCCGGGACCTGCTCGACCAGTGGCAGACCGACATCGGCATGGGGCCGGTGCAGGCCGCGGAGCAGCAGGGCAGGAACTTCTACCAGGTGCTCAGCCTGGCGAGCCTGGTGGAGCAGGAGGCACGGGTCGCGTCGGAGCGGCCGCTGATCGCCGGGGTGTATGCGAACCGGTTGACGAAGGGCATGCCGATGGACGCGGACCCGACGGTGATCTACGGGTGGGATACCGTGCAGCTGCGCAAGCTGCCGTTCGACAAGTGGCAGGACTACTCCTTCTGGGACCCGCTCGCGAGCCCCGGGACGGTGAAGCTGCCGTCGGACCTGGCCGGGTACCAGACCTACCAGAAGGCCGGCATCTTCCCGGGGCCGATCTGCACCCCCAGCCTCGCCTCGATCCAGGCGGCCCTGAAGCCTGACACCCGCACCGGGTATCTCTACTTCCTGGCGAAGAACGACGGGAGCTACACCCATGCGTTCGCCAGGACCTACGCGGAGCAGCTCGCCAACATGCGCAAGTACGGGTACATCTCGTGAACGACCTTCCTCTTGCCTCCCGGCGTACCGTCCCCTCGGTGCAGGACCTCGCGCGCTGGCAGGCGGCCGACGCCGCGGCGCGACCGGCCCGCCTGGAACGGTTCCGCGCCCGGCTGGACGCCGCCGGGTTCGACGCCTACCTGGGCCTGAGCCGCGAGAACACGCGGTACCTGACGGGGTTCGTGCTGGGCGAGGGCGAGGAGAAGGTGGCGGGGGATTCGGGGCGCTTCGTCGTCGCTCCCGACGACCTGGTGGTCCTGGCCGACTCGCGTTACCGCGAGCAGGCCGCCGAGGAGTGCCCGGGGGCCCGCATCGAGGAGTCCTACTACGACCTGCCCGATCGGTGGGCCGGCATCCTGGCGGGGCTGCGCGGACGCGACGGAGGGCCGGTGCGACGCGTGGCGGTGGAGGCCGACCTGGTGAGCCACGCCACCTGGTCGCGCCTGCAGGCGGCGGCGCCGGATGTCGAGCTGGTGCCGGCGGAGGGGTGGATCGAGGCCCTGCGGGCGGTGAAGGAGCCCGGCGAACTGGAGCGGGTGGCCGCGGCGTGCGCCGTCGCCGACGCGGCGCTGCAGCGACTGCTCCCCGACATCCGGCCCGGGGTGACCGAGCGCGACCTGGCGCTGCAGCTCGAGTGGGCGATGCGGACCGGCGGCGCCGAGGCGCTCGCGTTCGACGTGGCGTGCCTGTCGGGACCGCGCGCGGCGCTGCCGCACGGCTCACCGACCGACCGGCCCGTCGCGGCCGGCGAGGTGCTCCTGTTCGACTTCGGGGCGCAGGTGGCGGGCTACCGCAGCGACATGACGCGCACGCTCTTCGTGGCGGAGCCGCGCGCCGCGGACCTCGCGCTCTACCGGCTGGTCGCCGATGCCCAGGAGGCGGCGTTCGAGATGCTGGCACGGGGCGTGGAGACCCACCAGGCGCCCACCGGCCCCGCGGTGGACGGTGCCGCGCGGGACGTGATCACCGCGGCCGGGCACGGGGAGCACTTCGGCCACGGGCTCGGGCACGGGATCGGCCTCGCCACCCACGAGGCGCCCTCGCTGAGTCGCCGGGCGGCGCCGGTCGTGCTGCCCGGACCGACGGTCTTCTCGATCGAGCCCGGGGTGTACCTGCCGGGAGAGACCGGGATCCGCATCGAGGACCTGGTCGCGTTCGACGCGAGCACCGGCGTGCTCGAGCGGCTGACCGGGTTCCCGCGGGAGGTCACGGTCGTCGGATAGGGCCGCCTCCGGCCACCCGGTCCGACGGCGCGCCCGGGCCGGGTACAATCGCTGCACGATTCGACGTGCCCCGGGTTGCCGTGTGCGGCCGCCCACCCACAGGAGTCACCCCGACCATGGTCTCGACCGGCGACCTGCGCAAAGGGATCGTCATCGAGCTCGACGGCGAGCTCTGGCAGATCCTCGACTACCACCACATCAAGATGGGGCGCGGCTCCGCGCAGGTCCGCATCAAGCTGAAGAACGTGAAGCGCGGCCAGACGGTCGAGCGCTCCTTCCAGGCGGGCGACAAGTGGCCCCGTGCCCACCTTGACCGGCGCCAGGTCCAGTTCCTCTACCGCGACGGCGACGAGTTCCACTTCATGGACACCGACTCGTTCGACCAGTTCACGCTGTCCGCCGAGCAGCTGGGCGACGCGGTCCCGTACCTCCTCGACGGGATGATGCTCGATCGGACGAGCTACGAGGGCGAGACCATCGGCGTCGAGCTGCCCATCACGGTGGACATGCGGGTGGCGGAGACGGAGCCCGGCTTCGCCGGGGACACGGCCACCGGCGCGCGCAAGCCGGCCACCACGGATACCGGGCTGACGGTCCAGGTCCCGCTCTTCGTCAACGAGGGGGACACCATCCGGATCGACACCCGCACCGGTGAGTACCTCACCCGGGTCTGACGCGACCCGCGTCGTGCGGGCGGCGCCACGCCTGCCGGGGGCGCCAGGATGACCGACGAACGTCCCTGGGAGCGCTGGCTCCGGCGGGAGCCCGCCACGCCCGGCGCAGGCCCTCCGGGTCCCGAGCCACCGCCGTGGGGCCGGCCGGGCAGCCCCGGAACCCCCGTCTCGGGCGGGACGGTCCCGGGTTCCCCGGGTGCCGGCCGCTCGGGCCCGGGCTCACGGATCTGGACGGTGGGCGACGTCACGCGCGCCGTGCGGGACGTGCTCCGCGGGGAGGACGCGTTCCGCGACCTCTGGGTGGAGGGCGAGGTCGGGCAGGTCACGGTCAGCGCGGCGGGCCACTGCTACTTCGCCCTGCGCGACGGCCGCTCCCAGCTGGCGTGCGTCTTCTTCCGCGCCCAGCGGGCGACCAGCCCGTTCGAGGCGCGGACGGGCCTGCGGGTGGTGGCGCACGGCCGCCTCGACGTGTACGACGCCGGCGGCACGTACCAGCTCTACGTCGACTCGCTCCAGCCGGCCGGGTTCGGCGACCTCGCGCTGCAGTTCGAGGCTCTGAAGGCGAGACTGCTGGCCGAGGGCCTCTTCGACGCGGCTCGCCGCCGCCCGCTGCCCCGGGCGCCGCGGCTGATCGGGGTGGCCACCAGCCCGTCGGGGGCGGTGCTCCACGACATCCTGCACGTCCTGCGCCGGCGCTGGCCGCTGACGAGAGTGGTCCTGGCGCCCTGCCAGGTGCAGGGCGACGCCGCGCCCGCGACGATCGTGGCGGCGCTCGCACGGCTCGCCCGGTGGCAGGATCCGCTGGACGGGACGGTGCCGGACGTCCTGATCCTGGCGCGCGGCGGCGGGTCGCCGCAGGACCTCTGGGCGTTCAACGACGAGCGCGTGGTGCGCGCCGTGGCGGCCTCGCCGATCCCGGTCGTCACCGGCGTGGGGCACGAGACGGACGTCACCCTGGTGGACTTCGCGGCCGACGTGCGGGCCCCCACCCCCTCCGCGGCGGCGGAGCTGGTGGTGCCCTCCCGCCAGGAGGCCGCGGCCGGCCTCGCGGCGCTGCGCGGCCGGCTCGCGACGTCGGCGGAGCGGACCCTGGGCGCCGGTCGGTCTGCCCTGGCGGTCGAGCGGCGCGCCCTTGCCCGCGTGCATCCCGCCACGGTGCTCGCGGGGGAGCGCCAGCGGACGGCCGAGCTGCTGGATCGCGCCGGGCGGGCCGTGGAACGGCGGCTGGCCGCCGAGCGCGACCGGCTGGGCCGCGCGGCGGACCGACTCCCGCTCGTCACGGAAGGGCGTCTCGCCGGTGCACGGGCGGAACTCGCCGCGGCCGCCGCGGGGCTCGCGGCCCTCTCGCCCTACGCGACCCTCGAACGCGGGTACGCCATCGTGCGGACGGCGGACGGGCGTGTCCTGGTGGACGCGGCGGCGACCGCGGCCGGGGAGCGGCTCGACGTGCGGCTGGCACGGGGCGCGTTGGACGCGACGGTCACGAACGTGCGAGACTCGGGGTGATGGGGACCGAGCCGGTGGAGACACTCAGCTTCGACGCGGCACTGGCCGAGCTGGGCGAGGTCGTGGCCCGCCTGGAAGCGGGCGGGATGCCGCTCGAGGAGTCGATCGCGCTCTACGAGCGCGGCGTGGCGCTCCACGCCCGGTGCGCCCATCTGCTCGACGACGCCGAGCTGCGGGTCCAGCGACTGGTCGAGGAGGCGGGCGGCGCGCTGCGCGCCATCGACCTGCGCCCGGACGACCTGGACGACGAGGCCGGCACGAGCGCGTAGAATCCCGCGATGCCAGTTCCCCGGAGGGCGCAGTGTCCATTCTCGCGTCGCTGACCGGGCCGCGCGACCTGCGCGCGCTCGACGACGCCCAGCTCGAGACGCTCTGCGAGGAGATCCGCCGCACCATCATCGAGACGGTGGCGGTCACCGGCGGTCACCTGGGCAGCTCGCTCGGCGTGGTGGAGCTGACGGTCGCGCTGCACCGGCTCCTCGACTCTCCCCGCGACCGGATCGTCTGGGACACCGGGCATCAGGCCTATCCCCACAAGCTGCTGACCGGCCGGCTCGAGCGGTTCCACACGCTCCGCCAGCTGGGCGGGATCGGCGGGTTCCCGCGCCGCAGCGAGAGCGACCACGACGTGATGGACGGCGGTCACGCCGGCACCGGCCTGTCCGTGGCCCAGGGCCTCGCGGCGGCCCGCGACCTGGGCGGCTCCCACGAGCGCGTGGTGGTCGTGGTGGGCGACGCCGCCCTGATGAGCGGGCTCTCGCTGGAGGCGCTCAACGACATCGGGCACCGGCAGACGAACCTGCTGATCGTGCTGAACGACAACGAGATGAGCATCTCGCCCACCGTGGGCGCGCTCTCCAACTACCTCAGTGCGATCAAGCTCTCGCAGGCGTGGCAGACGACCAAGGCCGGCTACGACGCCTTCCTGGAGCACATGCCGATCGTGGGCTCGACGGCCGTGGAGCTCTCCCGCCGGGCCCGCAAGTCGGTGGTCAACTTCGCCCAGCAGCCGGGCCGCCTGTTCGAGGACCTCGGGATCACCTACATCGGCGTGGTCCCAGGACACGACCTCGACGCCCTCACCTCCACGCTGCGCGGTGCCCTGCGGCTGGAGGGACCGGTGCTCGTCCACGTGCGCACGGAGAAGGGGCACGGGTACGAGCCCGCGGTGGCGGATCAGGTCGGGTTCCACGGCGCGGCCCTGCCGCCCATGGATGTCCCCGGCGTCACCCCGAGCCCGTCCGCGGGGCAGGGGCCGGCGAGCCCTGCCAACGGCGACGGTGACGCCACGCTCTCGGTGGCCCAGGCGGCGGCCGCGGCGCGCAAGCCGCCCACCTATACCGCGGTGATGGCTCAGGAGCTGCTGGCGATCGCCGCGGAGGATCCCCGCGTGGTCGCCATCACGGCGGGGATGCCGACCGGGACCGGCCTGAACCTCTTCGGGGCCGCGCACCCGGACCGCTTCTTCGACGTGGGGATCGCGGAACCGCACGCCGTCACGTTCGCCGCCGGGCTCGCGCTCGGCGGCCTGCGGCCCTTCGTCGCCGTCTACTCGACGTTCCTCCAGCGCGCCTTCGACCAGACCGTGCACGATGTCTGCCAGAACGACCAGCCGGTCGTCATCGGCGTCGACCGTGCGGGCCTGGTGGGGGAGGACGGCACCAGCCACCAGGGGATGTTCACCCTGCCCGCCCAGCGCCAGCTCCCCAACCTGGTGATCGCCTCGCCCAGGGACGAGCAGGAGCTGCGCCGGCTGCTCCGCACGGCGTTCTCCCAGTCCCATCCCTTCGCCCTCCACTACCCGCGCGATCCCGGCCTCGACCTGGCGCCGGTGGCCCCGGAGCCCGTACCCGTGGGCACGGGCGAGGTCCTGCGGGAGGGGACCGACATCCTCCTGGTGGGCTTCGGGCCTATCGTCATGCGGGCGCTGGCCGTGGCGGAGGCGCTGGCCGCGGACGGGTGGTCGGTGGGCGTGGTGAACGCCCGCTTCCTTGCGCCGCTCGACGAGGGGCTGATCGTGGACCGGGCGCGCGGCACCCGGCTGGTGGTCACCTTCGAGGAAAGCGTGGACGCCGGAGGGTTCGGCTCTGCCGTGCTGGAGGCGCTCGCCCGCGCGGGCCTATCCGACGAGCGGGTGCGCGGCATCCCGGTCCGCGTCATCGGGATCCCCGCGGGACGCTTCGTGGACCACGGGTCGGTGGCCGACCTGCGCCGCTTCCTCCGGCTCGACGTCCCCGGGCTGGAGGCACAGGTCCGCGAGACCGTCGCCGGGCTCGGGCTCACCCCGTCGCGTCCCGTGGTGG
>JAJYKX010000076.1 GCA_021788175.1 Chloroflexota bacterium
GGTCCGCCCGGGCCCGGCTGGCGCCCACGCCACTCGCCGGGCCCGGGACGCCATGCGCCCTGCCCGGGCCGCCGCTCACCGGGCCCGGAGGGCCGCTGCGGCGGTTCCGCCCCGCGCCACGGTCGTGGCGGCCGCTCCGACGGCGCGCGCCCCTCCCAGGGCCGGCCGGGACCACCCGGCCGTGCACCCTCGTCCCGCGGACGCTCCCGCGCCCACTCGCCCGGTTCCCATGGTCGGCCGGTACCTCTCGGACCTCCCGGCGGGCGGCCGGAGGGACCGCCTCCCGGCGGACCGCCCCACCCCCCGGGTTCCCTGCGGCCCCGCTCGGCGCCCCCGGCCGGCCCGCCTTGCCGGTATCCGGGCCGCTCCCCACGGTCCCATCCGCGCGGGGGACCACCCTGCCCGCGCCGCTCGTCTCCGCGCCATTCCCGCCGCGGCTCGCCGCGCCAGGGAGGACCCTGGACGGGGCCGGGTTCGCCGGCCGTCGGACCACGGTCGCGATCCCGTGTCGTCCGATCGTGCGGCTCCCGCTCGGGCTCCCCGCGCCCCGGGCCGAAGCCGAGCCCAGGGCTGCGTCGCCGATCGCCGGGGCCCCGATCCCGGTCGGAACGCCGGTCCCAGGGGAACCCCTCGTCGCCTCCGCGCCCCCGGCCACCCCGGGGTTCGTCGGCGAAGCGACCGCCCCGCCCATCGCGCCCGGACGGCGGGCCGCCTCGTCCGGCGCGACCGCCTCGTCCCCCCCGCTGGCCGGCCCGCCCGCCGCGCTCGCCCTCAGCCACGCTGCGCCTCCACGACCCGCCGCCAGCGCTGACCGTCCCGCGTGTCCTCGATCAGCACCCCGCGGCCGGCCAGCTCATCCCGGAGCCGGTCCGACGTTGCCCAGTCGCGCCGGGCCCGCGCGGCCGCCCGCTCCTCCAGCATCGCCTCCAGCTCCGCCTCCAGCCCTTCGGCCTCCTCCTCCATGATGCCCAGGACGCGGTCGAGGTCGCGCAGGAACGCGGCGGCCGTGGCCGCGTCCTCCGTCGAGAGCGCCCGGGCGTCGATCCGCCGGTTCAGCTCCCGTACCAGGTCGAAGACCGCGGCCAGAGCGGGCGACACGTTGAGGTCGTCGTCGAGCGCATCCACGAAGCGCCCCCGGGTCTCCTCGAGCAGTGCCGGGAGCGTCGCGTCGGGGGCCGCGTCGGCACGGTACGCGTCGAGCGCCGCGAGGACCGTGGCCAGGCGCTCGACCGCCGAGGCGGCCGCGCGCAGGGACTCGTCGCCGAACTCGAGCGGGGCCCGGTACTGGGCAGCGATCAGCGCGTAGCGGAGCGCCCGCGGCGAGTAGCCGCGAGCGTACACGTCGGCCGGGCGCTCGATGTTGCCGGTCCGCTTGGCCATCTTCTCCCCGCCCATCTGCAGGTGGGCGCAGTGCAGCCACGTCCGGACGAATGGCTGGCCGGTGGCGGCCTCTGACTGCGCGATCTCGTCCTCGTGGTGCGGGAAGACCAGGTCCACCCCGCCGGTGTGGATGTCGAACGTGGGGCCGAGATACCGCATGCTCATCGCCGAGCACTCGACGTGCCAGCCGGGCCGGCCCGGCCCGATCGCGGTCTCCCAGCTCGGCTCGCCCTCGCGAGGTCCCTTCCACACGGCAAAGTCGCGCACGTCGTCCTTGTCGTACTCGTCGGACTCGACCCGCTCTCCGACGCGCTGCTGCGTGGGATCGAGCCGGGCCAGCCGCCCGTAGCCGGGCCAGCTCGCGATGCGGAAGAAGATCGAGCCGTCGCCGGTCCGGTACGCGTGCCCCCTGGCCAGCAGCTGCTCGATCAGGGCGACCATGTCGGTCACGTGCTCCGTGGCGCGCGGCATCACGTCGGGCGGCGTCATGCGCAGGCGCTGCGCGTCCTCGAGGAAGAGCGCGGTGTACCGTGCCGTGAGCTCGCCGATCTCGACGCCCTCCCGGCGGGCATCCCGGATGATCTTGTCGTCGACGTCGGTGATGTTCATCACCCAGGTGACGGCGAGCCCCTGCCAGGCCAGGTAGCGGCGCAGCAGGTCGGCGAAGAGGAAGCTCCGGAAGTTGCCGACGTGCGCCGGCGCGTACACCGTGGGGCCGCAGCTGTACATGCCCACGCGCCCGGGCTCGAGCGGGACGAACGGCTCCGCCCGCCCGGTCAGGGTGTTGGTCAGCCGCAGGTTCATCGGGTCCACCAGCGCATCGGGTCCGTCACATCAACCTCTCCGGATCATTGCCACCGCCGTCGCCGCGATCCCGCGGCCGGCGCCCTCGAACCCGATCAGGTTACCGCTCGAGGCCTTCACCTCGACCGATCCGGGCGGCAGGCCGACCATCGCCGCGATGGCGTCGCGCATCGCCGAGAGACGGACCGCTCCCAGCCGGGGCCGCGCGGCGCGGATGGTCACGTCCAGCGACTGGGCGCGCCAGCCCCCGTCGGAGAGCCGGCCCACCACGACGCGCAGCAGCTCGCCGCTGGCGATCCCCCGGGTCGCCGGATCGCCGGCGGGAAAGAGCCGGCCCAGGTCGCCCATCCCCGCGGCACCGAGCAGCGCGTCCGCCACCGCGTGGAGCGCCGCGTCGCCGTCGGAGTGGCCCCGCAGGCGCGGAGCGCCCTCGATCACGATCCCCCCGAGCGCCAGGCCGGTCTCCGGGCCGAAGGGATGCTCGTCCGCTCCGTGTCCGACCCTGACCGGGCCGAGCCGGGCCGCCAAGAGCGCCTCGGCCCGCGCCAGGTCCTCGGGGAGCGTCACCTTGAGGTTGGTCGCCTCTCCCGGCACCGCCGTGACGGGGATCCCGGCCGCCTCCAGGAGCGCCGCCTCGTCGGTGAACTCGCGCGGGCCGTCCGGCGGGAAGCGCGCCCATGCACGCTCCAGCAACTCGCGCCGCGCCCCCTGGGGGGTCTGTGCCGCCGCCAGGCCGGCACGGTCCACGGTCTCGCCCACGCGCCCGCCGGCGACACGCTTGAGCGTCTCCGCCACCGCGACCACGGGGATCGCCGCTCCGTCGGACGACGCCGCGGCGGCGACCGCGTCCACCAGCGCCGGGCTCGCCAGCGGGCGGGCCCCATCGTGGACCAGGACGACCGGGCTGGTCGTGGCCGCCACGCCGGCCGCCACCGACTCCTGGCGCCGGGCGCCGCCGGGCACCACGCGTGCCCCGTGGGCGTGCACCCACGGCTGCACGGCGACCTCGGACACCCGGGCCGGGGCCGTCACCACCACCAGCCGTCCCACGACCGACGAGGCCGCCAGCGCGTCCAACGTCCAGGCCAGCAGTGGACGGCCCAGGAGCGACGCGGTGATCTTGTCCCGCCCGGTCATGCGCGTGCTCGCCCCGGCCGCCACGACCACCGCGTCGACCGACCCTGCATCCACCCCTAGTCGTCCGCGGGCTGCGCGAAGACCATCCGGCCGGCCACCGTCTGGAGGACGCGGGTCACCGTCACGTTCACGTCGCGGTCCATCCGGCGTGCGCCGCCCTCCACCACGACCATGGTGCCGTCGTCGAGGAATGCGACGCCCTGCCCGGGCTCCTTGCCCTCCTGGATCACGTGGACCTGCAGGTGGTCTCCGGGGAGGAACGCCGGCTTCACCGCGTTCGCCAGCGAGTTCATGTTGAGGACCCGCAGGCCCTCGAGCTCGGCCACCTTGTTCAGGTTGAGGTCGTTGGTCAGGATGGCCGCTCCCCTCGCCTTCGAGAGCGCGACCAGTTTCGCGTCGACCTCGGGGACCCCGGGAACGTCGTCCTCGCTGATCTCGACCTGCATGTGCTCGCTGCGTCGCAGCTCGTTGAGGATGTCCAGCCCGCGCCGGCCCCGGGCCCGCTTGCGCGCGTCCGACTGGTCGGCGATGTACTGGAGCTCGGCCAGCACGAAGCGCGGGACGATCAGCGTGCCGAAGAGGAAGCCGCTCGCCATCACGTCCGCGATGCGCCCGTCGATGATGGCGCTGGTGTCGACCACGATGAACGGCGCCCCGGGCGGGGTCGCCGGCTCGCGCCGGGCGGGAAAGAGCCCCAGCGCCTCGATCGCCTCCGCCAGGTCGTGCCGCTTGGCGACCGTGAGGCCGAGCATCCCGAGCCCCAGCACCAGGGAGACGCCGATCGGCAGGTAGCGGCCGTACGGGTCCGGGAACCGCGCCAGCGGCAACCCCAGCAGGAGGCCCATGAGCAGCCCGATCAGGAGGCCCGCGATGGCGGTGACGAACTCACCGGTGGAGAGCGCCCGGACGCCGCGGACGAGCCAGCCCGCGGGCTCGATGGTGAGGTACGGGAGGATCAGGAAGCCGACCACGAGCCACGCCACGACCCACAGCGCGAGCAGGAAGTTGCCGCTCGGCGTCTCGCTGAAGAGACCCCTCCCACCCAGGTCGATCGACGCAAGCTGGATGCCGACCAGCATGCCGAGAATCGCGCCGAGCAGCCGTACGAACCTTGACATCCGGCTGGCGAGCGTACCACAGGGGCATGCCCCCAAGACGCCCCCGGGTCGGTCGGGACCGTCGCTCAGGGCGCGGCCGCACCCTCCGGCAGGGGCGCCAGCGCGAGCGTGACGGCCTCGCGGAGCGTGCCGCAGGCCATCACGCGCAGGCCGCCGATCCGCTCCGGGATCTCGCCGGTCCGGCCGCCTCGCTCCGCCGGCACGATCGCGCGCTCGAACCCCAGCCGCTCCGCCTCGCGCAGGCGCCTGGCGAGCCCCGAGACCGGGCGCAGCTCGCCGAGCAGCCCGATCTCGCCGGCCGCCACCGTCCCGGCGCGCACCGGGCGGTCGCGCAGCGAGGAGGCGAGGGCGAGCGCCAGCGGGAGATCCAGCGCCGGCTCCTCGATCGCCAGGCCCCCCGCGACGCTTGCGTAGACGTCGTGGGCGGCCAGCCCGATCCCGGCCCGGCGCGCCAGCACCGCGAGCAGCAGGGCGAGCCGGTTCTGGTCGATCCCGCTGGCGGTTCGGCGCGGGGTGCCGTAGGCCGCGGGCGCCACGAGGGCCTGCACCTCCACCATGAGCGGGCGGCTGCCCTCCAGGGTCGCCCCGATCGCGGAGCCCGGCGCTCCCCGGTCCACCTCGGCCAGGAAGGCACGCGCCGGATCGGCCACCTCGCGGAGGCCCTCCTCGCCCATCGCGAAGACCCCCACCTCCTCGGTGGAGCCGAAACGGTTCTTGGTCGCCCGCAGCAGCCGCAGGCCGCCGCCCCGCTCGCCCTCCAGGGCGAGGACCGCGTCCACCAGGTGCTCGAGGGTCTTGGGGCCGGCCAGGCTCCCGTCCTTCGTCACGTGGCCCACCAGGACGACCGGGACGCCGTCGTTCTTCGCGTACTGCAGCAGGCGGAGCGCGGCCTCGCGGACCTGGCCCACGGAGCCCGGTGGACCGTCCAGCTCGTCCAGCGCCACGGTCTGGATCGAGTCGACCACCAGCACGGCGGGCGCCACGTCCCGCGCCCGTTCCACGATGCGCTCCACGTCGGTCTCGGCCACCACGAGGATCGCCTCGCCGGCGGGACCGTCCACCAGGCCAAGCCGGCTGGCCCGCAGGCGCAGCTGCCCGGCCGATTCCTCGCCGCTCGCGTACAGGACCGTGTCGCGCTGCCCGGGAGCGTGCGTGGTCCCGGTCGATGCGCCCGACACCGAGAGGGACCGGCCGCCCGAGGACGGGGCGCGACCCGGGGAGGAGCCTGCCTCTGCCGCGCGCGTCGCGATCCCCGCGGCCGCCGCCAGGACGAGCGTGGACTTGCCGACCCCCGGCTCGCCGCCCAGCAGGACCAGGCTCCCGGGCACCAGGCCACCGCCGAGCACCCGGTCCAGCTCGCCGATCCCCGTGCTGCACCGGACCAGCTCCGGCTCCTCGAGGTGCCGGAGCGGCGTCGGCGGCGCCCCTCCCTCCAGCGTGCGGGAAGCAGCGCGGGCACGGCCCGGTTCCCGGACCAGGGTCTCGACCAGGGTGTTCCAGGCGTCGCACGCGCGGCACTGTCCTTCCCAGCGCGGGAAGGACGCGCCGCAGGCCTGGCAGACGAAGCGGCTCGTGGGCCGCGCCACGTCAGGTGCCGGCCGCGGCGGGCGTCTTGTCGAGCTGCGCCTCGATCGTCAGGCCTGCATCGGCGGAGCGATCGACCACGATCGTCTGGCCGGATTCGAAGCGACCGACCAGGAGGGCCTCGGCGAGCGGGTCCTCGATCATGTTCTGGATCACGCGTCGCAGCGGGCGGGCCCCGTAGTCGGCGTCGTATCCCAGCTTGATCAGGTGGTCCTTCGCCGCCTGGGTGACCTCGAGCGTCATCTGCTGCGCGTGCAGCTGGTCGCGGACGCGCCTGAGCATCAGGTCCACGATCTCGCGGATCTCGTCGACGGTCAGCGAACGGAAGACCACCACCGAATCGACCCGGTTCAGGAACTCCGGCCGGAACTGGTTCTTCAGCTGGTCGAGGACCTTGCCCTTCATCCGCTCGTACTGCTGCTCGGCGCGTTCGGTGTCCGTCAGGCGGACCGGCTGGAACCCGAGGCTGGTGTCCTTCAGCAGCGACGTTGCGCCGACGTTGCTGGTCATGATGATCACGGTGTTGCGGAAGTCCACGCGGCGGCCCTTCGCGTCGGTCAACTGGCCGTCCTCGAGGATCTGCAGCAGGATGTTGAAGACCTCCGGGTGGGCCTTCTCGATCTCGTCGAGGAGCACCACCGCGTAGCTCTTCCGGCGCACGGCCTCGGTGAGCTGGCCGCCCTCCTCGAAGCCCACGTAGCCGGGAGGCGCGCCCACCAGCCGGCTCACGTTGTGGCGCTCCATGAACTCGCTCATGTCGATCTTGATGAGCGAGTCCTCGGATCCGAACATGAACTCGGCGAGGCTCTTGGCGAGCTCGGTCTTGCCCACGCCGGTGGGTCCCAGGAAGATGAACGAGCCGATCGGCCGCTTGGGGTCCTTGAGCCCCGCACGGGCGCGGCGGACCGCCTTGGAGATGGTCGCGATCGCCTCCTGCTGGCCGATCACGCGGGCGTGGAGGGCCTCCTCCATGTGCAGCAGCCGCTCCGACTCCTCCTGGGCGATGCGGGTCACCGGGATGCCCGTCCACATCGCCACGACCTCGGCGATCTCTTCCTCGCCGACATCGGGGATCTCGGCATCCTGGCGGGCTCGCCACTCCGCGCGAATCCGGTCGAGCTCCTCTCGGGCCACGGCCTCGGCGTCACGCAGGCTGGCAGCGACCTCGTAGTCCTGGCGGTTGATCGCCTCGTCCTTCTCCTTGGTGACCTGCTCGAGCCGCTTGCCCGCCTCCTTCAGCTCCGGCGGGGACGAGCTGTGGCGCAGCCGCACGCGGCTGGCCGCCTCGTCGATCAGGTCGATCGCCTTGTCGGGGAGGTGGCGGTCGGTGATGTAGCGGATGGAGAGATCCGCCGCGGCGCGAACCGCGCCGTCGGTGATCCGGACCTTGTGGTGCTGCTCGTAGCGCTCGCGGATCCCGAACAGGATGTCGACCGTCTGCTCCAGCGTCGGCTCGTCCACCATCACCGGCTGGAAGCGCCGCTCGAGGGCCGCGTCGCGCTCGATGTACTTGCGGTACTCGTCGAGAGTGGTCGCGCCGATGCACTGCAGCTCGCCGCGGGCAAGCGGCGGTTTCAGGATGTTCGCCGCGTCGATGGCACCCTCGGCGGCGCCGGCGCCCACCAGCGTGTGCAGCTCGTCGATGAAGAGCACCACGTCGTTGGTGTTTCGCAGCTCCTCGATGATCTTCTTGAGCCGCTCCTCGAACTCGCCACGGTACTTGGTGCCGGCCACCAGCGAGCCGATGTCCAGGGTGAGGACCCGCTTGTTGGCCAGGGTCTCCGGGATGTCGCCCGACACGATCCGGTGGGCGAGCCCCTCCGCGATGGCGGTCTTGCCCACGCCCGGCTCGCCGATCAGCGCGGGGTTGTTCTTGGTCCGCCGGGAGAGGATCTGGATGACCCGCTCGATCTCCTTCTCGCGCCCGATGACGGGGTCGAGCTTGCCGGCGCGGGCGGCCTCCGTGAGGTTCACGCCGAGCTGGTCGACGGTGGGGGTCTTGCTGGCGCGCTTGGCCTCCGTGGCGGGCCCGACCGAGCTCGACTGCGAGAGGACGCGGATCACCTCGTGACGGACCTTGTCCAGGTTGACCCCGAGCGACTCGAGCACGCCGGCGGCGATCCCCTCGCCCTCCCGGACGAGGCCCAGCAGCAGGTGCTCGGTCCCGATGTAGTTGTGGCCCAGACGGCGGGCCTCGTCGATCGCCAGCTCGATGACCCGCTTGGCGCGGGGGGTGAGCCCCACCTCGCCCACCACCGGCCGGTCTCCCCGCCCGATGATGAACTCAACCGCGGTGCGCACCTTGGGCAGCTCGACGCCCATGTTCTCGAGCACGCGCGCGGCGACGCCGTCCCCCTCCCGCACCAGCCCGAGCAGGAGATGCTCGGTGCCGATGTAGTTGTGGTTGAAGCGCTGCGCCTCGTCCTGCGCCAGGGTGAGGACCTTGCGTGCGCGATCCGTGAACTTGTCGAACCGATCAACCATGGAGTCGAAGCGCCCTTTCGGCGGGGGGCTCCGAGTGGCCCGCCCGTCGCCCAATCCTAGCACGGGGTCCTCGGAGCACCCCGCGTGACATCCCCCTGCGAGGTGTTCGTCCGCCGCGTCCCGGCGGATGCAGGAACCTCAGGGCACGGGCGCGGGGGCGGCCCCGAGCCTCGTGTGGCCGCGGCCACGATGCGCCCGGGGGCCCGTGCGGGGCGGGCGCCCGAGAGCGCCAGGGGGCCCCGCGCTCGCCGGGGGTCTCGCGACCCGGGGCCTCGCGACCGGGGGCCTCGCGCGTGCCGGCGACCGGGGGACGGGGGCCCGCGCGCCGCGTGGCCCTTGCTGTGCGAACGGCCCGCCGGTGGACCGGCGGGCCGTCGTGATCAGGGTCGGCCGGGGATCAGCCTTCGCCCTCCTGCTCCGCCTCCGCTTCGGCCACCTGTCGGCGGACCTGCGCGAACGCGGCAGCGAGGGTGTTGTCGATCCCGCCCTCGGGCTCCTGGACCGCCTGCGACGGGTCGTAGCCGCGCTCCGGGCGCGGACGACGCTCGCGCGGCTCCGGGGTCGGACGGGCGGGCGGTTCCTCGGCCTGCTTGAGGCTCAGGCCCAGGCGATGCCGCTCGGAGTCGAGGGAGATGATCTTGAGCTTCAGCGTCTGGCCCTCGTGCACGACGTCGCTCGGATGCGCGACGCGCTGGTGGGACAGCTCGCTGATGTGGATCAGGCCCTCCAGGCCGTCGCGGACCCGGACGAAGGCACCGAAGTTCACGATCTTGGTGACCGTGCCGTCGATGACGTCGCCGACCTTGAAGTCCGCCACGGTGGAGTGCCAGGGATCCGGCTGGAGCCGGCGGATCGAGAGGCTGATCCGTCCGCGCTCGTGGTTGATGTCGATGACCTCGGCGTCGACCTGGTCGCCCACGCGGTATCCGGCCTCGGGATTGTTGACCTTGTTCCACGAGAGCTCGCTCTTGTGGACGAGTCCGTCGATCCCGCCGAGATCGATGAAGACGCCGAACGGTGCGATGGACCGCACGGTCCCGTTGACCTTCTGGCCGACCTGGAGGCTGCTGAAGAGCTCGTCGCGCTTCTCGCGCCGCTCCTCGTACAGGGCCACCTTCTCCGACAGGATGAGGCGGTTCGCCTTGCGGTTGACCTCCAGGATCTTGAGGCGGAGGCGCCGTCCCACGTACGGCTGCAGCTTCTCGGCGATCTCCTGCGCGGCATCCCTGGGCTGCTCGTTCTGCGGGCGCCGCGGGAAGTCGACGATCTGGCTGATCGGGACGAAGCCGCGGATGCCGCAGTCGACGATCAGGCCGCCCTTGTTGTGGTCGATGACGGGCGCCTCGATGATCGCGCCGGCCTCGAGCTGCTCCTGCATGGCGCGCCACTTGCGCTCGAGCCCCGCTCGGCGCAGCGACAGGACCGCGTGCCCCTCGTTCGACTCGGGCTGCAGGACGTAGACGAGCACCTGGTCGCCGACCGCCGGCTGCGGCTGGCTGTCGGCGTGGCGGCCGAAGAGCTCGCGGTTGCTGACCACGCCCTCGCTCTTCGCGCCGATGTCGACGAGGATCTCGTCCCGGTCGACGCGGACGACCGTCCCCTCGACCACGTCGCCGTGCTTGAACGAGCGGATGTCCCCTTCCTGCTGCTGCAGGAGCTCGGCCATGGTGGTCGGCTCGGGACGTGCCGGACGCGGGGCGACCTCGGCCACCGCTGCGGGCGCCAGGGAGCGCTCCTCCTCGGAGGGAGCGGCCGGCGCAGCCTCGACCGCTGCGACAGCGACGGCGGGCTCGACCGCGGCGGGCTCGACCGCGGCAGGCGCCTCGGCTACCGCGACGGGCTCGGCTACCGCTTCGGCCGGCTCGGCCTCCGCGACGGGCTCGGCTACCGCTTCGGCCGGCTCGGCCTCCGCGACGGGCGTCTCCACACCCACCGTCTCGGCGGGCGTCGAGGCTGCCTCCACCGCGGGCTCGGCCGCTTCCGCCGCGGCCTCGGCCGGCGGCGTCAGCTCCTGCTCCGCGGCGACCGCGGGAGCCGCCGTCGTCGACGCCTCATCCGCTCCGACGGCCGGTTCCGTCGCCGTATCGGCGGCGACCTCCGTCACCTGCTCACCGGTTTCCGTGGCGCTGTCGGTCGTGGTGCTCGCTCCGGCGGGCTCGTCGGCGGTGCTGCCGACGCGCTCCTCGACCACGGCGGAAGCCGGCGCTGTCGCCTCGGCCTCCATGGTCGTCCCGCCCGTCTCGTCCTGGCTCAATGTCCTCTCCTCGTCAAACCTGCTCCGGCGTGAAACAACAACGCCTGAGCCGGCGCTCAGGCGTGGCATCCGCAGGTTGCTCGTCCGTGTCCTGATGAGACTCGGTCCGTCCTCCGTCGCCCCGCCGCGCCGCTCTCTTCTGCTGTCCCCTCGCAGGGCCATGGGATGGTACCACAGGCCGCAACGCGCACGAGGTCGGCGGCCGGAGGACGCGCCCCCTCATCACAGGGGATCCGGAGCGCCGTCTCAGCCGATCGGCTGCGGCCGCTCACAGGGTGCGGAGCACGTGCCCGGGGGATCCGGAGCGCCCGCTCAGGGGATGCGCAGCACCTGGCCGACCCTCAGGGAGCGCGGGTCGGTGATCCCGTTGAGCTGCTCCAGGTCGGCGACGCTCACCCCAAAGCGTGCCGCGATGGCGATCAGCGTGTCACCCGCCTTGACACGGTAGGTATTGGCGACCGACGGGGTGGGCGTCGGGGCTGCCGAGGGCGCGACGCTCTGCAGTGCCGGCGTGGACGAGGGCGTGGCGACCGGAGCAGCGCTCGCCGCAGCGGACGGCAGCGGCGACGCGGGTACCGTGGACGGTGAGCCCGCGACCAGGGCGGCGGGGCTCCCCGCCGGCGTCGGCGACGGCGACGCACCGCCCGGCAACTGGGCGGCGATCACTGCTACGGCGGCAAGCAGGATCACGATGGCTGTCGCGGGACCGGCCAGCCGGCGCCACGATGCCCCACCCGACCGGCCGTCCCGACCCGACGAGCCCGGAACGCCACGCCGGATTCCACGCGAGATCCCCGGCCGCGCGACATCCGTCCCCGCGGCCACGCCGCGCACCGGTTCGGCGTCCACGCCTCCGGATCCCGTCTCGTGGGCCGAACCGGGCCAGTGCGGAGCGCCACGCCCCCCGACCAGGATCACTGGCGTCGTGCGACCCAGGGGGCGCATCCGCGGGAGTGCCCCCTCGTGCACCGGGATCCCGGCCTCGAGCAGGGCGGACTCGCGCCGCCCGCGGGCAGCCGCGAACGTGGGGCAGGTCAGATGCGCGGCGTCCAGGCAGAGGCGGCGCTGCCGCTCGGTGGACGGCGCATCGAACGGGCGCTCGGCTGTGCAGCGGTGCTCTCGCGCCGCGCGGGCGAGCCGGTAGCCACCGTCGGGCACCAGCAGATACGGACAGAACCCGAACGCAGGGTCGTCTGCGACGGCTCCATCGGCCGACCGATCCGGCAGCGAGTCATCTCGGGGAGCCGCGACGGTGTCGGGCGACTCCGGGGCTCCCTTCCACGCCATGCGCGCATGATACCGGCCGTCCGGCCTGCGGGTCCGCCGCGCCCCGGCCGAGCGAACCACCGGGCGCGCCCAGGCACGAGGCTGCCTCCGGATCGCCGCCTGGCCGGCCCCGTCGCGGACTCACGCGCGGAAAGGCCCGAAAACGCAAGAACCCTGGCGACGACCTATTTTCCCGAAAGGCTGCCCTCTCAGTATCTTCGGCGCTGGAGAGCTTAACTGCCGTGTTCGGGATGGGAACGGGTGTGGCCTCTCCGCTAGTGTCACCAGGATTCCTGCGAAGCGATGACGCGATCAGCACCGACCGTCAACGGGCCACGCCCGTCCTGGTCGGTCGAACGACTCCGATCTGCCGCGCACCCACCGGGTGCGCAAGGTGACGGACCCCAGAGTCCGCCTGCAGCTGCCAATGGGTCAGCTGCTGAAGGTGGTCAAGCCCTCGACCATTAGTACGGCTCAGCTTCGCCGGTTGCCCGACTTCCACATGCCGCCTATCAAACAGGTGGTCTCCCTGCGGTCTTACCCGGTTGACCCGGTGGGGAACCTCATCTTGAGGCGAGCTTCGCACTTAGATGCTTTCAGCGCTTATCCCGACCGAACATAGCTACCCAGCGATGCCCCTGGCAGGACAACTGGCACACCAGCGGTTCGTCCACTCCGGTCCTCTCGTACTAGGAGC
>JAJYKX010000287.1 GCA_021788175.1 Chloroflexota bacterium
ACGGCGGCGGGGTGGGCATCGGCTACAGCATCCACGCGGGGATGGTGGTGGTGGCCGACGGGACAGCGGAGGCGGCGCGGCGCCTGGAGCGGGTGCTCACCACCGACCCCGGGACCGGGGTGATGCGGCACGTGGACGCGGGCTACGAGCGGGCCATCGCGGTGGCGCGGGCCCGCGGGGTGCGCATCCCGATGCTCGACGCGGCCGAGCGCACGGCGCATGCGCCGGAGGTCAGGCGGCCGGAGCCGTAGGTCAGGCGGCCGGAGCCGTAGGTCAGCGGCCGGAGCCGTAGGTCAGAACGCCGGCACGATTTCCTGCTGATCGAGCTCCTGGCTGCGCATCTCGCCCCGGCCGAACGATCCCCAGACCACCACGCGCAGCTGGCTGTAGCCGCGCAGGTCGGCGGGCGTGGCCCAGACCAGGCGGTCGAGGCCCATCGAGAAGCCCCGGCACGCCGCCACCGGGCCGAGGAGCGGGGCGCCGGTCGCAAGTTGCCCGGTCGCCACGTCGACCCCGTGCAGGGAGAGCGTGCCGGTCTGGACACCCACCGACGGCCCTTCCCACACCGCGAAGGCCGATCCGTCGGGCGACCAGCCGATCGCCCAATCCTCGAACTGCTGGCTGCCGGGCGCCGGCGTGGCCTCGATCGGCGCCGGGGTCGTGGCCGCCGCTTCGAGGCCGCCGGCCGCAGCCGAGGCGCTGCCGTCCGCAGCCTGGGCGCCTGTGGACGCCGCCGCGGATGCCGGTTCTGCTCCCCCCGGCGACTGGGTGGCGGCGGCCGACGGGACCGGGGCGGTTCGCTCCGCCCGGGCCCTGTGGGAGGCGGGCGCGGCCGTCGGCGACGGGGTCGGCGAGGGGGACGGGGTCGCCTCCGGCGCGGTGAGCACCGGCAGGCCGTAGGGATCCAGGGTGTTCCACTGCGCGAACACCAGCTGGCCCTGGTCGGGGACGGGCACCTGTCCCACCAGCCGCAGCGTCCCGGCCCATCCCACGACGTACCGTGCGGTCGGATCGACCGACGGGAGCCAGAGCCCGGTGCCGGCAACGGTGCGCCGGTCGCCCGTTCGCGGATCCAGCACGAACGACTGGGGAACCAGCGCCGCCGGGTTGTCGGGCTCGACGGTGTACGTGCTGCCCACGATCCGGGATCCCGCCCACGAGGCGAACGAGGAGGCGTGGTCGGTGGTGATCGGGACCGCCCACTGGTCTCCCGGGTGCCAGGTGTAGATGTCAGGGCCGATCGAGCCGTCCGCCGGCATCGCGCTGAACGCGAGGGTCGTGCCGTCCGGGGACCAGGCCGGGGATGCCCCCGTGGGGATCACGTCGGCCAGGATCGGCTGCGCGAGCACCGGAGGAAGCGTCGCGATTCCGACCGGACCCCCGAGGGCGCTCGTCGAGGCCGGCCCCGCACCGGCGCTGCCGGCCGGGACCGCGCTCGATACGGCCGGCGCGAGCGCCGTGTCCGTCGGCGATGCCGTGGGGGACGCGGACGCACTGGGCCGCCGTGTCGTGGTCACCGACGTGGCGGGTGACCTTGCCGCGCGCTCGCTCGGCGACGGATGCGGGGTGGAGGTGGCGGTCTTCTGTTCCACCAGCGGCGTGGCCCGTGCCTTCGCGGCGGGCGACGCAGCGTGCCCGGGGGCCGCGCTCGCGCTCGATGGCGCGCTCGTCGCGGGTGCTCCCGTGCCGGCAACTGCAGCGGGGGATCCGAACGGGCTGGTCGGGGTGCCGGAAGCCGGGCTGCCGCCGCCCAGGTCGACCACGTAGTACGTCGTGGTGGTGCCGGTGCCGGGCCTGGCCGCGATGGCCGCGTGCCGGCCCGCCGAGTCGAACGCGAGACCGCTCACCGCCGCCGTCTGGGGCATCCCGACCACCTGGTCCGCCTCGGGCCCGAAGTCCGCGCACGAGATGTTGCCCGCCGGGCAGGCGCGGTCGAGGCGCGCCCGGTACAGCCGCACCACGTTGCCCTGGATCCCGACGAACGACAGCTCCACGGGGGCGATGGCGAACGGGGTCGCGCCCGCGTTGGGTACCGGGACCTGGACGGCCGGCCCCACCAGCAGCGCGCCCACCACCGCGACCAAAGCGACGGTGAGCAGCGACCCGAACGCGACGCCGTTGCCACGCCTCGTGCCCTGCAGGCGCGGCACGGGCGCCGCCCTCGGTGGCCGGACACGCCCGACCTCGACCTCCAACGCCGCCAGCGTCCGCGCGGGGAGGTCGCGCGGCGGCACCGGAGGGGTCAGCAGCCGGATCGCGGCGCGGTTGGCGCGGTACTCGGCGTCCACCTCGCGACACGAGGCACAGGACGCCAGGTGCGCGGCCAGCGCATCCTCCCGCGACGGCTGGAGGGGACCGTCAAGCCGTTCGGCCAGCCACTCGCGCGCCCGTTCGTGGGTGAGGCGCGTTCCACGGAAGGGCGGCATCATCGCCGCTCCTCCGAGCGCCGTGCCGGGTTCACCGTCGCGCCCTCCACCCGCGGCGACGCGGTGTCGGCCGGGACGGGGCGTGTTTCCGCGGATGTCCGCCGCTCTTCGGCGAGGGCCACCCGGAGCGATTCGCGCGCCC
>JAJYKX010000288.1 GCA_021788175.1 Chloroflexota bacterium
CCCACGCGGGGGCCACTCCGCGCGGCGTCCACTCGTGTCGCGGCGCGGCGCGGAGCGTGCCGGCGCCCACCACCACCACGTCGGCGAGCGCGCGCAGCATGGCCATCACGAACCGGTCCGCCACTGAGCCGCCGCTGATGTCCGAGCCGCCGCCCCGCGGCCCGGTGGCGAGTGCCACCACGCCATCGATGGTCGAGACGAAGTTCGCGACGACGGTCGGCCGCCCGGCATGGAGCGGGATGGCGAGTGGGCCGCCGTGGCGCACGGCGAGCCCTCCCGGCGGCAGCCCGCCTCGCGCCGGCTCGCGGACAGGCGGCGCCTCGAGCAGTACCTCCAGCGGTGTGTCGTCGTCCGTGTCGGCCTCCTCGCTCCTCGGTCGTGGCCCGCCCGGCCCGTCTCCATGGTCGCACGAGGGGCCACCGGCCGGGATCCGGCCCGTACCCGGCCGGGCACGGGCCGGTGGCGTCCGCCAGCCGATGGCGTCCGCCAGCCGATGGCGTCCGCTCACCGGTGCGCCCCGCATCGCGTACGCTCAGGTGCCGGGGCAACCGAACTCAGGAGGACGCATGGCCACGGGCGATTGGTGGCGGCACGGCGTGATCTACCAGATCTACCCGAGGAGCTTCCAGGACTCGAACGGGGACGGCATCGGCGACCTGCCCGGGATCATCAGCCGGCTCGATCACCTCAACGACGGCACCCCGGACTCGCTGGGCGTCGACGCGATCTGGCTCTCGCCCTTCTACCCGTCGCCCATGGCCGACTTCGGTTACGACGTCTCTGACTATTGCGACGTCCACCCCGACTACGGCACGCTCGCGGACTTCGACGAGCTCGTGCGCCAGGCGCACCGGCGCGGGATCCGCGTGCTGGTCGACTTCGTGCCCAACCACACGTCGGACCAGCATCCCTGGTTCCGGGAGTCGCGCTCGAGCCGGACCGGCCCCCGCCGGGGCTGGTACGTCTGGCGGGATCCCGGGGCAGACGGCTCGCCGCCGAACAACTGGCGCAGCTATTTCCCCGCGGTGGGCGTGCCGTGGACGCTCGACCCCGCGACCGGCCAGTACTACCTGCACTCGTTCCTGCCCCAGCAGCCGGACCTGAACTGGTGGAACCCGGAGGTCCGCGCGGCGATGCACGACGTGCTCCGCTTCTGGCTGGAGCGGGGCGTGGACGGGTTCCGCATCGACGTCGCCCACAAGATGGCCCGCGACCCGGAGCTCCGCGACAACCCGCCCGAGCCGTCCGGCGGGTTCCCGGCCGGCGTCCGCCGGGACGAGGACTGGCCCGAGGTCCACGTCATCCTCCGGGAGTTCCGTCGCCTGCTCGACGGGTACGACGACCGGATGGCCGTGGGGGAGGTCGGCATCTACGATCCCGCGCGGCTGGTGCGGTACTTCGGCGACGCGCTCGACGAGCTGCACCTCGCGTTCAACTTCGCGTTCCTGGTGCAGCCGTGGAGCGCGGAGGCGTTCCGTGCCTCCGTGGAGCGATACCAGTCGGTGCTGCCGGAGGGCGCCTGGCCCGTCTACACCCTGTCGAACCACGACAACCCGCGGGCACGTTCCCGCTACGACGGCGGCGGCGCATCCGGCGAGCGGCGGACGCGGGTGGGGGCCATGATGCTGCTCACGCTCCGCGGCACGCCGTTCCTCTACTACGGCGAGGAGATCGGGCAGCCGGACGGGGAGGTGCCCCCGGACCGCGTGGTGGACGTCCACGGCCGGGACCCGGAGCGGACGCCGATGCAGTGGGACGGGGGGCCGGGTGCCGGGTTCACCGGCGGGGATCCGTGGATGCCCGTCGGGTCCGCGGCCCGCTCGGTCAACGTGGCGGCCCAGCGGGCCGATCCCGCGTCCATCCTGTCGCTCTACCGGCGGCTGATCTGGTACCGCCGGAGCTCGGCCGCGCTCCGGTGGGGGAGCTACGAATCGGTGGGCCGCACGCCGGGCCTCTTCGCGTTCGTACGCGAGTGCGGCGAGGAGCGCCTGCTCGTGGCACTCAACTTCCGGGACGAACCGGCCCATCTCGACGGGAGCTCGCTTGGCCTGCCGCACCGGGGCCGGCTGGAGCTCTCGACCGATCCCGACCGCGCCCCGGGCGCGATCGGGATCCAGCCGCTGCGCCTCGGGCCCGACGAAGGCGTGATCGTGCGGCTCTGAGGGCTGAGGGCGGCGGGCCGGGGGACCGGCGCTACCGGCGGAACGCCCCCGCGAGCAGGAGCGCGCCCAGGACGATCAGCGCCACCGGCCAGAAGAGATCGACGTTGAACCCCGGCACGGTCTGCTGCAGGAGGAAGAGCCCGCCCACGACCACCAGGATCACCCCGAAGATCAGCCCGGCGGTGCCGACATCTCCACCCCAGCGCTGCTGGCGCCAGTAGGCGCGCTGCGCCCTGCGCTGGGCGCGGGCGTAGGCGCGCACCGTGCGCCAGTCGGAACCGATGGGCGGGGGCGGTCCCCACGGCCCCCACGTCCCCGACGGCTGCTCGCCTGCGGGTGCCCCGCCCGGTGCGCCCTCCCCGCCGGTCCCGGCGGGAGCGCCGCCTTCGGCCGCGGGTCCGGCGC
>JAJYKX010000289.1 GCA_021788175.1 Chloroflexota bacterium
CGGCGGATGCCCGACCGGCTGCACCGGTGCGAGCGCCTGGGTCACCCCGAGCGGGGCGCACGTCTTCGACGCCGGCACGTTCGACTGGTCGTGGGGACTCGACCCGCGCTACGCGGCGGCGCTTCCCGGGTTCCTCGCCGACTCGTTCGCGCGGCTGATGGCCGATCTTCTGGCCTGGGCGGGCACGCCACAGCCCGGCGGCTGAGACGTCCGTCGCCCCGGGAGCCCCGGACCGCCGTCGATCGTCTGTGGGAGCGCCTTCGATCGTCCCTCAGTGCTCGACGATCTTCGGCAGCGACTTCGCCTCCTCGATCCAGCCGCCCACCATCGATTGGGTCGGCACCCGGCGCACCAGTTCCTTCTCGGTGTTGAGCTCCTCCATCTTCGCGGCCAGGTTGGCCGCCACGCGATGGGCCAGCTCGGCCGGCGAGTCGACGCCCGCGGCCTCCAGCAGATCGGCGTACTCGGAGCCCACGCCGTTGATGCGCATGAGATCGGCGTGGTTGACCCAGGTCAGCACCCGGGTGCCGTCGATCCCGGTCGTCGCGGCCAGGTCCTCGCGGCCCTTCCGGGTCTTTCCCCGCTCCAGCAGCGCCTCGACCGTGGCCACGCCCGCCGCATGCAGCCTGGCTCCGTAGGTCGGCCCGATCCCCTCGACGTCCTCGACCTTCACGGTTCCATCCCCCCATCTCTGGACGGGACGCGCCACGATGATACGCTCGGGGTTGTCGGATTCGGGGAGGCGTCCCAGGCGGGGAGGCTGCGGTGGACGCGTCGTTCCACGACCAGATGGCGGCAGGCTACGCGCTGAAGGAGCCGGGGCTCGTGCTGGGCGGTCCGATGCTGGGCGAGGAGGTCGACCCGGCCGCGCACGTCCAGGTGGCCCTGTCGATGCTGAACCGGCACGGGCTCATCGCCGGGGCGACGGGGACCGGCAAGACCAAGACGCTGCAGCTGATGGCGGGCCAGCTCTCGTCGGCCGGGGTCCCGGTCTTCATCGCCGACGTCAAGGGGGACCTGACCGGACTCTCCGTCGCCGGCGACGCGTCCAGCCCGAAGGTCCAGGAGCGGGCGGCATCGATCGGCGTGCCGTTCGTGCCGGCCGCGCACCCGGTCGAGCTGGTGTCGCTGTCCGGGCAGCTGGGTGCCCAGGTGCGCGCGACCGTGCATTCGTTCGGTCCGCTGCTGCTCGGCAAGGTCCTCGACCTCAACGAGACCCAGACGTCGATCCTCTCGCTCATCTTCAAGTACTGCGACGACCAGAGCCTGCCGCTGCTGGACCTGGCGGACCTGCGGACCACCCTGCGGTTCCTCTCCTCCGAGGAGGGCAGGGCCGCCCTGGCCGAGTACGGCGGGATCGCGCCCGCGTCGCTCGGCGTCATCCTGCGGTCGATCGTGACGCTCGAACAGGAGGGCGCGGACGTCTTCTTCGGTGAGCCGGAGTTCGACGTGGACGATCTCCTGCGCGTCGCACCCGACGGGCGGGGGATCGTGACCGTGCTGGAGCTCTCGGACGTGATGGACAAGCCGCGGCTCTTCAGCACGTTCATGCTCTGGATGCTCGCCCAGCTGTATCACGCGCTACCGGAGGTCGGCGATCTCCCGAAGCCACGGCTCTGCTTCTTCTTCGACGAGGCGCATCTCCTCTTCGAGGATGCCTCGGAGGCGCTGCTGGACCAGGTCGAGCAGACCGCCCGGCTGATCCGCTCCAAGGGCGTGGGGATCTACTTCGTCACCCAGGCGCCCACCGACGTCCCGTCGGCCGTGCTCGCGCAGCTGGGGAACCGCGTCCAGCACGCCCTGCGCGCGTTCACGCCCGAGGACGCGGACGCGCTCCGGAAGACCGCCCGCACATTCCCGACGAGCACCTTCTACGACGTCGAGCAGGCCATCACCAGCCTCGGGACCGGCGAAGCGCTGGTCACGGTGCTGTCGCCGCGCGGGGTCCCGACGCCGCTGGCGGCCACCCGGCTGGCGCCGCCCGATTCGCTGATGGCGGCGGTGGACCCGACGGCACTGCAGGCCCTGGTGACCTCCGGCTCGCTGCACGCGAAGTACGCGACCCCGATCGACCGGCAGAGCGCGCACGAGATCATCACGGCACGCATCGAGGCGGCACGCGCTGCCGCGACCGCGGGCGCGGGTGGCGCGGCCGGGACCGGCGGCGCGGGGGTGGCCGGGACCGCCGCGCCCGGCGGACAGCCGGCACGCGTCCCGAGCGCCGCGGAGCAGCGGCGGGAGGTGGCGCGCCAGGCTCGCGAGCTCGAGCGGCAGCGGCGCGAGGCGGAACGTGCGGCCAGGGCCGCGGAACGCGAGGCACGGGCCGAGGAGCGGGCGGCGCAGGCGGCGGAGCGCGCACGGCAGCGCCAGGTGGAGACCGTGATGCGCTCCGGGACGCGGATCCTCACGTCGCGCGCCGGCCAGCAGGTGATCCGCGGGGTTTTCGGCACGCTCTTCGGAACGCGGGGCCGGTGAGGGCAGGCTCCTTTGGGCGTGGCCCGCCCCGGAGGATGGGCCACGCACGGCCATGATTGCGGCCACCGCGCTCCGGTGGCAGC
>JAJYKX010000077.1:0-1581 GCA_021788175.1 Chloroflexota bacterium
GGCGATGGTACCGGCCGGCGACACCGCGGCCGCGTGCCCTATCCTTCGCGCGTGGCGCTCTACCGTCTCGAGCACGTCCCCGAGCTGCACTCGCCGTCGCTGGTCGTGGCGTTCGACGGCTGGGTCGATGCGGGCACCGCCGCCACCACCGCGGCCGAGCGGCTCGCTGCGGGAGGCCCCGTGGTGGCCACGTTCGACGCGGACGCGCTCTTCGACTACCGCGCGCGCCGCCCCACGCTCGAGATCGAGGACGGCCGGCCGAGCCAGCTCACCTGGCCCGAGCTGGCGGTCCGCCACGCCCGCGCCGGCGAACACGACGTGCTGGTGCTGACCGGCCCGGAGCCGGACTACCGCTGGCACGAGTTCTGCGACGCGGTGGTCGAGCTGGCGCGCCAGCTCGACGTGGCCGAGGTGATCAGCCTGGGCTCGATCCCGGGGGCGGTCCCCCACACGCGACCTGTCCAGGTGATGGGCACCGCGTCGCGGCCGGAACTGCTGCGCGGCGGCGTGGAGCCGGGGCCCGAGGGCACGCTGCGCGTGCCGGCGGCCGCACTGTCCGTGCTGGACCTGGCGCTCACCAACGCGGGTTTCCCGGCCGTCGGCTACTTCGCCCAGGTCCCCCACTATGTCACCGGGCCCGCGCCGGCCGCCACCATCGAGCTGCTGCGGGTGCTCGGCCAGCACCTGGGGGCCGGGATCCCTGTGGGGGACCTGCCCGAGGAGGCGCGCCAGATCCGCGCCCGCCTCGACCTCGCGACGGCGGCAGACGAGACGATGCGGGCGCACGTCGCCAGGCTGGAGGAGCGGGCCGACGAGGAGCGGGCGCCGACCGGCGACGACCTCATCGCCGACATCGAGCGCTTCCTCCGGGAACGCGGCAACGGAGGCAGCCAGCGGCCCTGATGCGAGCCGCGTTCCGACCGCCGGCGAGCGCCGGTCGGTCGGCGAACGCCGAACTGCAACACCCCGTCCGTCCGGAGGCGCTACTCTTGCAGACCTGTGCCCTCGCCGGCTCCAACGCACCACAGGAATCCTGAACACGCCATGACCTTCCGCACGCCTCGTGCCACCCCCGCCCGCAAGCGCCGCACGTCCGCCTCGGACGAACAGCGCCAGCAGGTGCTCGTGACCTTCGGGTTCATCGCCGTCATCGTGGTCGCCGTCGTCATCCTGGCGGGCGGCGTGGCCGCCATCTACTACAACGACCACCTGGCCGCGATCGCCACCGTGAACGGCGTCTCGATCAGCAAGGACGAATGGGCCCAGCGCCAGGCCGTGGACCAGTACCGCATCAACGCCACGCTGGCCAACCTCCAGGCCGCGGTCACGTCGGGGGCCGTCGACCAGACCACCGCCGCCCAGGAGCAGCAGGCGCTCCAGCAGCAGGAGGCGGCCCTCCCGCAGAACGCGGCGAGCGAGCTCATCGACGGGGTACTGCAGACGCAGCTCGCACAGAAGATGGGGATCACCGTCACCGACGCCGAGGTCGACAACGAACTGAAGCAGGAGGCCACGACCCCGGAGCAGCGCAAGGTGCTCGCCATCTTCGTGCAGCCGGGCGCCACGCCCGCGGCCCTGGCG
>JAJYKX010000077.1:1681-4790 GCA_021788175.1 Chloroflexota bacterium
GCGGCGCCGTCAACATCGGCCTCCGCAGCGCCCGCGACGTCCGCCGCCCCGTCGGCGGCTCCTTCCGCCGCGGCGTCGACCGCCCCGTCGGCGTCGACCGCTCCAGCGGCATCTGCCGGCGCCTCGGCACAGCCGAGCGCATCACCCTCCCCCTCGCCGTCCGGCCCCACGGCCGCACAGAAGGCGGAGGCCAAGGCGAACGCGGACGCGGCACTGGCGGCCCTGAACGCCGGCACCCCGTTCGCCACGGTGGCGAAGGAGTACAGCACCGACCCGAGCGCGACCAACGGCGGTGACTACGGGTACATCACCGCCTCCGACACCGTGGACCAGGCCTGGGTGAACGCCCTCTTCAAGCTGCCGCTCAACGGCATGACCGGCGTGATGCTGGGCTCCGACGGCACGTACCGGATCGGCAAGGTCACCGACATCGTGCCCGCCCAGACCAATCCGAACTACCAGAAGACGATCGAGCAGGCGGGCGTCAGCATCTCCGCCTACCGGCTGGCGGTCCGCTACGACCTGCTCTTCAACAAGCTGCAGACGGCCATCACCAAGCAGGCGACGACCGGCGACCCCGAGCAGGTGCACGCGTGGGAGATCGAGGTGGCCACCGTCGACTCCCAGGGCAACCCCGTCACGGGTCCCGAGGTGAAGGCCTCGCACATCCTGTTCAGCCCCAAGGGCGATCCCAACAACGCGTCGTCCATCCCGGCCAGCGACCCGTCGTGGGCGGCGGCCGAGAAGAAGGCGCAGGCCGCGGCCGACACGCTGCGGGCGATCACCGACCCGGCGAAGCGCGCAGCGGCGTTTGCCCAGATGGCGAAGACCGAGAGCAACGACACCACGTCCGGCGCCAACGGCGGCGACCTGGGGTGGTTCACACAGGGGGCGATGGTGCCCCAGTTCTCGGCCCCCCTGTTCACCGGGACTCACACGCCGGACGAGATCATCGGGCCGGTCAAGACACAGTACGGCTACCACGTGATCCTCTTCGTGGCGAGCCGCCCCGGGCCGTCCCAGCGCGTGGCCCAGATCCAGAAGGAGCTGGCCGCCCCGGGCGCCAGCTTCTCCGCGATCGCCAAGGCCAACTCGGACGCGACCGATGCCGTCGCCGGCGGCGACATGGGGTGGGTCGCCCCGCTGCAGCTCGACCCGTCGATCGAGAACATCCTCTTCGGCCTGAAGGTGGGCCAGGTCAGCGCGCCGCACGAGACGACCGGCGGGATCTTCCTGTACGAGATCACCCAGAAGGAGAAGCGGGCGATCGACTCGTCGCAGCTGACCACGCTGCAGGGCGCCGCCTTCACCAACTGGTACAGCCAGCAGAAGGCCAAGGCGAACATCTGGCAGTCGCCCGACATCGCCGCCGCGACGCCACCGGCCAGCTGACGCCACACCCCGGCTGATCGCGGCACCGACAGCGCCGAGGTCGAGAACCCGGACGGGCCGAAACCGCCCGTCGCGGCGCGGCGTACTCCCCGGCAGGAACTGCGCAGCAGGAGCGATGCCATGGCCTCGTCCCGGCCGGCCCATCGGTACCATCGGCTGATCCCGGCGCTGGCGCTCGTCGTCGCGGCCTGCTCCGGTGCCGCGGCAACGCCCGCGGCAACGCCTGCCGCATCGCCGCCCGCGGCCGGATCCTCGGCGGCCACCTCGATCGCACCCGGCAACGGAGCGGGGGGTGCCTCGGCGTACGGGACGCCGGCGAGTGCCGCCGCTGCAAGCGCGGCCCCCGCGTCGCCCGCGCCGGCAGCCTCTGCCGTGACGACCCCCGCCACGCCGACCCCCACGCCCGTCCCGGCCACGCGGCCGCCTGCCACCCCCGCTCCGGCGACACACCCGCCCGCCACCCGGCCGCCCGCGACGCCGACACCGGCCCCGAAGGCGGCGACCGTGACCATCGTGGACTTCGGCTTTCAGCCGGCGACGCTCACGGTCAGCGCCGGTACCCGGGTGACGTGGAAGAACACCGGCCAGGTCGACCACACGGTGACGGCCAACAACGGTGCCTTCGACAGCGGGTCCATCGCGCCGGGTGCCTCGTTCTCGTTCACGTTCAGGACCGCGGGCACCTACGCGTACCACTGCTCCATCCACCCCTTCATGGCCGGGACGGTCATCGTGAAGGGGTGACGCCGCTGCGGCGCGTCCGCCGGACGGCGGCGATGGGCCGGGAGCGCCCGATCGTTCCCGGCAACCGCGCACGGTTCGGGGGCGCGGCTGCCAAGCCCGACGGGCCCGCCGGGGACGGAGCCGGACCGCGCGTCAGCTGCCCTTCAGCGCCTTGAGGCGGGCCTCCACCTCGAGCTCGTCCGAGTCGCTGTCCAGCGCCGCGAACTGCTCGTCCAGTGACGAGGCGGCCACCTCCGCGCGGCCCCTGGCCACCGCCTCCTGCCGGCGGATCCGCTCCTCGAACCGGTTGAGCTCGCTGGTGGGATCCATCACCGACGCGTCGCGCAGGGTCTGCTGGACCTGCAGCTGTGCCTGGGCCATCTTGGCCCGGCTGACCAGCTCGTCGCGCTTCTGCACCAGCTCCTCGCGCTTGGCCCGCAGCTTGTTGAGCCCGTCCTTGAGCTTGTCGACCAGCTCCGTCTGCTGCGCGATCTGCGTCTCGAAGGTCTTGACCTGCTCCTCGTAGCTGAGCTGCCGGCGGAGCGCGACCTTGGCGAGCTCGTCGAAGCGGTCCGCCTCGGTGGCGTTGCCCTCACCCCGGAGCTCGTCCGCCTTGCGGGAGGCCGCGGCGGCCTTGCCGCCCCACTCGGCGGCGGCGGCGCGGGCCTCGGCCGCGTCGTCCTCCACCATCCGGAGGTTCCCCACGGTCTGTGCGACCGCGTCCTCCGCCTCGGCCATGTTGCTGGTGAAGTCCCGGATCAGCTGGTCGAGCATCTTCTCCGGGTCCTCCGCGCCGTCGATCAGCGCGTTGACGTTGGCGCGGACCAGCTGCCCGATCCTGCCGAGGATCGACGTCTGTGCCATCTCGTGGTGCTCCTTCCCTGCCCTCTCGGCTCCTGAACGTCACGGCGCGCCCCGCGCACCCGCCCGATCATCACCAGCTTCCGCCGCCGCCGAATCCGCCTCCCCCGCCGAATCCGCCGCCGCCGCCGAA
>JAJYKX010000077.1:4890-11136 GCA_021788175.1 Chloroflexota bacterium
CCGCCGAATCCGCCGCCGCCGCCGAAGCCTCCCCCGTGTCCGAAACCGCCGAACCCGCCGCCGCCCCAGGGCGTGCCGCCCCATCCCCCGCCGTGCCGTCCCCCACCGAGGAGGCTCCCGAGGATGATCCCGCCGATGATCGCGCCGGTGGGATCCACCGCCCGGGGCGCACGCGGACCGCCGCGCCCGTTCCACGCATCGAAGTCGGAGGACGCGATCCGGTACGCATCGTCGGCCAGGCGCTGGGCCTGCTGGGCCTCGGTGAGCGCGATCGCCGGATCCGTTCCGGCCGCCGACTGGGCCTGTTCCATGTGGCGCTGCGCCTCCGCGAGCCGGGTACGTGCCTCCCGCCCCACGCCGTTGCGCCGGTCGCCGATGTAGTCGGCGGCATGGGTCACGCTCGCCTGCGCGGATGCGAGCGCCGTCTGCAGCGCGGCCCGCTGCCGGGCCAGCTGCTCCTCGGCCGCCCGCTCGGACGCGAGGACGCGGTCGGCGGCCGCGTGCGCCTCCTGGGCGCCCTTCAGCGCAGCGAGCGGGTCCGGTCGCGCGGCGGCCAGGACGCCCCTGGCGGCCGCGAGGCGGGCCTCGGCCTCCGAGAGCGCGGTGCCGAGCGATGGGTCTCCGACCCCGCGCTGCAGGGCGGCGCGGGCGGCCGCGATGTCCGCCTCGGCTTCCGCGATCTCCGGCTGGACCCGTCCCCTCGCCTCCTCCACCGAGGCCACGAGATGATCGATCGCGTCGAGCAGGGACCCTGCCTGCGCCAGCGCGGCCTGCCCGGCCCGGGCGGCGTCCCGGGCCGCGTGCGGGTCGGGGGGCGTGGCCGCCAGCGCCGCCTGGCCGCGCGAGGCGGCTGCGGTGGCGAAGTCGATCCGCTTGCGCGCCTCCGCCAGGTTCCCGCTGACGGGCCCGCGGCACGCGTCCGCGTACGCGGCGAGGCCCGCCTCGGCGGCTTCGGCGGATGGCAGCCGGGCCGCGAGCGCCGCCGCCTGCCCGGGCAGTCCCGCCAGGATCTCCGGGGCACGATGCTCAAGGTCGCGCAGCTCTCCGAACCGCTGTCGCTGTGCGCCGATGATCTCGCCCACCCGTCCCGCCCGGGCGACGATCTCGTTCAGCATCTTCTCCCGCGTGGGCGGATCCTCCGGGATCGCGTCGTCGAGCTGCTGGCGGACCGCGAACGCGGCCTTCAGCTCGTCGCGGGCCGCCGAGAGCGCGGCCCTGAACGGCTCCACGTCCTCCGCGCTGAACTCGGCCTCCGCGAACCCCAGGTCCTGCACGGCGTCGCGCACCGAGTCGTCGGCCTGGATCAGGAGCTGGTTCGCCTGCCGGGCCAGCTGTCCGGTCCGGCGGTCGCGCTCCTCGGCCGCCAGGTGGGCGGTCCGCCAGCGGCGGACCCAGCCGCCGACCAGGGCCACGCCGAGCACGACGATGACGAGGCCGACCAGGATCACCAGGAGTCCGCTGCCCGGGCCCGACGAGGTGCCCCCGGACGAGGCGCCCCCGGTGGACGGTCCGCCGGGCGCCGCGCCCCCCTGGCCGGCCGCTCCCGGCACGGCGCCGCCCGCCATCGCCCGGCCGAGGCCGTTCGCGAACGCGACGATTCCCCCGGCATAGTCGCCGGCCCGGAACCGCGGCTCGAGCGTTGAGCTGAGCAGCGCGTTCACGTCGGTCGCGGTCAGCGAGCCGAGCGCCCCGTCCTGGTAGTAGCCGTACCGGCGATCGGAGACCGCCACCAGCAGCACCATGTCGTTGCCGCCGAGCCCGTTCTGCGTGTATGTCTCCTGGGCCAGCTCCTGCGCGGTGACGCCACCGCTGGTGGAGACGAAGGCGACGTACAGCTGGACGCCCTGGGCGTTGAGCAGCGCATCGAGGGCGGACTGCACGCTGGCGGCGCCACCGCCGAGGGACCCCGTCTGGTCCGTCACCTGGCCCTGCAGCCTGGGCGCGGACTGGCCGAGGGCAGCCGACGCCAACGTCAGCGCGAGGAGGAGCGCCCCGCCGAGCGCAAGCGCACGCCGCGGCAGGCCTGGAGTCCGGTGCATCGTCAGGGCCATCCACTGCGCCGCCCTGGCCATGGGCAAGGCGGGCGGCAACGCTGGGATGGTGAGCCGTGCCGGCGACGCGGGCCAGTGCCATTCGGACGCGCCCGACGGAGGTCCCCGCGTTCCCGACCACGGACGGGTCGGGACACCGGCCGTTCGGCCCTCCGGCTTCCCTCTCGCATGACCCGCGTCGCCGGGCCGTCGGGGTGAGAAGCTACCGCCGATGGCTGGGGCTCGCGCCTCTCGCGATCCGCACTGGCCGTCGGCAACGGCGCCCGCGGTCGGCTGTCCCGGGACGCCGGAGGGGGGTCAGCCATGATCGGCTCGCCCGGCGCGCTCGTTCCCCCGACCGTGACCCGCATGCGGCGCGAGGTCGTGGATCCCGCCGAGGACTGGGAGATCCCCGTGCCGTCGTCCGTGGCGGCGCGACTGGATCCCGAGGGGCGAGGGCCGCGCCTCTCGCGGGCGGCGTCCGAGGCCGACCTGCCGCCGGGCGTTCTGCGCCTCCTCCGGTACGCCTGCGGGCCGCTTCCGCTGGAGCGCACCTTCCTGCTGGCGCCGTCCGCCCGTCCGGTCGACCGCTCGTGCCGACGCTTCGTCTCCACGCCCGTCCAGGTGCTCGGGTTCGGTGATCGGGCGACCGGCCTGTGGGTGGACCGCGGTCGGCGCGAGCCGGCGGCGATCGTCCCGGTGGCACGGATCGGGGCCATCGAGGAGCTGGCCGTGCTGCGGTGCCGGCGCCTCTCGGTCCGGGCAGCCGACGTGCGGCTGTCGGTGCGCTACTCCACCGAGACGGGGGGCGTGCTGGCGGGGGCGCTCCGCTGGCTCCGGCGCCGGGCGGCCGGCGATGCCCAGGGCGACGTGCCCGCGGTCAGGTGCTGCGCAGTCGGGGCGGACCGGATCCCCGGTGCGTGGCGGCAGCTGATCGAACTGCTGGCCGGGGACGCCGGGCCCGGTGGCATCGCGGCACTCTTCGGACTCGCGCCGGACGTGGTCGGGGACGGGGTCGTCCGCGGCGCGCTGGTGGTGCTCAGCGCGACCGAGCTGCTGATCATGATCGGTCCGGACGCCACGGAAGCGCCGGATCTTGCCGGGCCTGACGTCCTGGCCATGGTGGACCGACTCGCCGTGCCGAGGCATGCGCTGCAGTCCGTGACCGCCACGGACGACCGGCTGGTGGTCCGTGCCTCCGGCGTCGAGCGATACCTGTCGATCGGCGCGACGCTGGCCCAGGCCGCCGCCGAGCTCGTGGAGACGGCGGGCCCCACGCATCGACCGCTGACGGTCTCGCGCTGACGCCGTCGAGGGCCGCGCGCCGGTGGGACCTTCGTCGACCAGCCGCTGGCCGATCGTAGGATGGCCGCCGCCGGCCCTCCCGGTGGACGCTTGCGACGGTGCCGGAGAGGGCACTGCCCTGGCGACCAGCGTCCCGCAGGCAGCTCGCGGACCGTACGACGGGGTGAGCAGGGAACCTCGTGATGGGAGACACGCGAGCCGACCGGTCCCGGGCGGCTCCAGCATCCGACAGCACGCCGCCGGTGATCGGGCCGGCGGCCATCGGCCTCGACGAGATCGAGGCGGTCGCGCAGATCGGGTCCTACACCACCGACCTGGTCACCGGGCGCTGGGTGAGCTCCCGGGGGCTCGACGCGATCCTCGGGATCGACGCCGCGTTCGACCGCACGATCGACGGCTGGGTCTCCCTCATCCACCCGGACGACCGCGAGGCGACGCACGCGCACTTCACCGAGGAGGTCGTGGGGCGGGGCCGGGCGTTCGACCGCCGGTACCGCATCCTGCGCCGGTCCGACGGGGCGGAGCGCTGGGTGCACGGGCGCGGATCGCTCGTCATCGGCGGCTCGGGACGGCCGATCCGCACGGTCGGCACCATCGCGGACATCACCGAGCAGCTCGCGGCCCAGGCGGCGCTGGCGGCGTCCGAGGCCCGGTACGCGGCGATCTTCGAGGGAACCGCCGAGGCGATCCTGATCGCCGAGCACGCGACGCACCGGTACCGGTGGGTCAACCGGGCCGCGTGCGCCCTGCTGGGCTACACCCGCGACGAGCTGCTGGGGATGCGGCTCGAGGACCTCCATCCCCGGGAGGCGCTGCCGCAGATCCTCGAGCGGTTCGCGTCGGTCGGCAACGAGCAGATCGCCGAGGCGCACGCGATCCCCTGCCGGCGCAAGGACGGGACCGTGATCCTCGCGGACATCCGATCCTCCAGCACGCTGGTGGACGGCCTGCTCTGCAACGTCGCCTTCTTCACCGACGTCACCGAGCTCCGCGAGCTCCATCGACGCCTGCAGCTCAGCGAGCGCAACCTCGCCGAGGCGCAGCGGATCGCCCACATCGGCAGCTGGGAGTGGGATCTCGCGACGGATGCCGTGCAGCGGTCGGTGGAGCTGCACCGGATCCTGGGCGTGGAGCCGGGCGCGATCCCCGCCGCCGCGTCGGCCTTCCTGGCCTACGTGCACCCGGACGACCGGGACCGCATGCAGGCGGCCGAGCGGGCCGCGCTGCGGGGCGACGGCCCACCCGAGCTCGGCTTCCGGATCGTGCGACCGGACGGCGACGTGCGGACGGTGCACGAGAGCTGCGAAGTCCTGCGGGACGCCGACGGCGCCCCGATCCGGATGATCGGCACGATCGAGGACGTCACCGAGCGGGTGGCCGCGGAAACGGAGCGGAGCAGGCTCGCCACCGCGGTCCAGCAGACGTCGGATGCGGTGGTCATCACCGACCTGGCGGGCACCATCGAGTACGTCAACCCGGCCTTCGAGCAGATGTCCGGCTACCGGCGGGAGGCGGTGACCGGGCAGAACCCGCGGATCCTGAAGAGCGGGCGGCAGTCGGACGCCTTCTACCAGTCGCTGTGGGGGTACCTGACGCGCGGCCGGGCGTGGAGCGGGAGGTTCATCAACCGGCGGGCGGACGGCAGTCTCTACCAGGTCGAGGCGACGATCTCGCCGATCCGGGACGCGCAGGGCGCGGTGGGCGGCTACATCGGCGTGCAGCGGGACGTCACCGCCCTCCAGGCCGCGCGGTCCAGCCTCGCCAGCGAGTTCCGGGAGCGCGCCCAGGTGGCCGCCGCCCTGGCCAGGCTGCAGCCGAAGCCGAGCGCGGCGGAGACCGCCGCGGACATCTGCGGCGAGCTCTCGGGCCTGCCCGGGGTGGACGTCGCCGCGATCATCAGCTTCCAGGACCCGACGCATGCCCTGGCCCTCGGCGTGGTCGCGCCGACGGGCTTCCCGCTGGCCGCGGGCCAGGAGCTGCCGCCGAGCCGGGCCGCCTACCTGCACGAGCGGGCCGCGCTGGGGCCGTGGGCCGAGGCGTTCCGTCCCCGCGCCGCGGACGGCGCCTACGGCGCGGCGATGGCGTCGCTCGGCGTGCGGGCCAACGCGTACGCGCCGATCCGCAACGGGGAGGGGCTCCTGGGCCTGGTCGCCGCCGGGACCCGGGACGAGGCGTACGCGCGGCACCTGGTCGGCCAGCTTCCGGCGGTCGGTGAGTTCGCCGCCACCGCCAGCGCGCTCCTCGCACGCGACCTGGAGGGCGACCATCGTCGCTCGCGGCTCCACGCGCAGATCGCCGGGATCATCGCCGAGCGGGCGTTCCACCCGGTCTTCCAGCCCATCGTCGACCTCGCGGACGGGTCGGTGGTGGGCTACGAGGCGCTGACGCGCTTCTCCGACGGAACGCGCCCGGATCACCGCTTCGCCGACGCCTGGTCCGTGGACCTCGGACCGGACCTCGAGCTCGTGACGCTGCAGACCGCGATCGAGGTGGCGCGCGGGCTGCCGGCCGGCCGGTGGCTCGACCTGAACGCATCCCCGCGCCTGCTCGCCGACCCCGACCGGGTGCGCGCGGTGCTGGAGACGGCGGACCGGCCGGTGATCCTCGAGATCACCGAGCACGACACGGTCGCCGACTACCACGCCCTCCGCGACGCGCTGGCGCGGCTCGGCAGCTCGGTCCGGACCGCGGTCGACGACGCGGGCGCCGGCATCGCGAACTTCGCGCACATCGTGGAGCTGCGGCCGGACTTCGTGAAGCTCGACCTGGGCCTGGTGCGCGGGGTCAATGCCGATCTCGGGCGGCAGGCGATGGTGACGGCCATGCGCCAGTTCGCGCGGACCGCCGGGTGCCGCCTGATCGGCGAGGGCGTGGAGACCGAGGCCGAGGCGAGGAGCCTCGCCAGCCTCGG
>JAJYKX010000077.1:11236-12666 GCA_021788175.1 Chloroflexota bacterium
CGTCCGAACCCGTCAATCCTGATCTATCGGGTCGGATTTCCCGGCCCGGACGGGACCATCGGCCCTCCCGCCGGCGGCCGTCGCTGCGGTTCACTGCGCCGGTGCAGCAGTCACTCGTGATCGACCTGTGACCGGCGCCTCGCTGGCACGCTCCGCAGCGCGCTGGGGCGCGGTCGGTGTCCGCCGGCTCGACCTGGCGAGCCTGGCCAGGGTCCTGGGACCGGCCTGGGTGGTGATGCTGGCCGACGTCGACGCCCCGAGTGTCCTCACCGCGGCCAAGGCCGGCACGGAGTTCGGCACCGCCCTGCTGCTGCCGCTGATCCTCCTGATCCCGATCCTCTACCTGGTGCAGGAGATGACCGCGCGCCTCGGGGCGGTGACCGGGCGCGGCCACGCCGAGCTGCTGCGGGAGCGCTACGGGTTCGGGTGGGCGGCGGTGGCGGTGATCTCGATGGCGGGGATCGACCTGCTGGCCTACGTGGCGGAGTTCGCGGGCATCGTGCTGGGCGCCTCGATCGTGGGGATCCCGGCCCCGCTGGCGGTCGCCGGTGCACTCCTGTTCCACTCGGCGATGGTGCTCACCGGCAGCTACCGGCGCTTCGAGCGCCTGGCGCTCGCCCTCTCGATCGCCCTCTTCACCTTCGTGGTGCTGGCGTTCACCGTCCACCCGGACCCGGCGGCGGTGCTGGCGGGACTCTCCCCCGCCCAGCCGATCGGCGATCAGCGGTACCTGGACCTGGTGGTGGCCACGGTGGGTGCCGTGATCATGCCCTGGATGCTCTTCTACCAGCAGGCCGCCACGGTGGACAAGGGGCTGCGCGCGCAGGACCTGCGGGCGGCGCGGACCGAGACCCTGGTGGGGGCGGTGACCAGCGAGCTGCTGATGGCCGCCGTGGTGGTGGCCGCGGCGGCGGCCATGACCGGCGCCGGTGGCCCGGCCGGGTCCCTGGCGGGCGCGCTGCCGGCCGGCCTGGAGCGGCTGGCCACGGGGGTGCCCGCGCTCCTCATCGCGGTGGGCATGGTGGGGGCCGGGCTCCTTGCTGCCGTGGTCATCTCGCTCTCCTCTGCGTGGGCCTGGGCCGAGCTCTTCCGCTGGCCCCACAGCCTGAACCTCCCGGTCCGCCAGGCCCCCCTCTTCTACCTGCTCTACCTCGTCGAGGTGGTCCCCGCGGCCATCGTGGCCCTGGTCGCCCGCGACCTGGTGACGGTCGTCATCGACGCCATGATCCTGAACGTGGTGGTGCTGGCGATCCCCCTCGCCTTCCTGGTGCGTCTCTCCGGCGACCGCGCCGTCCTCGGCCCCCTCGCCAACGGACCGGTCCGCACGACGATCTCGTGGACGGTCACCCTCGGGCTGCTCGCCATGGGCCTCTGGAGCGCGCTCGGCGCGTTCGGCCTGCTGCGCTGAGGCGGGTCAGGCCGGACCGGGG
>JAJYKX010000078.1 GCA_021788175.1 Chloroflexota bacterium
ACGCTCGACCGCGCGCTGGGGCACCGCGGGATCACCGCGTTCATCGTGGAGCGCGGCATGCCCGGGTTCAGCACCGGGACCATCCACGGCAAGATGGGGATCCACGCCGGCAACACCGGCACCCTCTTCTTCGACGACGTGCGCGTCCCCGTCGAGAACCGGGTCGGCGAGGAGGGGGAGGGCTTCCTGATCGCCATGAGCGCCATCGACCAGGGGCGCTACACGGTGGCCACCGGCGCCGTCGGCCTCGCGCAGGCGTGCCTGGACGCGTCGCTCAAGTACGCCCACGAGCGGCACACCTTCGGACGCGAGATCGGGCAGCACCAGCTGGTCAAGCAGATGATCGCGAAGATGGGGCAGGGGATCGAGGCGGGCCGGCTCCTCTGCTGGCAGGCGGCGGCCCTCAAGAACCGTGGCCTGCGCAACACGCGCGAGACCAGCCTGGCGAAGTGGTTCTGCACCGAGCACGCGGTGGCCTCCGCGCTCGACGCGATCCAGGTCCACGGCGCGTACGGCTACTCGAACGAGTACCCGGTGGAGCGCTATCTGCGCAACGCGAAGGCTGCCGTCATCTACGAGGGGACGAGCCAGCTCCACACCCTGATCCAGGCCGACTACCTGCTGGGCTACCGCGAGGACCGGCCGCTGCGCTGCCCGCCGGTCCCGGCGCAGGGATTCGCGCGGGGATGACGGGCGAGCGTCCCGGACCGCAGGCACCCGGCGAGCCCGTCGCGCCGCCCGACTGGTCCGCCCGCGACCTGGCGCGACTGGCCGCCGTCTTCGAGACGTTCGTCACCGGCGGCGCCATCCGCCGCGCCACGATGGCGGCCGCGCTCCTGTCCGAGGTGGCCGACCCGCGCGATGTGCGGACCCTCCGGCGCGTCCTCCGGGCGGTCGACACGCGGCCCGCGAACCTGCTCCTGGGCGAGGGCGCGGTCCGGTTCCGCGACCTGCACCCGGAGCGACGCGAGGCGCTCCTGCGGCGCTGGGCGACCAGCCGCCTGGGCTCCCGCCGTACCGCGTTCCAGGTGCTCAAGCGCCTGGCGTGCTTCCTGGCCTACGCGGACCCGGGCCCGGCCGGCGGGAACGGGAACCCGCTCTGGGCGCGGATCGGCTACCGGCCGGCCGACGAGCCCGTCACGCCGGCGTCCCCTGCCGTGCACCCGCTGGAGGTCGCCGCCGCGCGCGAACCGCTCGTGCTGGAGGCCGACGTGGTGGTGGCCGGCAGCGGATCCGGTGGCGGCGTCATGGCCGCGGCGCTCGCGGCCGCCGGGCGGAGCGTGCTGGTGGTGGAGACGGGCGACTACGCGCCCGAGACCCGCATGCCTGCGGGCGAACTGGAAGGATTCGACCGGCTCTACCTGGACCAGGGCATGACGGCCACGGCCGACCTGGGCGTGGCGATCCTCGCCGGATCCACGCTGGGTGGCGGCACGGTCGTGAACTGGGCAACCTGCCTCGCGCCGCCGGACTGGCTGCGCGCGGAGTGGGCGGCCGGGCACGGCCTCGAGGGGTTCGACGGACCGGAGACGGCCGCCGACGTGGCAGCACTGCAGGCCGAGCTCGGCGTCTCACCGCCGCCCGGGATCCCGCCCAAGGACCGGGTCATCCTGGACGGCGCGGCCGGCCTGGGATGGGACGCGGCGCCCCTGATGCGGGACGCGGCGGGGTGCGGTGACTGCGGGGGCTGCGGGTTCGGATGCCGCCGGGGCTCGAAGCGGTCGGGGCCGCGAGCGCACCTCGCCGCGGCCGCCGGCCACGGCGCGCGCTTCCTCGTTCGCGCCCGCGTGGAGCGCGTGCTGATCGAGCAGGGGAGAGCCGCCGGCGTGCGCGGCCGGGTCGTCGTCGCCGACGGGTCGACCCGTCCCTTCGAGGTGCGCGCGCGGCAGACGGTGCTGTCGGCGGGCACCCTGCGCACCCCGGCCATCCTCGCGGTCAGCGGCGTCGCCCACCCCGCCGTCGGGGCCAACCTGCGGCTGCACCCCGTGGCCGTGGTCGCAGGCCGGATGCCGTGGCCGGTCGAGATGTGGCGGGGGACGATGCAGGGCGCGGGCTCCGCCCAGTTCCTGCGTCCGGGGCCCGCCGACCGCGAGCACCACGGACCCGCGCACGGGGGCTTCCTGGTGGAGTCCGCGCCCGCCCATCCCGGCCTGGTGGCGATGGCGTTCCCCTGGGCCGGGGCAGCGGACCATGCGGCCCGCATGACGCTCGTCCGCTCCTATGCGCCCCTCATCGGGATCGTCCGGGACGCGGGATCCGGCCGCGTGCGGCCTGCGCGCGACGGGCGGGTGCGCATCGACTACCGGCTCGCGGCGGAGGACGCGCGGACGGCCCGGCGGGCGCTGGTCGAGATCGCGCGGCTGGCCCGCGCCGCCGGCGCGGTCGAGCTGATGGCGCTCGGGACGCCGCCCGCCTCGCTCCAGCTCGCGCCCGCGCGCGGGGGATCTTCCATCGGCGCGCCTGCCTGGGACGCGTACCTGCGGAGGCTCGCGGCATTCGACTTCGCCCCCAACCGCGGCTTTCTCTTCTCCGCGCACCAGATGGGCACGGCCCGTGCGGGCGCGGACCCGCGGACCAGCGCCTGCGACCCGTGGGGGCGCGTGCGAGCCGGCACCTCCGGCGGTGTCGTGCCGGGGCTGTACGTGGCCGACACGTCGCTCTTCCCGACGGCGTCCGGCGTCAACCCGATGGTCACGGCGATGACGCTGGCGCGGCGCGTGGCCAGGACGGTGCTGGCGGAGGGCTGACCGACCCGCAGGACGGCCGCGGATCTCCGCGACCGCGTGCGCGCGTCGCTCCCGGGGCGTCGGCGCGCGATGGCCGGTCCCCGGGCCGGCCGCTGATCTCCGCCGCGTGCGACCGGTGAGCCCGCCGTGTCGGCGCCGGCACGGACCTCCGTCTACCCGGCGGACCGCCTACCCGGCGGTGATGACCCCCTCCCGGCCCAGGCGGAGCAGCTGCTCACGCGTCGCCTGCAGGTCCGCCGCGGCGGCGCCGAAGAGGCGCTGCACCAGCGTGCGGGCCGTGGGCGTGCACCCGGTGACCGCGTCGAGGATGCGCCCGGCGGGGATCTCGATCACCTCCGTCGGGCCCACCGACCGGGCCGTCGCCAGCGCCGTCGGGTCCTCGCGCAGGACGCTCCAACCGAGCAGCTCGCCCGGGCCCAGCGTCATGACCAGGACGGAACGGCCCTCGTGCTCGACCGACAGGCCGAGCCTGCCGACGGCCACGAGGTCGACCGCGGTGGCGGGCTGGCCCGCCAGCGTCAGGATCTCCCGGTCGACGAGTCGGCGACGCCGTGCATCGGCGGCCAGGGCGTCCAGCTCGGCGTCCGGCTGGTCCGCGAACAGCCCGAACCGCCGCAGGTCGGCGGCAGATACAGGTACGTCTGCCATGATCGCCTCCTCGTGCGGCGGCCACCGCCGGCCGCACAGCTGCAGCGCGCTCCCCTCAGAAGAGCCCCACGATCTCCCCGTTCTCGTCGATGTCGATCTTCTCCCCCGCCGGGTGCGAGGGGAGCCCCGGCATGGTCCGCATCTCGCCCAGGAGCGGCGTGACGAACCCGGCGCCCGCCGAGAGGCGAACCTCCCGGATCGGGACCCGGAAACCCGACGGCCGCCCCTTGCGCGCCGGGTCGTGACTGAGCGACAGGTGGGTCTTGGCCATGCAGACCGGCAGGTTGCCGAACCCCAGCCGCTCGTAGGCGTCAAGCGCCTTCGTCGCCGCCGGAAGCTCGTCGACGCCGGAGGCCCCGTACACCCGGACCGCGATCGCCTCGATCTTCTCGCGGAGCGGAAGGTCATCCGGGTAGAGGAACCGGAAGTCGGGCGCCCCCTCGCAGGCGGCCTCCCACACCTCGGCCGCGAGGATCTCGGCGCCGGCGCCGCCGCGGGCGAAATGGTCGGCCACCGCCACCCCGCGGGCGCCCGCCGCCAGGGCGGCCTCGCGGACGGCTTCCACCTCCGCGGGGGTATCCGTGGGGTAGCTGTTGATGGCCACCACGACCGGCACGGCGTACTGGCGGACCACCTCGACCTGGGCGGCGAGGTTCGCGCAGCCGCGGCGGACCGCCTCGACGTTCTCCGTGGTGAGGGCCGGGTCGAGGGGCCGGCCGGCCACCACGCGTCCCACGCCGCCGTGCATCTTGAGGGCGCGCACCGTGGTGACCAGGACCGCGGCGTCAGGGCGGAGGCCCGAGGCGCGGCACTTGATGTCGAAGAACTTCTCGGCCCCCAGGTCCGCGCCGAAGCCGGCCTCCGTGCAGACGATGTCGCAGCTGGCCAGGGCCAGCCGATCGGCCAGGATGCTCGAGTTGCCGTGCGCGATGTTGGCGAACGGACCACAGTGGACGAAGGCCGGGCCGCCCTCCAGCGTCTGGAGGAGATTCGGCTTGATGGCGTCGCGCAGCAGGACCGTCATGGCCCCCGCCACGCCCAGCTCCTCGGTGGTCACCGGCCGGCCGTCGTACGTGCTCGCCAGGACGATCCGCCCCAGCCGCGCGCGCAGGTCCTGCAGGTCGCTCGCCAGCGCCAGGACCGCCATCACCTCGGAGGCGACGGTGATCTGCCACTCCGCCTCGCGCGGATAGCCGTTCTCGTGGCCGCCCAGGCCCACCACCGCGTGCCGGATCGCCCGGTCGGAGATGTCCACCACCCGCGGCCAGAGGATGGAGAGCGGGTCGATGCCGAGCGGGTTGCCGTGGGCGATCGAGTTGTCCAGGAAGGCGGCCGCCAGGTTGTGCGCGGCGCCCACCGCGTGGTTGTCGCCGGTCAGGTGGAGGTTGAAGTCCTCCATCGGGATGACCTGGCTCCACCCGCCTCCGGCCGCGCCGCCCTTGATCCCGAAGACGGGGCCCAGGGATGGCTGCCGGATGGCGACCGCGGCGCGGTGGCCGATCCGGTTGAGCCCCTGCGCCAGGCCCACGGTGGTGGTGGTCTTGCCCTCGCCCAGCGGGGTGGGAGTGATCGCGGTGACCACCACGTACTTCCCCCGGTGCCCGGCGGCCAGGGCCTCCGCCTCCAGCCGGTGGATCCCCTCCAGCCGGACCTTCGCCTTCGTCGGCCCGTAGAGCTCGATCTCGTCGTCGCGCAGGCCCAGCTCGCGGGCGACGTCGACGATGGGGCGAGGGGTGACCGATCGGGCGATCTCCAGGCTCGACTGCATCGAGGCCTCCTGTTCGGGACGCGTCAGTCGATCGCGCGGGGCGCCACTTCGCTGGTGGGCTGGAGCAGGAAGATCCAGACGTCCCACAGCTGGTGGCTGACGATCAGCGCGCCCAGGGGCACGCCGGCGGCGTAGAGGGCGCACCAGTGCGTGCCGGCGATCCCGGCCGCGCCGAAGAGCGTGAAGTTGCCGGTCACCACGTGGACGCCGCCGTAGGCGGCCGCCGCCATGGCCGCGCCGGGCCAGCGACCGAAGCGGGCCATCAGGGCGCCCTGGACCAGTCCGCGCCAGAAGAGCTCCTCGGCCGGACCGATGACCGTGACCAGCCGCAGCGCGATCTCGCCGCGCGGTCGCAGGTCGCGCAGCGCGTAGATCTCGGCGATGTCGCCGGGTGCCGACGGCACGATCCGCCGCGCGAGCCGGTCCCCCACGGCGAAGGTGCCGTACAGGACCGCCGCCGATGCGGCGCCGGCGACGACGTGCGAGGGCCGGATCCGCGTGCCGCGCAGCGAGGGCCGGACCGCGAGGGCGTAGCCGCCCAGGGCCAGCCCGGTGAGGGTCATGCGGTCCCAGAAGCGGGCCCGCGGGCCGCGGAACGTGGCGGCGAAGCACGCCTGCGCGGCGCCCAACCCGAGGGCCAGGGGTCCCAGCCCTGGGGCATCGTCCAGGGAGGGCGCGGTTGGGGTCGACAGGGAGGGAGCGGACGGGACCGGGCCCCTGGCAGGGCGGCGGGGCACGGGAAGCGTGGCGCCGGCGCCGATCGCGGCGGTGGCCTCTGCGGTGGCGCGTCGCACCCGATCCGCGAGGGCGGTGGCACGGTCGGCCAGCCGGCCCGTGTCGGCGACCAGGGCCTCCAGGCGCTGCGCGGCCTCGGCCGGCCGGGCCTCGAGGATCGTCGGGCGGGCATCGGGGATGGCCGGACGCACGCGCGCCTCCGCCACGGCCACGGTCCGTCGGGCCTCCTCGACCACCGGCGCGAGCCTCGCAGCGAGCGCGGCCGATTCGGTGCGCACCTGCCCCGCCAGGACTGCCGATCCGGTGCGCAGCTGCCCGGCAAGGGCTCCGGACTCCGCCCGCAGCTGCGCGGCCAGCGCCTCGGACTCTGCCCGCAGCTGCGCTCCCAGGGCCTCGGATTCGACACGCAGCCGCGCTGCCTCCGACGCCAGCGCCGCGGCCGCGGAGGCGGACGCGAGGGCGAGCCGCCGCGCCCGCTGGCGCCGGGCCAGGCCGCGGGCGATGCGGGAGCCCCGACCGACCGTGCGACCCATGGGCGGTCTCCTCCTCGTGCTCAGCGCAGATAGGCGCTCACCGCGACGCCCAGCACGAGCAGTGTGCCGAACGCGAAGTGGAGGCGCGCGGTCTGCAGGTCGATCATCGCGATGGCCCGCGCCTGTCCCGTCGCGCCGAGCTCCGCCGAGCGGAGCACCTGGGCCAGGAACGGCAGCGACAGGATCGCCGCCAGCGCCCCGATCGGCACCAGCCGGAGGGCGACCGCGACCGCGAGCGTCATGTAGGCGGCGAGGATCAGTCCCAGGTACGCGTAGTGCGCGAACTCCTTGCCGATCCGCGACGAGAGCGTGACGATGCCGGCCCGGGTGTCCTCGCTGATGTCCCGCCACTCGTTGCCGTGCAGGATCGCCGCCACCAGGCAGCCCACCGGCACGGAGAGCACGAGCGCGTTGATCGACCAGGTCCCGGACGCGGCGAAGTAGCCGCCCATGGTCATGATCGGGCCCATCAGGACGAAGACGAGCGGCACGCCCAGCGCTCGGTACTTGTACTGGAAGGGCGGGGCCGTGTAGAAGTACCCGGCCGCCAGGCCGAGCACGCCGAGCGCGGCGATGGGGAGCCCGCGCGCGACGATCAGCGCGACGCCCAGGATCGACGCGATGGCGAAGGCGGCGATCGCGAGCCCGTACGCCCCCCGCTCGCTGATGCGGCCCTTCACGATGGCGTGGCTGGCCCGCGGCGAGGTGATCGTGTCCACGCCCTGCCGGACGTCGTAGATCTCGTTGACGATGTTGGTCCCCGAGTGCAGGAGCATCCCGCCCGCGAGCGCGAGCAGGAAGAGACCGGGATCGAAGCGCCCGTCCACGAAAGCGAGCGCGCCCCCGGCAGCCACGGGGACCGCGGATGCCGTGTAGGCGAACGGCCGCAGGATCTCCCAGGTCGCCGTGACCCGCCGCCACAGCCACGGCCCCACGCCCAGGGAGCGGTCGTTCGCGAGGCCTCGCCCGGGCCCGACGCCCGCGCCGTCGCCGGCCGCATCCTGTGTGCCGGCAGCTACCCCGGCGCCGCTCATCCCGTGGGCCCCGCCGCCGGCTCCGCCGTCCCCGGCGCCCACTGCCACCGGCGCCACGCCGGCAAGCACCGGCACGCCGAGCCCCTCGGCCGACCCGGAGGCGACGCGGTCGGCGGCGCGGGAGGTGGCCGGTTCGGGGAGCTTCGCGTAGAGCGCCGCGGTGGCGATCAGCTCGGCGACCTGCCGCTCCTCCTGGAGGACCGGTTGCAGCAGCGGAAGATCGAGCCCGGCCTCCGCGTGGAACGCCATCGCCTTCGCGGCGACGTCCTCGCGGGTGCCGCAGAGCATGAACGCGTCCAGCAGCTCGTCGGGGATCAGCTTGGCGGCCTCGTGGTAGTCCTCTGCGCGCCACGCGGCGGCCACCCGGTCCCGCAGCTCGCGCTCGAACCCGGCCCGCGCCAGCGAGATGTCACTGAGCACCGAGAGCATGTAGATGACGAAGGGTTCGCGCTTCGCCCGGTTGAGCGCCTCGCGGCGCGTGCGATCCACCAGCGAGAGCAGGTACCCCGCCGACTCGATGGAGGCGGCGTCCCGGCCGGCCGCGGTGGCGGCTGCCCGCAGCCGCTCGATGATGCCGCGCAGCGAGGGGATCGACTCGGCAGGTCGCGCCAGGTAGCCATCCGCCTTCTGGCCGGCGAGGGCCACGAACTCCTTCCGGTAGGCGGCGATCACCAGCGGGATCCGGTGGGGCGGCTCGAACATCGGCTGGATGGGCGGCAGCCCCGGCGTGGCGGACGGGAGCCGCTCGCCCGCCCACAGGGTGCGCAGCTGGTCCATGGCCGTGCTCACCCGCTCGACCGCGTCGGTGGGCGAGTAGGGGATCCCCATCTGCTTCAGCCGGAGCGGCAGGCCGGTGCCGAGGCCCATCACGATACGGCCCGGCGCCATCTCGTCGAGCGCGGAGCCGGTCATGGCCAGGGCCACGGGATGGCGCGTGTACGGGTTCACCGCGCCGAGCGCGATCCGGAATCCGTCCGGCGTCTCGTCGGCGCCCAGGTGCGAGGCGATCGCGCTGACGAACGTGACGGCGTCGCGCTCGAAGTAGCTGTCGTGGATCCAGACCGAATCGAGGCCAGCGGCCCGGGCCTGTGCACTCCACGAGACGACCTCGTCCACCTCGCCGCGGGCGGCGAGCCCGAGGCCGACGGGACGCGCGAGACGATCCATCACCGGTTCCTTCGATCGACGACGCGGGGCGGATGCGCGCGCCGCCCAGTGGCGCGGGCAGGCCTCTGCGCGCTGCATGGTACCGCGCGGTCGCCGGACTCCGGCAGGGATGGCACTCCGGACGGACCCCGTGCCCGCGCGCAGCTGGCAGCAGCCGCGCGCGCCGCGGCAGCATCTGCGCGCATCGGTAGCGGCATCCCCGGCGCCGGGTGGCGGCGCATGCGCCTTCGGGGGACCCGGTTTGACGAGCGGTGCTACGGTGCATGGCTGTGGATGCACTCGCACGGCGCCACAGTCGCGCGTTCCTCGTGGTGCTCGCGCTGGCGCTGCTGGCCCGCGCAGCGCTCGGGCTGGCCGACACGATCGCGATCCTGCACGGCGGCGTGCCCGCCATCCCGATGCCGGACACGGTCGCCGTCTCTCCGCCGTCGCCGCTCTGGCCGGCCCTCTTCGCCATCCTCGCGCTCCTCGGCGCGATCGGCCTGCCGGGCCGCCGGGTCATCGGCTGGGGCATCGCCGTGATCGCCTGCGTCTCCTACCTGATCTCCGGGATCGTGGATCTCGGGCTGCTCCGCCCCGGCGCCCCGCTGGGGGATCCGGGCTTCTGGGGCTTCTTCGCGGCCAACCTGGTGGTCCCCGCGGTGGTGCTCGCGGCACTCCTGGGGACGCGCACCTGGTTCATGCCCGCGCAGCCGCGTCCGATCCACGTGACGGGTCGCTGGCCGCGGGCCGGGGGACGGCCATGACCGACGCAACCGAGACGCCCCTGCGGGCTGCCACGCCCGACGACGCGCCCGCGATCGCGGCGCTGCTCACCGCCGAGGGCTACCCGGCGGGTGCATCGGACATCGTGGAGCGGCTCGCCGCCTGGGACGACGGGCGATCGGCCGTCCTGGTCGCGACGGCGAAGGGCGAGGTCGTGGCGTTCGTGGCGGTCCACGTGATGCCGCGGTTCGAGCACGCCGACCGCATCGCACGCGTGCTCGCCCTCGTGGTGGACGAAGGCGTCCGCGAGCGCGGGTTCGGGCATCAGCTGATGGAGGCGGCCGAGCGGCATGCCCGCGAGGCCGGCTGCGCGTTCATCGAGGTGACGGCGGGCTGGCACCGTCCCGACGCCCTCCAGCTCTACGAGTCGGTAGGGTACGAGCAGGGCGTCGCGATCTATCTGCGCCGCCGGATCTGACGGTCCCGGGCCTGGGTCCGGCTAGGCCCCTTGTTATTCGCTGCCGTCCGTGGTGAAACCTTCATCTGCTCGCCGCGCCGTCGCAACCTGCAGCTGCCAGACTCCCCACCCAACCACGCATGGAGGGCCAGGTTTTGGCGCGTTCGAGACGGGGCAGCAGCAGGCGCATCTTCGAGCCCTACGGTGGCGGGGCATCGGCGCCGGGCTCCGCCCCCGAGGCCGGCACGAGGCCGGGCCTCGCTGCCGGCCCGGGCGACCGCGAGGCACCCGGCGTCCGCCAGCCGTCGCCCGTCCGCAGCCAGCGCGGTCCCCGGACGGGCCAGGCGGGCGACCGCGGCGGCTCGTCGGTCGGGTGGATCCCGGTGGGTGCGCTGCTTCCGCTCCGGTTCTTCGTGGGCTTCACGTTCCTCTACGCGGGGATCGATAAGATCGCGCTCGACACGGCCTTCCTGGATCTCTCCTCGCCGACGAGCATCCTGGCGCAACTCCAGGGCTATGCCCGCACCTCGCCGCTCGCGCCGCTGATCACCACCATCGCCGAGCCGAACGCCTGGCTGATGGGCCTCACCATCGCCCTCGCCGAGATCGCGGTGGGGCTGGCGCTCCTCACCGGGCTGGCATTCCGCGCCGGGGCCGTGGGCGGCGCGCTGCTGTCGCTCCTCTTCTTCCTGACCGCCTCCTGGAACGTGCATCCCTACTACTTCGGGCAGGACCTGCCGTACGGGTTCGGCTTCGTGACGCTGGCCCTGGCGGGCCACGGCGACCGCTACGTCCTGGGCCCCTGGCTCGAGCGGCAGTTTGCGCCGCGCTCGCGCACCGGACGCCAGGTGGCGGGGACCGCCCCGATGTCGCCGGAGCGCCGGCAGCTCCTGCAGGTCGGCGCCGTGGCCGTCGGGGCACTCGTCATCGGGACGGTGGTGCGGCCGGTCCGTGATCTGCTGATGCCGGTGTCGGCCGCGCCGGTCGGCGCGGGGGCCGGTGCCGGGACCGTCGGCGGCGCGGCGTCGCCGGGCGCCGGCGCAGCCGCCGGCACGTCGGCGTCGTCCGCCCCGTCGGGAGCCTCCGGGCAGTCCGGGAGCGCGAACCAGCTCGCCATCGCAAGCACCGCGGCGGTCGCCCAGGCCGGCGCCTTCGGCTTCCAGGTGCCGATCGCCATCGGCAACGCCTCCCCTGGTGACCCGGGGATCGTGGTGTCGCTGGGGAACAGCCAGTTCGCGGCGTTCGACGCCATCTGCACGCACGCCGGGTGCACGGTGGGCTACGACCCGCAGGCCGGGCTGCTGATCTGCCCGTGCCACGGCGCCGAGTACGACCCGCGCCACAACGGGCAGCCGGTGGCCGGTCCCACCAACATCCCGCTCACCGAGCTGCCCATCACCATCCAGGGTGGAGAGATCACCCTGAAGGCCTGATCCCCCGGGGATCGCGTCCAGGGTCATCGGTCTCGCACCGGGGATCCGATCCCGGCCCCGGGTAGACTCGGGCACGATGTCGCCCATCTCCATCCGCCTGCGCAGCGCCACGGCGTCGATGCTCTCGCTTCCATGGCTGCGCCCGCTGGCCGAGTGGCCGGCCGAGGGCATCACCTTCCGTGAGCTGCCGGTCGGCGCCAGCCGGCACGTGGTCCGGTTCGTCGAGTTGGACGGCACCCTCTACGCCCTGAAGGAGATGCCCGTCCTCGTCGCGCGGCGGGAGTACGAGAACCTCCGGGAGCTCGAGCGGCGCGACTTCCCGGCGGTACGCGCGCTCGGCCTGGTGGAGCGCGACGACCAGGAGAGCGCGATCCTGGTGACCGACTACCTGGTGGGGTCCTTCCAGTTCCGGCGCCTCTTCCGCCGGCTGCCCCCGGAGGCTCGCAAGCACCGGGACCGCCTGCTCGACGCGATGGCGTCGCTCATGGTGGAGCTCCACCGGAACGGGACGTTCTGGGGCGACTGCTCGCTGGCGAACACGCTCTTCCGGCGCGACGGCCAGGCGCTGCAGGCGTTCCTCGTGGACGCCGAGACCAGCGAGATCCACCCCTCGCTGAGCGACGGCCAGCGCGAGTACGACCTGGACATCCTGGTGGAGAACGTGGCCGGGGACCTCGCCGACATCGGGGCGCAGATCGGGCGCCCGAGCGAGCTGATCGACGAGGACTTCGAGGCCGCCGAGCGCGTCGCCCAGAGCTACCGCTCCCTGTGGGACGAGTTGCACCGGGAGGACCTGATCGGGCCGGAACAGCGCCACGAGGTGGAGGCGCGGGTGCGCCGGCTGAACGACCTGGGGTTCGCGGTGGACGAGCTCGCGTTCGAGCCCGCGCAGGTCGGCGTCGCGGACGGCGCAGACGAGGGCGAGCGAACCGCCCCGGGGGAGCCGAGCCGGCTGCGGCTGCGGGTCGTGGTGGCCGGGCGCCGGTTCCATGCCGCCGAGCTGCAACGGCTGACCGGGATGGAGGTCGGCGAGGGCCAGGCGACGATCCTCCTGAACGACCTGCACGCATACCGGGCCCGCCGGGTGCTCGAGCTGGGGGCCGACGTGCTCCTCGCATGGGTGGCCGAGGACTGGATGGCAACGGTGGTGCGGCCGGCGCTCGCCCGCCTCGCCACGCTCGACCTGCCCGTCACCGACCTGGTGCAGGCCTACTGCGACCTGCTGGAGGTCCGCTGGCTCCTCTCCGAGGAGGCCGGCCACGACGTGGGCGACGACGTGGCCCTCGAGTCGCTCCGGCGGCGGAGCGCCCCCGTCGAGTCGGCGGCCGGGATGCTGGGCGTCGAGGAGCCCACCGCCATCTTCGACGTCGCGAGCTGGAGACCGGGCGAGCCGGCCACCGTCCCGGACGATCGGGGCTGAGGGATGCGCATGAC
>JAJYKX010000290.1 GCA_021788175.1 Chloroflexota bacterium
AGCGCGTCCACGTGCCGGCGCAGGTCGTGTTCCGAGGCGAGCGGCTCCGGCAGCCGCAGGGGCCGCTCCAGCCGCAGCGCCGGGGGGATGTCCGCGTAGAGCTCGTCCACGTCACGGACGCCGATGGTGCGCAGCATCGCGTCCCGCATCGCGGGGACGCTGCTGGGGATGTACGGGTGAACTGCGTCGCGCCCCGTGCTCATGCGGTCTCGCCCCCGTCGATGCTGATGCACTGGCCGGTGATGTACGCCGCCTCGTCCGATGCGAGGAACGCGAACAATGCGGCGATCTCGTCCGGGCGGGCGTGGCGTCCCATCGGGATCTGCCGGTTGACCGCCTCGAGCATCTCCGGCGTGTATTCCGACTGCTGCATGGGAGTCAGCACGTAGCCGGGGCACACGGCGTTCGAGCGGAGCCACGGAGCGTGCTCCAGGGCGATGGTCTTCATCAGCAGGTTGATCCCCGCCTTGGACGCGTTGTAGTCGGCATAGAGGGGGTGTCCGTCGAGCCCGTTGGTGGACGAGGTGAAGAGGACCACGCCGGAGCCCTGTGCCGCCATCCGGCGGATGGCCGCCTGGGCACACAGGAAGGCGCCGGTGAGGTTGACCCCGATGACCCGCGCCCACTGCGCGGGCTCGATGTCGAGGAACCGCCGGCGGACGCTGATGCCCGCGTTCGCGACCAGCACGTCCACGCCGCCCATGAGCCGGTCGACCTCGGCGAACGCGGCCTCGACCTGCGCCGCGTCGCTGACGTCCGCGGGTACGCCGTCGAGCCCGGGCAGGTCGTCACGGGCGCGCTCGAGGGCCTCCGAATCGATGTCGATCGCGACGACGCGCGCCCCGTCGTCCAGGAAGCGCTTCGCGGTGGCCAGGCCGATCCCGCTCGCGCCGCCCGTCACCACGACGCGATGCCGGATCCCCGCCGATTCCAGGGTCTCTCCCATGCGTTGCACCCTCCGATGCGGCTGCCCGTCCTCGGGCGGGGCGGATCGTGTGGGACGACGAGTAGTATCCCGGTTCGGCCGGCTGAGTGTGCCGGGATTCGGCCTGTCTGCCGGGGCTCACGGCGGTTCCGGTGCCGGCGGGGAGAGGGAGGGACGCGTGCCAGCCACATCGGGTCTGCTGGCGGGTCGGATCGCGCTGGTGACCGGGGCAGCGTCCGGGATCGGTGCGGCGACGGCGATCCGGTTTGCGGCCGAGGGAGCGGCCGTGGGGCTGGCCGACCGCGACGAGGCCGGGCTCGCGCGGGTCTTGGCGGCGATCGCCGGTGCGGGAGGACGGGCGCTGTCCCTCCCGCTCGACCTGGTGCACCCCGATGCGCCGGCCCGGGCGGTCGATGCGGTGGCGACGGCGTTCGGGGGGCTCGACGTGCTGGTGACCGCGGCCGGCGTCATCCGGCGCCACACGGCGATCGAGACGAGCGACGCCGAGTGGGACGAGGTCCTCGCGGTGAACCTGACCGCAGTGTTCCGCTGCTGCCGCGCGGCCATCCCGCGGATGCGTGAGCGCGGCGGCGGTGCGATCGTCACGCTCGGATCCGGCTGGGGCCTGGTCGCCGGCCCACGCTCGGTGAGCTACGCCGCGACAAAGGCCGCCGTGGTCAACCTCACGCGGGCCCTGGCGATCGACCACGGACCGGAGGGAATCCGGGTGAACTGCGTGTGCCCGGGAGACACCGATACCGCCCTGCTCCGCGACGAGTTTCGCCAGCTTGGAGTGCCGGCGCGGGAGGGGATCGCCGAATCGGCGGCGGGTCGGCCGCTGGGCCGGGTCGGCACCCCGGAGGAGATCGCGGCGTCGATCCTGTACCTCGCCTCGGACGAGGCCGCGTACGTGACCGGCACCACGCTCGTGGTCGACGGCGGTGGCCTGGCCGGGGGTTGACGTGGCCCGGCCGGCGGTTGACGTGGCCTGGCCGGCGGTCGACATGGCCGGGGCGGCGGTTGCATTGGCCCGGCCGGCGGTCGACATGGCCGGGGCGGCGGTTGCATTGGCCCGGCCGGCGGTCGACATGGCCGGGGCGGCGGTTGCATTGGCCCGGCCGGAGGTCGACATGGCCGGGGCCCACCACGCTGGTGCCCGGCCGAAGCGGCAGGGCGCCAGGGACGCATGCGGGACGCAATGCCGGAGGCGTGGGAGGATTCCGGGATGAGCGAGCGGACTCCCGCGCCCGACGATGGCACGGACGACGCACGGCCCGACGACGACGCGGGGCCCGGCGACGACGCACGGCCCGACCACGAGCGCTCCGACGAGCAGAACCCCACGCCCACCGGTGCCGGCCCCTCCGGCTCTCCGGGCGAGGAAGGCGGCGGAGAGGCTGCGCCCATGACCAGCGAGGAGCGGGCGGTCGCCGAGCTGATGGAGCGCGAGACCGCGTACGGGCTGCTCCAGCGGGGCCACGCGTTGATGCGCCGGCGGCACTACGCGCAGGCGGCCGTCCTCCTCGAGCGGGCGGCCCGGCTCGAACCGCGGCGCGGATCCATCATCGAGGCACTCGGGCGGGCCTGCTACAACAGCGGACAGCACGAGCGCGCCGCGGAGGTGT
>JAJYKX010000079.1 GCA_021788175.1 Chloroflexota bacterium
ACCCCCGCCGCGCGCCAGCCGAGGCCGCCGTGCGGCAGCGCTGCGCGGCGGCCGGCGCGGCCCGGCGCGCCTCCGCCGGCAGGCCGGTCAGCCACCGGCCGGGCCGTACAATCGATCGGATCCGTCCGCCGCCCTGCGAGGCCCCCATGGAACGCCTGATGCTGCTCGACGCGAACGGCCTCATCTACCGGGGCTACTTCGCGCTGATCAACACGCCGCTCACCACCAGCCGGGGACTCCTGGTCAACGCGATCTTCGGGTTCTGGTCGATCGTGCTGCGCGGCTTCCAGGACGTGAACCCGGACTACGTGATCTGCGCCTTCGATCTCTCCGGGCCCACGTTCCGACACGAGGCCTTCGCCGACTACAAGGCCACCCGCCAGCGGATGCCGGACGACCTGCGCGACCAGTTCCCCCGCGTGCGCGAGATGGTCGAGGCGTTCCGCATCCCCATCTGCGAGATGCAGGGGTTCGAGGCGGACGACGTGATCGGCACGCTCAGCCGGCAGGCCGAGGAGCGCGGCCTCCAGACCACCATCGTTTCCGGCGACCTGGACATGCTGCAGCTCGTCACCGAACAGACGCACGTGATGACGACCCGCGGCGGGGTCCAGATGACCGTGACCTACGATCCCGCCCGGGTGCACGAGCGGTACGGGCTCTCGCCCGGGCAGATGATCGACTTCAAGGCGCTGAAGGGCGACACGACCGACAACATCCCCGGGGTTCCGGGCGTCGGCGACAAGACCGCCGCGAAGCTGCTCCAGGACTTCGGGACGCTCGACGGCGCCTACCAGCGCCTGGACGAGGTGCGCCCGGAATCCCTGCGCACGCGCCTGGCGGAGCACCGCGACCAGGTGCTCGCCTCGCGCGAGCTCGTGACGATCCACCGCGACCTCCCTGTCGAGCTGCGGCTGGACGACGCACGCATCGGCGACTACGACCGTGACGAGGTGCTGCGGCTCTTCCGGGAGTACGAGTTCCGCTCGCTGATCGAGCGACTCCCGCCGCTCGCCGGGGAGGGCGCCCGTGGACGCGGCGACCTGCTGCGTGCCGCCGACGAGGCCGGTCCCGTCGCCGCCGCGATCGTCCCGGGACGCGAGCGCGCGGGCGCACGGCCCGGGATGGAGGGCGCCCCGCCGGGGCTCCAGCTGACGCTCGACTTCGACGCGCTGGCCGGCGGCCCGGGATCGGCGGGGCCGGCGGCGGCGGGTCGGGTCCACGAAGGGCCCGGAGTCGAGGGGCCGCGCCCCGCCCCCGAGCGGATGGACCCGGTCCCTGCGCTCGAGGCGGCGCTGGCGGACCCGGCGCGGATCGAGCGCTTCGATGGCGACCCGGCGTCGCTGGGCGTCTGGCTGGACGCCCAGGCGGAGCTCTCCATGGGCCTCGCCCTCGATCACCCGGAACCGCGGCGCGGCGAGATCCTCGGCATCGCCGTGGCCGGCACCGACGGACGCGTGCTGGCCGCCGGTCCCGACCACGCGCCGGCGTTCCTGGCGTCCATCGTGGCATCCGGCCGCCCCATCGCCGGTCACGAGGCGAAACGCGTCCTGGTCGCGCACGTCGACGCCGTCGACCCGCGGGCCGAGCGGTCGGCGTCGGAGATCGCCCTGCCGCCCGTCGCCTTCGACACCCAGGTGGCGGCATACATCCTCAACGCCACGCTGCGCAGTCAGCCGCTCGCGGACATCGCCTTCGAACGGCTGCACCTGCAGCTCCCGGCCCCGCCGGGGCTGGAGCCCTGGCATGCCGCGGCTCTCGAGGCGCTGGCGGTGGCAGCCGTCCGCGGTCCACTGCGGGATGCGCTGGTCGCGGAGTCGCTCGACCGACTGTACGACGAGATCGAGCTCCCCCTGATCCCGGTGCTTGCCGGCATGGAGGCGACCGGCGTTGCGATCGACCGGACCGCGCTCGACGAGATGAGCGGCGTCTTCGGCGCGGAGATCGGGCGCCTGGAGTCCGAGATCTACGCGGACCTGGGACACGAGTTCAACCTCGGGAGCCCGAAGCAGCTCGAGCAGGTGCTCTTCCACGAGCTGAACCTGCCCACCGGCAAGCGCACCAAGACCGGGTACTCCACCGATGCGGCCACGCTCGAGGGGCTGAAGGGTGCGCACCCGATGATCGAGAAGCTGCTGGACTGGCGCGCCTACACCAAGCTGAAGAGCACGTACGTGGACGCGCTGCCCGGCCTGATCGACCCCGAGACCGGCCGGCTGCACACCACGTTCCACCAGGCCGTGGCCGCCACCGGGCGCCTCAGCTCGTCCGACCCGAACCTGCAGAACATCCCGATTCGCACCGAGCTCGGGCGGCGCATCCGGCGGGCCTTCGTGGCCGGGGACCCGTCCCTCACCCTTCTCGCGGCCGACTACAGCCAGATCGAGCTGCGCATCCTGGCCCACGTCTCCGGCGACGAGCACCTGCGCGAGGCGTTCGCGCGCGGCGAGGACATCCACCGCGCGACAGCGGCCCGCGTCCTGCACAAGGACCCCGCGGACGTGACGCCGTCGGAGCGGTCCATGGCGAAGATGGTCAACTTCGGGATCGCGTACGGGATGAGCGACTTCGGGCTGTCGACCCGCGCCGGCATCTCCCAGCAGGAGGCGCGCGAGTTCATCACGACGTACTTCGCCACGTACAGTGGGATCAGCTACTACATGCTCCACATCAAGGACGTGGCGCGGACACAGGGGTACGTGACCACGCTCCTGGGCCGGCGCCGCTTCATCCCGGAGCTGCAGGAGCGCAACCCGAACCTGCGGGCGGCGGGCGAGCGGATGGCCATCAACATGCCCATCCAGGGGACCGCTGCGGACATCATCAAGCTGGCGATGATCCGCATGGCCGACCGCCTCCGGCGCGAGGGGTTCCGCGCGCGGATGCTGCTGCAGGTCCACGACGAGCTGCTCTTCGAGGTCCCGCGCGACGAGGTGGCCCGGCTGGCCCCGGTCGTCCGCGAGACGATGGAGGGCGCGCTCCCGCTCGACGTGCCGCTGACGGTGGACCTGAAGTCGGCCGACGACTGGGAGTCCATGACGCCGCTGCCCGACGATCTCCCGGAGATCTGATCCCCGGCGCCGGATCACGCCCCCGCAGGGACCCGCACGGTACGCCGCCGGAGGGTCGGCCGGCTGTGGGCCCCGGCGGACCGGCAGGCGGGCCGGTCAGTGGGTCGGGGAGGCCGTGGGCTGGCGAGTCAGGGGGATCAGGGGGTCAGGTGACCGGGACGGATCCGGGGCCGGGATGCGCCCGGGGTGTCCGGACGGGCGTCACGGGGCGGGCGGACAGGGGATGCGGGGGATGTGCCGGGAATGAGGGGACGTTCCGTGGATGAGATGCGCGCCCCGGTCGAGACGCGTGGCAGCCGCGTCCCGACCGGGTGAGCGCGCCGCGGTTCCAGAGGGGCTGTTCCGCGGCCGGAGTGGTTGGATCAGGCGTGGTGCTGCGGATACACCTCGTCCGAGCGGTAGCCGGGCCACCACGCACGGGTGTCGTCCACCGGACGGGAGTCGGATCCGAGCTCGACGGAAAGAACGGCGAAGATCAGGAGGGCAATCACGAAGGCGAGGATTTCCATGCCATCGACTGTAGTCGGGGGTCTTGATCAGAGCAAGTCGAAGTGATTGAATGATTGATCATGAGCACTGATCACTGGGCAGATCTGGAGCTGCGCCATCTCCAGAGCTTCCGGGCGGTGGCCGACACCGGCTCGTTCCACGCGGCTGCCGACCTGCTGGAGTACACGCAGTCGGCGGTGAGCCAGCACATCGCCACGCTGGAGGGGATCGTGGGACTGCGGCTCTTCGAGCGATCGCGCGGGCGCCGCACGGTCGAGCTGACCGAGCCGGGACACCTGCTGCTCCGGCACACGGAAGCGGTGATGGCCCGGCTCAGCGCGGCGCAGGCGGACCTGCGCTCCTGGTCCGAGGGTGCCTCCGGCGTGCTGCGCGTCGGGACCTACCAGAGCGTCGGTGCGCGCATCCTCCCGGCACTGGTCAGCCGGTTCGCCGCGGCCTGGCCCGGGGTGGAGGTGCGGCTCCGCGAGGACCACGACGACGTCCGGCTCCTCTCCCTGGTCGAGTCGGGGGAGCTGGACCTCGCGTTCAGCGTGCTGCCGCTGCCCGCAGGGCCGTTCGAGGCGGTGGAGCTCCTGCGCGACCCGTACGTGCTGATGGTCGCCAGCGGCTCGCCCATGGCCCACCACGTCGGCCCGGTGCTGCGGGAGATCGGCGAGCAGCCCCTGATCGGGTTCAGCGCCTGCCGGACCACCGAACTCGCGGAGGCGTACCTGCGCCACAGCGGCTGCGAGCCGCACGTCGTGTTCCGCTCCGACGACAACGGGACCGTCCAGGGCCTGGTGGCGGCGGGCGTCGGCTCGGCGCTGGTCCCGCTCCTGACGGTCGACGAGGACGATCCGTCGGTGACGCTGCTCCCGGCGGACGTGCCCCCGCGGATCGTGGGGCTCGCGTGGCACCGTGACCGGCACCACTCCCCGGCAAACCAGGCGTTCGTGAGCCTGGCCCGCGAGGTCTGTGCGGGTGTCCGCGTGGAGATCCCCGCCGCGGCCGCCTGACGCACGCACCGGCGGTCATTGGGTACGCTTGCGCCGTGCCCGAGCTCCCCGAGGTCGAGACCATCGCGCGCGATCTGCGCCCGCTCGTGACCGGCCGGACCGTTCTCGACGCCCGCACCGACTGGCCACGGATGATCGCCGGTACCGACCCGGCGTCGTTCGCGCATCGCCTCCGGGGGCGGCGCGTGATGGGCGTCGAGCGGCGCGCCAAGTGGCTGCTGCTGGACCTGGACGACGGCGCGGTGCTGGCGATCCAGGTGATGATGACCGGCCAGCTCTTCGTGGTGCCCGCGGCCGCGCCCGCGGACCGGCACGTGCACCTGTACCTGGACCTGGACGACGGGCGCCAGCTGCGGCTCCGCGACATGCGCAAGTTCGCCCGGGTGGGCCTGTACCGGCGGGGCCCCGACGGACGGGTGCTCCGCGCCGCGCCGGCGCAGCCCGGTGCGGCGATCGCCGCCGACGCGCCGCACGGCGGGCCTTCGGGCTCGGGGGGCGCGGGCGATCCGGACGGCGGCGAGGGGCCGGCGGGTCGCGACGTCTTCGCGCGGCACGGCCCGGAGCCGCTCGATCCGACGTTCACGCTGGCCCGCTTCCGGGAGCGCCTGCGGGCGCGACGGGGACGCCTGAAGTCGCTCCTGCTGGACCAGTCCTTCGTCGCGGGGATCGGCAACATCTACGCCGACGAGGCGCTCTGGCGCGCGCGGCTCCACCCCCTGCGGACCGCCGCGACGCTGCGACCCGCCGACGAGCGCCGCCTGTACCGTTCCCTGCTCGACGTGCTGACGGAAGCGGTGGAGCGTCGCGGCAGCTCCGTGGACGACTACACGGCGCCCGAGGGCGACGGCGAGATGCAGGATCACCTGCGGGCCTACCAGCGGACCGGGCTCCCGTGCCTGCGCTGCGGCCGGCCCATGCGCCGGATCACCGTCGGCCAGCGCGGCACCCACTTCTGCTCGTGGTGCCAGCGGCTGCCTGCCGCCGACCGGGCCGGCGCCGCCGCGCTGCTCCACGGACTCCGTGCCGGCGCGCGCTCCGAACCCGCCGCGCGTCGGGGCCCGCGGTGGACCGAGCTGGTAGGGGAGGGAGTGCTGGGCCTGACCGCGGACGAGGCGCGCCGGGTGGCGGAGCGGACGCGCCGTGCCGCCGCGACGCGCCGGCGGGTCGCCCGCGCGGGGGCGGGTGACTGACGTGTCGATCCTGCGATTCGAGCATGTCCGGCGCGAGGTCGGCACGTTCGTGATCCTCGACGACGTCACCGCGGCGATCGCCCACGGGGACCGCGTCGGGCTGGTCGGGGTGAACGGGGCCGGCAAGACGACGCTGCTGCGCCTCGCGGCCGGGATCGACGAGCCCGACGGCGGCTCGGTGGAGCGGAAGCGGGGCCTGAGCGTGGGGCTCCTGGCCCAGGAGACGAACCTGGACGCCGCGTTCACGTCGGCGCCCACGCTCCGGGCGGCCGTGCGCGCCGGGGCCGCCGAGACGGAACGGATCGAGCGCGAACTCGCGCACCTGGAGGCATCGGGCGCGGAGTCGGTGAGCTCCGCGCGCTACGCGGATCTGCGGCACCGCTTCGAGGCCCTGGACGGGTACCGGCTGGACCAGCACGTGGACGAGGCGCTCACCGGGCTCGGGTTCGAGCCCGGCCAGTGGGAGCGGCCGCCGGTGGGGCTCTCCGGCGGGGAGCAGACGCGCGCCGCGCTCGCCCGGCTGCTGGTGGCCGACCCCGACCTGCTGCTGCTGGACGAGCCCACCAACCACCTCGACTTCGCCGCGCTGGAGTGGCTCGAGCTGGCCCTGGCCCGGCGGACCCGGGCGCTCCTCATCGCGTCGCACGACCGGGCGTTCCTCGATGCGGTGGTGACCCGCATCTGGGAGATCCGCGACCGTCGACTGGAGGCGTTCCGTGGCTCGTACGGCGCCTACGCGGTGCAGGCGGCGGCGCGGGACGCCCTGCTGGCCAAGCAGGCGGAGTCGGCGCAGGATGCCGTGGCGCGCGAGCTCGAGCTGATCCAGAACTACCGCAGCCACCGCAACTACGCCAAGATGCACGAGCACGAACGCCGGCTGGCCGCCATCCGGCCGGTCGACTCGCCCCGGCCGGGCCGGCGGATGCGGCTGCCGCAGGGCGCGCTGCTGGGCGGCGGCCCGGTCCGCTCGGGCGACGTGGTCGTGTCGGTCCGCGAGGCGACGGTGGGGTTCCCGCCCGAGCCCGGGGAGGCGGCGGGCGCGCCGATCCTGCGCGTGCCTCGACTCGAGGCGCGCCGTGGAGACCGGGTCGGGATCGTGGGGCCCAACGGCGCGGGCAAGACCACGCTCCTGCGCACCGTGGCCGGCGAGCTCTTCCCGCTCGACGGCGTGGTGCGCATCGGCCACGGCGCGCAGCTCGCCTATCTCGCCCAGCTGCGCCGGGCAGCGTTCCCCGGGGAGACCGTGCTCGACGCGTTGCTCGACCGCGTGGACCTGCCGGCCGGCGAGGCCCGCGGCTACCTGGCGCGGTTCCTCTTCCGGGGCGACGACGTCTTCAAGCCGGTCTCGGAGCTGTCGGGTGGCGAGCGGTCGCGCCTGGAGCTCGCGCTCCTCGGCATCTCGCCCGCGAACCTGCTCCTGCTCGACGAGCCGACCAACCACCTGGACATCCCGGCCCGGGAGGCGCTGGAGGGATTCCTGCGCGACTCGTCCGCCACCCTGCTGATCGTGTCGCACGACCGACGGCTGCTCGACACCATCTGCGACGCGCTCTGGGTGGTGGAGGAGGGCCGCGAGGGCCGACCCGGCACGGTGGTGCCCTTCGCCGGCGGCTGGCGCGAGTGGCGCGCGGCCGTGGCGGCAGGATGGACCGTGGCCGGCGCGCTCGACGCGCTGGAGCGCGGCCCGGCCGCGCTCGCCGTCGGGAGTGGGGCCGCGGCACGGGGGCGTGCCGGGCGATCCGGGACCGGCACAGGGCCGCGTGCCGAGGCACCGCGCGCACCCGCGAAGCACGCACCGGCACCGGCGACCGCCAGGCCGGCGCCCCTGTCCAAGGACGCCTACCGTCGGCAGAAGGACGTGATCGACGCGGACCTGACCCGGCTGGGGCTGCGCAAGAGCCACATCGAACTGGCCCTGGCCGATCCGGCCGTCCAGGCGAACTTCGTGGAGCTGCGGCGGCTCACCAGCGAGCTCGTCGACGTCGACCGCGCGCTCACCGAGGCGGAGGACGCCTGGCTGGCGCTCGAGGAACGGGCACCGCGATGAGGCGCGCCGGCGGCGAGAGCCCGGCGTCGGTGCCCCGGTCGGAGACGGACCTCGACCGGGCGCGCCTGGATCCGGCGGCGCTCCCCGGGCTCGCCGCGCTCCGCCATCGCCCGGTCCTCATCGGCCTGAGCGGGCCCATCGGCTGCGGCAAGTCGACCGTCGCCGGCTGGCTCGAGGCGCGCGGCGGGCGCCGCATCGACCTGGACGTGCTGGCACGGGAGGCGACGGCACCCGGTGCCTCGACCCTCGGGGCGATCCGCGATCGCTTCGGCGACGACGTCTTCGCCGCGGACGGTTCGCTGGACCGGGGCGCGCTGGCCCGGGTGGTCTTCGCCGATGCGGCCGCGCTCGAGGACCTCGAGGCCATCGTCCACCCCTCGGTGCGCCGGTTCCTCGTGCGGGAGATCGCCGCTGCCGGCGCCGCCGGCAGCGCGTTCGTGGTGATCGAGGCGATCAAGCTGGTCGAATCGGGGATCGGCGCGGCGTGCGACGCGGTCTGGATCGTGGACTGCGGCCCGGCGATGCAGCGCTCGCGGCTGGCCGGACGGGGCGTGCAGCCGGAGGATGCCGAGCGGCGCATCGCCGCACAGGGGCCGGACCTCGCGGACCGGCTCCTCGCCCTCCTCGCGTCGCAGGCCCCCGGGGTGCCGGCCCGGCGGCTGGTGACGGACGGATCGGAGACCGCGGTGCGGGCCGAGGTGGACGCCGCCCTGCTCGAGGTCCTCTCCCGGCGCCGCTGAGGTCGCTCGGGCGGCCACGCTCCCGCGGCCCCTCGCTCGTCGGGCCCTGCGGTTCGTGCGGCCGGCATGACGGGTGCCGTGTCGCGGAGCCGCCATGCGCCGGCCGACCGGCGCGCGCAGGAAATGCGAACATCCGTTTCAATTGGACCGACGGCATGATATCCTCCGCCCATGCCGCCGTTCCGGCTCGTCGCCCCCTTCCAGCCGACCGGGGACCAGCCGCGCGCCATCGAGGGGCTCGCGGACGGGCTCGCGCGGGGGATGAGGCACCAGACGCTTCTCGGAGCCACGGGCACCGGGAAGAGCCTTGTCCCCGATGAGCCCGTGCTGGTGGGGCGGCAGGACGCGCATGGGCGGGTGACGTGGTCCGTCGAGCCGATCGGAGACGTGGTCGACGCAGAGCTCCGGTCGGCCGGACTCGCGGCGGACCCTTCCGCCACCGTCGCGTGCCCGCCGGAGGGCGACGGAGGAGGCCTGGTCGTCGCGACCGTCGATCCGGCGACGCACGCGACCGTGGTCCGGCCCGTGTACGCGGTGTCGCGGCACGGCTCGCCGGCGACGATGTACCGGGTCAGGACACGCGACGGGCGTGCCGTGACCGTCACGCCCGATCACAACTTCGTCCGACTGGGATCGGGCGGTCGCCTCGAGACCGCCCCGACCACGGAACTGCGCCCGGGTGACCAGCTGCCGCTGCCGGCGCGCCTTCCGCCCCCGACGGAGCCCGTGCATCGTTTCGACATTGCGCAGGCACTCATGGCCGCGCCGCTGTACGTGCGAGGGCCGGCGGTCCTCGATCGCTCGACACCCAGGGAGGCGAGGCGCGCGCTGGCGCTGGGCGCGCGCGCATCGCTGGCGACCGTCGGGGCCGGTGGGGTCGCCGTGATGGAGCGCTTCGGGCCGACGGAGATCACCGCGCACCGTGGCCGGCACGCGCTGCCGGCGAGCATCGCCGCCGACGACGCGTGGATGGCCCTGCTCGGCCTGTTCATCGCCGAAGGCCACGTGGCGGACCGCTTCGCAACGATCACGCCGGGACCCGAGTCGCTCGACCTTGCGAGGGGCCTCCTTGGCGGCTGCGGACTCCGGTGGTTCGAGCGAGGCGGAGCCGAGCTGGGGACCGGCGCCCGGGTCACCACGGAGACGCTGCGCGCCCTGTGCGGGGAGCGGGCCGCCGGGAAGCATCTGCCGGCCTTCTGGGCGAGCCTGGACGATCACGCTCTCGGGCGACTGCTGGCCGGGTACTTCGAGGGGGACGGCTGGGTCGAGAAGCGGGGACCCGCCGTGCTGGCGGTGACGAAGAGCACGCGGCTCGCGAACGAGGTGGCATATGCCCTGCTCAGGTTCGGGGTCGTGGCGAGACTGTCGCGGACCAGGAAGCGCGCGGTCGGGACGTCGCACGAAGGAGCCGACTACTGGCAGATCGCGGTCCGGGGGGCCGACGACATCGCCGCCTTTGCACGGTCCGTCGGGTTCCTCGGCGAACGCAAGCGGGCGCTGCTGCGTGGGATCGTCGACGCCTCCACCGGCGGCAACGCCGACGTGCTGCCCCCACAGGCCGCCGGAGCGCTGCTCGACGCGCGGCTCGCGCTCGGCGTGGCCCAGCACGAGCTCGCGGGCGCTGCCGGCCTGTCGCGCGCGGCTGTCGGGCTGCTCGAGACGGTGCGGCGACCGCTCCGGCGCAGCACCGGCCGGCAGCTTCTGAGGGCGCTGAGCGGCCTGCTGGTCGAACGTGGCGAAGACGCATCCCCCGCCGCGCTCGCCGCAATCGACATGCTGGAGCGGCTCCTCGCGTGCCGCTGGACCGAGGTGGCGTCGGTCGAGCCGGTGGCCGCGACATCCGCGTCGGTGTACGACCTGTCGGTGGCTGGCGCCGAGACATTCCTGGCCGGGTTCGGCGGGCTGGTCGTCCACAACACGTACACCATGGCGTCCGTCATCGAGCGGCACCAGAGGCCCACGCTGGTGCTGGCCCATAACAAGACGCTCGCCGCGCAGCTCTACAGCGAGTTCCGGGACTTCTTCCCGGAGAACGCCGTGGAGTACTTCGTCTCCTACTTCGACTACTACCAGCCCGAGGCGTACCTGCCCCGGAGCGACACCTACATCGAGAAGGACTCGAGCCGCAACGACGAGATCGACAAGCTGCGCCACGCCGCCACCAAGGCGCTCTTCGAGCGGCGGGACGTCATCATCGTGGCCTCCGTCAGCTGCATCTACGGCCTCGGCGCGCCGGTCGACTACGGCGCCACGGTCATCCGCCTGCGCGTCGGCGGCCAGTACCGGCGGGACGGCGTCCTGCGCCAGCTGGTGGACCTGCAGTACCAGCGCAACGATGCCGCGCTCACCCGTGCCCGGTTCCGGGTCCGTGGCGACACGCTGGAGCTCCAGCCCGCGTACGACGACTTCGTCGTGCGCATCCAGTTCTTCGGGGACGAGGTGGAGCGGATCGTCGAGATCGATCCACTGACGGGCGAGGTGCTGGCCGAGCGGAAGGAGGTCGCGGTCTACCCGGCCTCGCACTACGTGACGCCGGCCGAGAAGCTGCGCGAAGCGATCGTGGACATCGAGGCCGAGATGGAGGTGCGCTGTGCCGAGCTGGACGCGGCCGGCCGCGCGCTCGAGTCGGCGCGGCTGCGGCAGCGGACCACGTTCGACCTGGAGATGATGCGGGAGCTCGGGTTCTGCTCCGGCATCGAGAACTACTCGCGCCACCTGGCCCGCCGCCCTGCCGGGTCCCGGCCGTGGACGCTGCTCGACTACTTCCCGCCCGACTGGCTGCTGGTGGTGGACGAGAGCCACATGACCATCCCCCAGGTGGTGGGCATGTACAAGAACGACCGGACCCGCAAGGAGATCCTGGTCGACTTCGGCTTCCGCCTCCCGTCGGCGCTGGACAACCGGCCGCTCACCTTCGAGGAGTTCGACGACCACCTGAACCAGGTCGTCTACATGAGCGCCACGCCCGCCGCGTTCGAGCTGCAGCGGAGCCAGCAGGTGGTCGAGCAGCTGATCCGGCCGACCGGGATCGTGGACCCGCCCGTCCAGGTGCGACCCACCCGGGGCCAGATCGACGACCTGCTTGACCGCATCCACGGGAGGGTCGAGCGCGGTGAGCGCGTCCTGGTGACCACGCTCACCAAGAAGATGGCCGAGGATCTCGCCGAGTACCTGAAGGAGCTCGGCGTCAAGGTCGCCTACCTGCACAGCGAGGTGGACACCCTCGAGCGCGTGCAGATCCTCCGGGACCTGCGCCTGGGGGTGTACGACGCGCTGGTCGGGATCAACCTCCTCCGCGAGGGGATCGATCTGCCGGAGGTGACACTGGTCGCCATCCTCGACGCCGACAAGGAGGGGTTCCTGCGCAGCGCATGGTCGCTGATCCAGGTGTCGGGGCGCGCGGCGCGCAACGTCGGCGGCGAGGTGGTGATGTACGCCGACGCGATGACGGACTCCATGAAGCTGGCCATCGCGGAGACGGAGCGTCGCCGGGCCATCCAGCTCGCCTACAACGCCGAGCACGGCATCGAACCCACCACCATCGTGAAGGAGGTGCACGACCTCAACGATCGGCTGCGCGCGGTGGCGGAGACGCCGGGGGCGTTCGTCGACGCGGCCGGCGGGCGACAGCTGACCGACATGAGCCGCGAGCAGGTGGCCCAGCTGGTCTCACGCATGGAGGCCGAGATGCGTGCGGCGGCCAGGGAGCTGGAGTTCGAGAAGGCGGCCGCGCTCCGCGACGAGATCCAGGCGATCCGGCTGCGCGTGCTCGAGGAGGATGCGTCGCTGGACGTGGAACGGGCCGCGGAACAGGCGGCCGCCGCCGCCCGCGGCGGCGGGTCGGCATCGCGACGCGGTCGCCCACCGGAAACCCCGGGAGGCGGCGTGGCATCCGCGCGCGGTGAGATGGCACCGGCGCGAGGCGGCAGGGCGGGGGCCCGGCAGGCCGCGCGGGCGGGCACTGCCGAGGTCCAGCGGGCCGAGCGGGCGCGCGGCGCACTCGAGGCTGGGGCCGGCGGCGCGGCGGGAGCGGCACCGGCGCGAGAGATCGGA
>JAJYKX010000080.1 GCA_021788175.1 Chloroflexota bacterium
TGGAGACCGGCGCGGCCTCTCCCTACCGCGACTGGTTCGTGATCGACCAGGCGCGGCTCGACGCGGGCCGCCCGATCCGGGCCTACCCGGGGCCGACCGAGCAGCGGGCCCTCGACGGCGCGGCGACCGCGCACCAGCACATGGCCGGGGCAGGGTCCCTGCCGGCGCTCGGCTACCAGGCCTGGTGGGACCACCCGGCCCTTCCCAAGTGGAATATCGCGAACCCGCACGCCCGCGAGTACCTGCTGGGCGTGGCGGAGCACTGGATCCGCTTCGGCATCGACGGCTGGCGGCTGGACGTCCCAGAGGAGATCCCCGACGCCGGCTTCTGGCGCGATCTCCGTCGGCGCGTCCGTGCCATCAACCCCGAGGCGTACCTCGTCGGCGAGATCTGGCACGAAGCGCCGGAGTGGCTGCGGGGCGACCGCTTCGACGCCGTGATGAACTACCCGCTCCTGGAGGCCGTGCTCGGCTTCACCGCGGGCAGGCGGCTCGACCGTGCGGTGATCGCCGGTCAGGCGGAGCTGGCGCGCAGCGTCGAGCCCCTGGATGCCCGGGCCTTCGCCGATCGACTCGAGCACACGCTGGGGCTCTACGATCCCGCCGTGGTGGCGGTGCAGCTGAACCTGCTGGACAGCCACGACACGCCGCGCTTCGTGACCATGGCCGGCGGCGACCGGGCGGCGCTCCGGCTGGCGGTGCTCCTGCAGATGACGCTCCCGGGCGCGCCGTGCGTCTACTACGGCGACGAGGTGGGTGTGGAAGGCCGTGCCGACCCCGACTGCCGGCGGGCGTTCCCGTGGGACCGGACGGCCTGGGACGGCGATCTGCGGGCGTTCGTCCGGGCGGCGATCGCGCTCCGGCATGCACACCCGGCGCTGCGGGGCGCCGGCGCGTTCCGGACGCTGGCCGCGGCCGGGACGGTCCATGCCCACCTGCGCTCCGATGCCGCCGACCTCCTCGTGGTGGCGGTCAACGCGGGCGAGGAGCCGGGTCGCGTGGAGGTGGCACTGCCGGAGGCGCGGGGCCGCGACCTGGTGCCGCTGCCGCTGCCGGGCTGGTCCGGGATGGCCGGGCCCGGCGAGATCCGGGTCGGCGACGGGCCGGTCGTGCTGGAGGTACCGGCCCGGGAGGGGCTGGTGCTCCGGGCCGTCGGCTGACGTGCTCGGGGCGCCGGGGATGGCCGCCGCCCGTGTGCCGGTGCCGCCCCGGGCGCCGCATATACTCCGGCGGAATGGCTGATCTCCCGTTCACCTTCACGAACACCGCCATCGCCTCCCGGCTGGCGCGCGTCGTCGATACCGACGGCAAGATCCCCCGGGCGATCGCGGAGATCGGCGACATCGCCGGGCGTGACGTGGTGGTGCTCCAGACCGACGGCGGGGCGCGGGCTGCACAGCTTCGCGGTCAGGACGCTCGCGTCACGGCCTCGGCCGGGGACGGCGAGGAGCTGCGCCCGCGGTGCGCGGACGTGGTGGTGCGCTTCTGGGGGGAGTCGGGGGCGGTCGCGTTGCCCGACGGACAGGTGATCGCCGCAGCCGAGCGCCTGCTGCGCCCGCACGGCAGGCTCCTGCTCGTGATGGACTACGGGCGCGACGACGTGGCCCGGTTGCGACCGGAGGGCGAGACGCCCGAGGTCTACCGGGCGCTGCGGGCCCGTGACGCCGAGTACGCCGCGCGCGGGTTCAAGCTTCGCGTCATCCACGGCTGGTGGACCTTCAAGTCGCTGGAGGACGCGGCCGGGTTCCTGTCGGACGCGTTCGGCGACCGCGGGATGCGGGTGGCCGAGTCGCTGCGGCGCCCGCGCCTGGCCCACAAGGTGGTGATCTACCACCGCGACGGGGAGGCCCCGGCACCCGCCACCCGATCGGCCGCCGCGCCCACCGTCTCCTCCCCGGTTCGCGCCCGCGCCGCCGCGTCGCCGGGCCCATCGCGGGAGCGCTGACCGGTGCGGGCAGAACCGCCCGGCGGGTACCGTCGAGACGCGCGGGGGACGCGGAGCCTGCGTGCCGGGGCTCCGCCCAGGGGCCGCCAGGCGGACCGGGCCGGCCTGCAGCTGCCGCGCCCCCGGCTGGATTCGACGCGCACCCTCTTCCTGGTCGCGTTCCTGGGCTCCCTGGTCTTCCTGGCCTGGGGCCTGATCGACCGCAGCAGCCGCCAGATCGCCATCCTCACCGCGGGCCTCCTCGTCCTGGCGCTGACCTTCGCCTCACTGGCCCTTGCCGGGTTGATCAGCGCCTACCGGGCGGGTCGCGAGGGGAACGGGGCGCGCGCGTTCTGGGCCGCCCTGCTCGGGGGGCTGGCGGCACTGGCGGCCTGGGGCTGCCTGGCCGCCGCGGCGGTCCTGGCCCTGCTGTACGCGTAGCCGACGGATCGCGCACCCGGTCGCGCTGTCGGCGGGCCGGCAACGGTCCGCGGCTGCCTGTCCGTGCGAGGCGGCCCGCGCGGGGAGGGACCGACACGGGGTGGCCTGCGCGCCCGGCCGATGTACACTCGCCGGCCGGGGCCCCATCGTCTAGAGGCCCAGGACGCCGCCCTTTCAAGGCGGAGATCAGGGGTTCGAATCCCCTTGGGGCTACCACGCAGTGTCCGGACGACCGCCGCGGCAGGCGCGCCGCACCGATCCCATCCCCGCCGTTCACGCGGCTGTTGCTCCCCACGACCCCGGCGCCCCGGCCGCCGAACGCCGCACCGGCGGCGGCACGTCCGCCGGGCGGGCCGCCGATCCCCACGACCCCGGCGCGCCGGGCGCTGCTCGCCGCACCGGCGGCTCCGGCGGGACCGGCGCCGTCCTGGCGATCGCCACCACCCTCATCGTCGCGGTCAATCTCCGGCCGGCGGTCGCGAGCGTGGGGCCGCTCCTGCCGACCATCGAGTCCGCTCTCGGCCTCTCCTCGACCACGGCCGCGCTCCTGGCCACGCTCCCGGTCGCGTGCTTCGGAGTGCTGGCACCGCTCGCACCCGCACTCGCCGGCCGGTTGGGCATCGAGCGGGCGATCGGGCTGGCGCTGGCGGTGCTGTGCGGCGGGCTCGTGCTCCGCGTCGCGCCGGGCGTGCCGCCCCTGCTGGCCGGCACGGTCGCCGCGGGCGGCGCGATAGCCGTGATCAACGTCCTCCTCCCGGCCCTGATCAAGCGCGACTTCCCGAGGCGGGTGGGCCTCGTGACGGGCCTGTACGCCTCGCTCCTGGTCCTCGCCGCGTCGGTTGCCGCCGGCTCCACCGTCCCGCTCGCGGGCGCGATCGGGCACGGCTGGCGCGGTGGCCTGGGGTTCTGGGCGGTCCCGGTAGGCCTGGCACTCGTCGCGTGGGCGCCCCGGCTCCGATCGGGCAGCGGGTCGCTCGTCCGCGGAGCGACCACCGGGGTGCGCTCGCTGCTCGGCGACCGGCTGGCCTGGCAGGTGACCCTGTACCTGGGGCTGCAGTCGCTCGGCTTCTACGCGGTCCTGTCCTGGCTCCCGGCCATCTTCGAGGCCCGCGGTCTGACACCCACCGACGCGGGCCTGCTCCTCTCCTTCGCCACGGCGGTCGGCGTGCCGGCGGGGATCGTGGTCCCGGCCGTCGCCGGCGGTGCCCGGGACCAGCGCGCGGTCGCGGCCGCGGTCAGCGTGCTGGCTGCGCTCGGGTTCGCGGGGCTCCTCCTCGCTCCGTCCGTCTCGCCGCTCGTCTGGATGGCGCTGCTCGGGACCGGCCAGGGAGCGGCCTTCCCGCTCGCGCTCACCATGGTGGCGCTGCGGACCCGCACCAACGCGGAGACGCAGCGGCTGTCCGCCATGGCGCAGTCGCTGGGCTACAGCCTGGCGGCCGCCGGGCCGCTGGCCCTGGGTGCGCTGCACGACGCGACCGGGGCGTGGTCGGCGGGGATCGTGCTGCTCGCCGCCGCGTCGCTGCTCCAGGCGGCGATGGGCCTCGGGGCGGGCCGTGCGGGGCATGTCGGGGCCGGGCACGCCGGGCAGCTGGAGACGTCGCCGGTCGCCACCGCCTGACGACCGGGCGCCGGGGGCGTCCGTGGGCCCCGCGGCAAGGGCGCGGGAACTGGCCGCCTGACGACCCGACGCCGGTGCCGACACGGCCGGCCGCAGGGCGGTGCCGGGCGGCGGCAGCTGTCCCGAGCGGGTATGCTGGCCGGGCACCGGTCGGTCGCACCGTGACGCGCGGACCGACCTCCGAACCGACGGGGACCAGATGGCGAAGACGTTCCGCGGCAACGAATACCTGGGGATCCGGATCCCCACGATCTTCAGCGAGGCCGACGCCCGCCGCTGCGCCGGTTGCGGCGACCACATCGACGATCGCCCCTTCCGCGTCTCCATCATGGACATCGTCTCGACGGAATCGCCGGTCTGGGCCGACGAGCAGCCCCGCCTCAACCCGGGCCCGCACCAGTTCCACGACGATCCTGCCTGCGTCCACGCCTGGATGCGGGAGCAGGGCTACCTGGTGTGCCGGCATTCCGGGATCCGCACGATCATGCGGCCCGTCGCGATCCCGGGCGAGCCGCCGCGCTGGGGGCTCTGCGACGGGCTCCACCGGGACGCGCACGAGTTCGTCCCCGCCTGACGCCCGCGGCCCGGCACGGGGTTCGAGGTCCCCGGTCGGGCCGGTCGTCGACGGCCCTCCGCCGGCGCCGTAGTACGATGCCCGCGCTCGCGCGATCCGGGCGCCCGGTCGCACCCGGCTTCCGCACTTCGACAGGAGCCGAGGGCACACGCCTGGCGTCCTCTCGCATCGCGTTCCGGCCCGGGAGGTGGCCCGGGCACGGATCTGCAGGCCGGAGGGCCCGCGCTCGCGGGCCGTGGAGGAGTGGTCGATGAACCTGTCCGTCCCGCTGGCCGCCGCGACCTCGATCATCGGGCTCGTCTTCGCGGTGGCCCTGGTCGACCAGTACCGCTCGCGCCGCCACACCTTCCAGCTCGTGTGGGCGGCCGGGATGCTCTTCTACGGGATCGCCGCCGGCTGCGAGGCGATCGCTGACGCGGCGGGGTGGGGCGAGGCGCTCTACCGCACCTACTACCTGACCGGGGCGGTCTGGTCGGTGGCCTGGCTGGGGCTCGGCACCGCCTACCTCCTGGCGCGCACACGGTTCGGGTACGCGTTCGCGGTGAGCCTCTTCCTGGCGGGACTGTTCACCTTCCTCACCGACGCGAAGTACCACTACCCGAACTCCGGGATGGCGCCCCTGCTCTACTTCGCGGGTGCCGTCGTGCTGGCCGTCGTGATCGGCGTGATGACCTACAGGGAGGATCGCCGCTGGCCGAGCGTGGCGGCGGTCGCGGTCGCGGGCGCGACCCTGCTGAGCCTGGTGCTGATGCTGACCACGGCGCTGCCGTCGCCCGGCTACCAGCTCGATCCGACCTCCGGCCAGCCGGTCTTCGACCTGCTGCCGGGCACCCTGCGCCTGCTGACACCGTACATGAACGTCACCGGCGCGTTCTCACTGCTGCTCGGTGCCGTCTTCTCCACCTACGTCTTCATGCCCAAGCGGCGGGTGGTGGCCTACTCGCTCGACCGCGGCCAGCCCGCGGCCGGCTTCCTGCGCAACCTGCTGATCTCCCCCGTCGCGATCGCCGTGAACCTCGTCGCGTCGCTGCCCGGCGCCGCCCGGGCGCTCGTCGAGGGCCGGCTGCACAGCCGGGTCCCGTCCACGATCCTGATCGCGATCGGGGCCTTCATCCCGACCGTGACCGACAGCGCGAGCCGCTTCGGGGACACGCAGCTGCGCGAGCTGGGGCACTTCCTGGCGGTGGTGTTCATCTTCGCCGGGTTCCTCGTCTCCATCGAGGTCTTCACCGACATCCGGATCCCGTTCACCGGGATCGTGCTCTTCCACGCGCGGCACGAGCACCCGGCGGCGGGTGACGCCGCGGGGACCGCTGCGCACTGACGGAGCGCGGAGTACGGGGCGCGGCGCGCTGGCCACCCCCGCGCGCGGAACGGCGGTCGATCCCCGCGCGCCGATGGAGCGCCGGCTGCCGCGCCATCGGCGGAGCGACCTCTCGGGCGGGGGCGGTGCGTATACTGGCCACGCCGCCGGACCGCATCGATCCGCGGGTTTCGGCGCCTGATCGAGAGCACCTGGAGTCTCATGCGCGTTCGTAAAGCGGTCTTCCCCGCCGCAGGCTGGGGCACGCGGTTCCTGCCCGCGACCAAGGCACAGCCCAAGGAGATGCTGCCCCTCGTCGACAAGCCCGTCATCCAGTACGCGGTGGAGGAGGCGGTCGCAGCCGGCATCGAGCAGGTCATCATCGTCACGAGCAGCCAGAAGCGCGCGATCGAGGATCATTTCGACATCTCGTACGAGCTCGAGCACCTGCTCGAGCAGCGCGGCGACATCGAGATGCTCCGGCGGATCCGGCACATCGGCGACCTCGCGACCATCAGCTACGTGCGGCAGAAGGAGCAGCTCGGCCTGGGACATGCCGTCCTGGTGGCCAAGGAGCTGGTGGGCCACGAGCCCTTCGCGGTGATCCTCTCCGACGACGTGGTGGTGGGCGAGCAGCCCTGCATCGGCCAGCTCATCGACGCCTTCGAACGCACCCACAGCTCGGTGGTGGCGGTCATGGACGTCCCGCCGGAGGACACCTCCCGCTACGGCGTCATCGACCCGGACCCGGCGGCGGAGACGGGCGATGGCCGGCTCTACAAGCTGCGCGGCCTGGTGGAGAAGCCCGCCGCGGGGGTCGCCCCGTCGACGCTGGCGGTCATCGGGCGCTACGTGCTGACGCCCAAGATCTTCGACAAGCTGGAACAGACCCCGCGCGGCGCAGGCGGCGAGATCCAGCTCACCGACGCGATCCAGGCCCTGATGGCCGAGCAGGACGTGTACGGTTACGCGTTCGACGGCGTGCGGTACGATGCCGGCACCACCATGGGCTGGTTGAGGGCATCGGTGGAGCTTGCGCTCCAGCGCCCTGACGTCGGCCCGGAGTTCCGGAGTTATCTGGCCGGGCTGGATCTCGGGGAGTAGCCGGCCCGGAGCCTGCGAGGGAGACCATGCCCGAGGTCGGTCGCGTCCTCGGCGGCCGCTACCGCCTCATCGAGCTGCTCGGTGAGGGCGGGATGGCGACCATCTATCGCGCCCACGACAACCAGCTCGACCGGGACGTCGCGGTCAAGGTCCTGCGCCCCCAGTACGGTCGGGACGCGGGCTTCATTGCGCGCTTCCGCCAGGAGGCGCAGTCCGCCGCCTCGCTCAACCACCCCAACGTGGTCAACGTGTACGACTACGGCACCGACGAGGCCGGGCCGTTCATCGTCATGGAGCTGGTGGACGGCGAGAACGTCGCGGAGATCCTCCAGGAGCGCGGCCCGCTTCCGCCCCTCGTCGCCGCGGGGATCGCCGAACAGGTCGCCGAGGCGCTCTCGGTGGCTCACGCGCGCGGCATCGTCCACCGCGACATCAAGCCGTCGAACATCCTGCTGACGCGCGACGGGCGCGCCAAGGTCGTGGACTTCGGGATCGCCCGGGCCCTGGTCGAGTCGCAGCTCACGCTCCCCGGCACCACGCTCGGCAGCGTCCACTACTTCAGCCCGGAGCAGGCCAGGGGCGAGCCCGTGACGGCGGCGAGCGACGTCTACTCCCTGGGCCTGGTGCTCTTCGAGATGGTGACGGGCAGGCGGGCCTGGACGGGCGACACGGCCGGCGCCGTGGCGCTGGCGCGCCTGAACGAGCCACCGCCCCGCCCCTCCGCCGTGCACCAGGGGGTCCCGCCGGCGATCGACGCGATCGTCGGCCGGGCGCTCGAACTGGAGCCGGAGGACCGGTTCGAGTCCGCGGCGGAGATGGCCGCGGCGCTGGGCGGCTTCCTCGCCGATCCGAATGCGCCGGTGCTGTCCGTGCCGTGGGCCCCACCCGGATCGCCGGCCGCCCAGGCCGCGCAGGCGGCCGGCGCCGCGCCGCGCCCCTTGACGGGCCCCGTGACCGCCGGTCCGGAAGCCGGAGGCGCAGCCGCCGAGCCGCTCCCGGTCCTGCCGGCCGGTGCGCCCGGTGCGGCCGGTGCGCCCGGTGCCGGTGGCGCCCCTGCCCCAGGGGCGGCGGGCGCCCTGGTCGTGCCGGGGACCGGCATGCCGCCCGCCGTCGCGGCAGGAGGCGGCGCCTCGCCCGGTGGCGCCGTCCCTGCGGCCGGCACGCGGCCGGGAGTGCGGCGCGGCGTGGCTCCGGGCACCTATGCGCCGGGCCCCTACCCACCTCCCCAGTACGAGCCGGTGGGCGGCGCGCCGATCGAGCCGGAGCCGTACGCCCGCCCGCGGGGCAACGCCTGGGCCTGGGCGGCCGGCGTGCTGGCCGTGGTGATCCTCCTGATGGCCGTGGCCGGGATCGCGCTCCTGGCGTCGCGGGGGTTCTTCGCCGCCCCGCCGCCCGCGAGCGCCTCCGTGCAGGTCCCCGCCCTCACCGGGCTCCGGCTCGCCGACGCGCAGAAGACGGCGGCGGCGCAGGGTCTGACCCTCAAGGTGACGGGTGCCACCCCGACCGGCTCCGGGCTCACGACCGTGGCGACCCAGGACCCGCCCGCCGGGACGATGGTGGCGAAGGGGTCATCCGTCAACGTCACGCTGATGATCGTGACGCAGCTGGTGACCGTCCCCGACCTGCGGGGGAAGTCGCAGGCCGATGCCGGTGCGCTGCTCGCGCAGAGCAACCTCAGCCCGGGGTCGGTGAGCCAGGTCAGTGACCCGACCGTCCCGTCCGGTGAGGTCGTCAGCACCAACCCGATCGCCGGTACCCAGGTGGCCGCCGGAACCTCCGTGATCCTCTACGTCTCGTCCGGTCCGTCGCCCGCGCCTGCCTCGCCGTCCCCGGCCGCGACCCCGCTGCCCTCTGCGCCGCCCGTGCCGTCCGAGACGCCGACCTTCGCGCCTCCGCCGACGCCGCCGCCCTACACGCCGCCGCCGCCCACGGTCGCGCCTCCGACTCCAGGCCCGTCCTGAGGCGTCGCCGCCCGGCCCACGTCCACCGCGCGCCGGCGTCTTCCCGCGGCCCGCCTCGCCGTCTACACTCCCTCCGTGGGCACGTGGCGCTGTCCGTACTGCGGGACTCCCCAGGCTGAGTCCGCCCGCTGCTGGGTCTGCGCCCGCTCGTCAACCACCTGCTCGACCTGCCGCTGGTTCCGGCGTGCCGTCGCCGGTGGGTTCGGCTACTGCGCACTGGACGCGCGGCGGTCGCCGATGCGCGGCGGGGAGCTCCGGCCCTGCTGGACGGGCCCCGAGGCCGCCGGGGAGCGTGCCGTGCTCCTGGGCCTGGAGGCGGCGGTCCACCCGGACTGACCTCCGGTCCCGGGGCGGGGCTCGGGCGCCGCGCGCAGCAGACACCGTCGTGCCCCCGAGGGTCCCCGCGTCCGCATGGGCCCCGCGTCCGCATGGGCCCCGGGTCGGCACGGACCCCGAGGTCGGCACAGACCAGGGTCGGCACGGATCCCGGTCCGCACGCGCGTTCCCCGCCTCAGACGATAGCGAAGCTGCCCGTCCGGGTGAGCTGCTTGCCGTCCGGCGTCGTGACGAGCACCGTCACGAGCGAGTTTCCCGTGACCACCCCGTCCTTGGGGATCGTGGTCGCCCAGGTCGCGGTGCCGTCGGCGCCGGTGACCGACTGGAACGTCACCGGCGTGAGTCCCGGCACCTGCAGCGTGAAGGCAACCTGGGCGTTCGCCAGCGGCGCGCCGTTCTGGTCGAGGACCGTGACCACCATCGAGAGCGGTGCCGGCAGGCTGGTCAGCGCGACGCGCGCGTTGGACAGGTGGAGGCGGACGGTGGTCTGACCGGTGCCCCCGACGATCTTCAGGGGCTTGGACGTGGTGTTGCCCGCCGGATCGGTGGAGGTGATGGTCAGGTTGTTGGTCCCGGGTCCGAGCGTCACCGTGATCGAGAAGAGCCCGCTGGTCGCCACCGCCGTCGTGTTCTGGTGCGTGTTGTCGTTGCGGATCGAGACCGTGGAGCCGGTCCGCGTCTTGCCGGCGATGGTCGCGCTGCCGCCGTTGATCACCGCCCCGTCCGCCGGGCTCGTGATGGTCAGCGCGGGCGGGAGATTGCTGAAGACCACGCTGATCGGCGCGCTCGGATCGCTCTCGCCACCGGGTCCGATGATGGTCGCGGTGATGGAGGAGCGCCCCAGCGGGATCGGCACGGAGGGCACCGTGAAGTCCGCCGTCGGCCCGAGCTGCTGCTGGCGTGCCAGCGTGCCGTTGACGTAGACGCGGACGGAGTAGCCCTGCCCCAGCGCGGAGGCGGGCGCGTACCCCTGCACGTCCCAGGTCGGCTGCTGCGTGTAGGCGTTGGTGGGCACCACCAGGTGCGGGGCGGACGGGCGGGGAACCGCGCTTGCCACGGTCGTCGGGCTGGGACCGGTGACCGCGCCGAACATGTCGCCGACGGCGTGCCCGAACCCGCGCACGGCCGAGCCGAGCAGCCCGGAGGCGACCAGCAGCACCGACCCGCCGAGCGCCACGATGGCGACCACGAGCACGATCCGGGCGGCCCACGGGAGGCCGCCGCCGCTCCCCGGCGATCGGCGGACCGATGGCGGCGATGGCGACCGGTACCGGCCGGTCACCGGCGGCCGGCGCGAGATCGGCGGCTGCCGGCGCCTCGGCTGGTGCGCGAGCGGTCTCTCCCGGAGCGGTCGGTCGGGCATCCGCCTGATTCTCGCACGCCCCGGGCCTGCCGGCCGGCTCCGTGCCGATGGTGGGTCGCAGTGTCGGTTCCGTGCGCCGAGGAGCGGGCGTCGCGCCGATGGTCCGGGGCCGCGGCGATGGTCGGTCGCGCTGCCAGTCCGGCGCCTCTGCCGACTGCCCGGTGCCGGTACGAACGTCGAGCCGCCCACCGGTACTGGTGTACGCTACGTTCGACCCGGCAGGTCCCGGCCCAGCCCAGCCAGGAGAGGAAGTGGAACGTCCGGCCCGCAGGCCAGCGCCTCCGCTCGTGCGCCGATCCGAGGCGCCCGCGTCGCTCGGTCCGTCGGTGGCGTTCTCCGGCTCGCGGCCCCGCCCGCACGTTCCGGTGATGGTGGGTTCCGGGGCGCCGTCCCCGGGCCGTCCACCGGTGGCCGCCATCCGGGCCCCGATCCCGATGGCGAACCTGCGCAGGAATGTCTGTCCGCACTTCTACATGACCGGGAACCGCGGGGCCCTGCCGGTCCATGCGCCGCATCTCATGAAGGCGCTCTCCAGGCAGGAGTCGACCATCTCGCGGTGCCAGCTGCGCGGCGGGGTCCACCTGGAGCAGGGATACGTGGCCGACGTCTGCCTCGCCTCCCGGTTCAACCAGTGTGTCTTCTACGAGGACGACCTCTCCCGGGGGGACTGACGCGACGCGACGAGGATCGTCCGCCGGCGGTCCCGGCCGTGGCGCCCGTCCCGGTCCCGTCGGGAGCCTTCGCATGACGCCTCCGACACCCGCTGATCCCGTGACGGCGAGCAGTGCCGCGCTCCGCGGCACCGCGGCATCGGGTGCTCGCCGGGGCCAGGCCGACGTCTCCATGGACGCGCTGCGCGCCGCGCGGGAGGTGCGCGCGTACGAGGCGGCCGTCGCGGCGCTCGGCGCCCGGGGACGCTTCGGGATCCTGCTCGGGCTCGGTCGCACCACCGTGCTGCTGCGCGCACTCGGTGATCCCCAGCGACAGATCCGCGGGGCCCTGGTCGCCGGCACCAACGGCAAGGGGAGCGTCCAGGCGATGGCCGGCGCGATGCTGCGGGCGGCCGGGTACCGCGTGGGACAGGCGCCCAAGCCGCACCTGGTGGAGTACCGCGAGCGGATCGTGGTCGACGGCGCCCCCATCGGCCCGGGAGAGATGGCCGCGCTGCTGGAGCGGGCCCTGGGCGAGGCCGGGCGAGTGCCGCGTCGCCTCGGGCCGCCCACCGAGTTCGAGGTGCTCACCGCCGCTGCGTTCACCTGGTTCGCGGAGCAGGGCGTGGACCTCGCGGTCGTGGAGGTCGGGCTGGGCGGGCGCCTGGACGCCACCAACGCCTGGGACGGCGGCGTGGCGGCGATCACCAACGTCGCGATGGACCACGCGGAGCTGCTGGGCGGCACGATCCCGCTGATCGCGCGCGAGAAGGCGGCGATCATCAAGCGCGGAGACCTCGCCGTCACGGGTGCCGACGGGGTGGCGCTGCAGGTGGTGCGACGGCGGGCACGACGCATGGGGGTGCCGCTGATCGAGACGCCGCCGCTGCAGGTACTGGGGATGGACCGGCACGGCGTACGGGTCCTTGCGCCCGATCTCGGCGAGTTGCGGATCGGGCTGCTGGGCCGGCACCAGGCGGGGAACGCGGCGGTGGCGCTCGGCGTGGTCGACGCGCTGGAACGGGCCGGCATCGCGCGCGTGCCGCCGGCTGCGCGTGTCGCGGGCCTCGCGGGTGCCGCCTGGCCCGGACGGCTGGAGCTGATCCAGGTGCCTGCGTCGACCGTCGAGACCACAGCCCGGACCTCAGCGCTGGACGCGGCCTTGACGCCCGCCGCGCCGGGCAGTGCCGCGCCGGGGCGCACCGGCGCAGGCGTCCGGGTGGGCACGGCACCGGGGCGTACCGGCGCCGCGCCGGCCATCGACGTGCTGCTGGACGGTGCCCACAACCCGGCTGG
>JAJYKX010000081.1 GCA_021788175.1 Chloroflexota bacterium
CTGGTCGCGCCGTGCAGCGCCTGCTTCCTGAACCTGTCGAAGACGAACCACGCCATGGCGGAGAACGCGGCCTTCGGTGCCCAGGTCAACGACGCCCTCGCCGCGGGCGGCCTGCACTACGACCCCGAGTCGCTCCGGATCCGCCACCTGCTCGACGTCGTCGTCCGCGAGGTGGGCCTGGACGCGGTGCGCAGCCGGGTGACCCGGCCGCTGCGCGGGCTGAAGCTGGCGCCGTACCTCGGTTGCATGGTGCCGCGCCCGGACTACGACGGGCGATGGAGCGACCCGGAGCACCCGTTCGAGCTGGATCGCCTGCTGGCCGCGCTGGGGGCCGAGGTCGTCGACTTCCCCCTCAAGACCGAGTGCTGCGGCGGCCACATGACCCAGATCGGCCCGTCCACCGCGTTCTCCATGATCCGCCGCCTGGTGGACGCCGCCGAGCGGGCGGGCGCCGACATGATGGTGACGATCTGCCCCATGTGCCAGATGAACATCGACGCCTTCCAGGGCGAGATGAACGCGCACTTCCACACGAACCACCGCATGCCGATCGTCTTCTTCACCCAGGTGATGGGCCTCGCGTTCGGCATGTCACCGGAGGCCGTCGGGTTCGGCCGCGAGCTCGTGGATGCCCGCCCCGCGCTCGCGCGCATCTCCGACGAACCGGTCCCGGAGGCCGAGCCGGCCAGGGTGCGGCGGCCGGGCAGGCCCAAGGGACCGGCCCTCCCCATGCCGCAGATGCCCGAAGCTGACGAGGTGGCGCGATGAACGCCGAGCGGCAGGACGCCGGGAGCGGCGCCCGGGGCACGCCCGAGGATCTCCGCATCGGGGTGTACGTCTGCCACTGCGGCAGCAACATCGCGGGGACCGTCGACGTGGAGGCGGTCCGCGCGTGGGCGGAGACCAGCCTGCGCGACCGCGGCGTGGTGGTCGCCCGCGACTACAAGTTCATGTGCTCCAGCCTGGGGCAGGAGCTCATCGAGCAGGACATCCGGGAGCAGGGCGTCAACCGCGTGGTCGTGGCCGCCTGCTCGCCGCACCTCCACGAGCGGACGTTCCGCACCGCGTGCGAGAACGCCGGCCTGAATCCCTACCTCTGCGAGCTCGTCTCCGTGCGAGAGCAGGACTCCTGGGTCCACACGGACCGCGCGGCTGCCACGGAGAAGGCCCGTGCCATCGTGGCGGGCGGCGTGGAGCGGGTCCGGCACCACGAGGAGCTGCGCCCCCTCCGGGTTCCCATCCACCCGGCGACCCTGGTGGTCGGCGGCGGGATCGGCGGGATCTCCGCTGCGCTGGAGCTGGCGAACGCGGGCTACCCCGTCTACCTGGTCGAGCGCGAGCCGTCGCTGGGCGGGCACATGGCCCAGTTCGACAAGACCTTCCCCACGCTGGACTGCTCCGCCTGCATCCTCACCCCGCGGATGGTCGAGGCGGGCTCGAATCCCAACATCACGCTGCTCACCTACAGCGAGGTGGAGAGCGTCTCCGGGTACGTCGGCAACTTCACGGTCACCATCCGCCGCCGCGCGCGCCAGGTGGACGAGGAGACCTGCACCGGCTGCGGCGTCTGCTGGGAGAAGTGCCCGGTCAACGTGATCGACACGCGCTTCGAGGCCGGGCTCGGCTACCGCAAGGCGATCTACGTCCCCTTCGCCCAGGCGGTGCCCAAGTACCCGGTGATCGACCGGGAGACCTGCACGTACTACCTGAAGGGCACCTGCAAGGCCTGCGAGAAGTTCTGCCCGCCGCAGTCGATCCGCTTCGACCAGGAGGACGAGATCCTCACCGTCGAGGTGGGCAACATCGTGCTGGCCACCGGCTTCAAGCTCTTCGATGCCCGCCGCATCCCGCAGTACGGGTACGGCCGCCTGCCCAACGTGTTCACCAGCCTCGAGTTCGAGCGTCTGTCGAACGCGGCCGGCCCCACCGGCGGCCGGGTGGTCCTGCGCGACGGCGTCACGGAGCCGAAGTCGGTCGGGATCGTCCACTGCGTCGGCAGCCGCGACCGCGCCTACAACAACTACTGCTCGGCCATCTGCTGCATGCAGAGCCTCAAGTTCGCCCACCTGGTCAGGGAACACACCGGGGCGACCGTCTACGAGTTCTACATCGACATGCGCACCCCCTCGAAGGGCTACGACGAGTTCTACCAGCGCCTGCTGGAGGAGGGGACCGTCTTCATCCGGGGCAAGGTGGCCGAGATCTCTCCGGGTGCCCGGACCCCCGAGGAGGACGGGAAGCTGATCGTCCACGTGGAGGACACCCTGGCGGGACGGCAGCGCCGGATCCCGCTGGACATGGTGATCCTCTCCGCCGGACTCGAGCCCCAGGAGGACGCGAAGGAGGTGGCGAAGAAGTTCGGCATCTCCTGCAGCTACGAGGGGTGGATGATCGAGCGGCACCCCAAGCTCGACCCGGTCGCCACCATGACCGAGGGCGTCATGCTCGCGGGCACCGTGCAGGGCCCCAAGGACATTCCCGCCACCGTGGCGCAGGGCGCGGCCGCCTCGGCCCGCGTCCTCGGCCGGATCCAGCAGGGGGAGATCGCCCTGGAGCCCGTGCGGGCCACGGTCGATCCCTCCATGTGCTCCGGTTGCCGCATCTGCAACGACCTGTGCCCGTTCAGCGCCATCGTCTTCCACGAGGACCGCATGGTCACCGAGATCAACCCGGCGCTCTGCCAGGGCTGTGGCACCTGCGTCGCGGCCTGCCCGGCCGGTGCCATCAGCGGCACCGGGTTCAGCAACGAGCAGATCCTGGCCCAGATCGAGGGGCTGCTGATGGAGCGGGTCAGGCATCCCGCGGAGCTCGAGGCGGTGCCGGCATGACGGCACACGTCGTGACCGCGGAGGTCGGGAGCGCGGACACCGGGGGCGCGGCCGCCCCGTTCGAGCCCGTCATCATCGGGTTCACCTGCAACTGGTGCAGCTACCGCGCCGCGGACCTGGCGGGCACGTCCCGCATGAAGTACCCGCCCAACATCCGGCTCATCCGCCTGATGTGCTCCGGCCGCCTCGACCCGACCTTCGTGCTCAAGGCGTTCGCCAGCGGCGCGGACGGGGTCATGATCAGCGGCTGCCACCCCGGGGACTGCCACTACGTGGACCAGAACTACAAGGCCATGCGGCGTTTCCGGCTCCTGGAGCGGACCCTCGCCCAGTTCGGCGTGGAGCCAGGACGGCTGCGGCTGACCTGGGCCAGCGCGGGCGAGGGCGCCATCTTCGCCCAGGAGGTCACCTCGTTCGTGGAGCAGGTCCGCGCGCTGGGTCCGCTGGGCTGGCCGATCGCGGGAGCCGCGCTGCCCGACGGTGATGGTGTCGACCTGGAGCTGCCGGAGCCGGCCGACGCGTCGGAGCCGCCGGGCGCCGCGGGGGACGCGCCGACCGCCGACCCGCTGCCCGCGATCGCGGGGCCGCTCGCATGAGCGCCGCAGCTGTCGCCGCGAAGCCCCGCTTCGCGATGTACTGGGCCGCCTCGTGCGGCGGGTGCGACATCGCCGTGCTGAACACCGGGGAGAAGATCCTGGAGATCGACGCCGCGTTCGACGTCGTCTTCTGGCCGGTCGCGATGGACGCGAAGTATCGCGACGTCGAGGCGATGCCGGACGGGTCGATCGCGCTGACGCTCTTCAGCGGCAGCATCCGCAACAGTGAGAACGAGGAGATGGCGCGCCTGCTGCGCCGCAAGTCGCGCCTGCTCGTCGCCTTCGGCTCCTGCGCCGGAGAAGGCTGCATCCCCGGGCTGGCCAACTTCTCCAGCCGGACCGAGATCTTCGACGCGGCCTACGAGTCGGTCTCCACCGACAACCCGGAGCACCTGCGGCCGCTGCCGTCGGTGACGGTCCCGGAAGGCGAACTGCACCTCCCGGAGTTCTGCGCCACGGTCCGGACGCTCGACCAGGTGGTGCCGGTCGACTACTTCGTGCCCGGGTGTCCGCCCGAGCCGCACCAGATCGCGGCGGTGATGGATCTCGCGATGGCGGCGTTCGCGGGGCGGGCAGAGCTCCCGCCGGCCGGCTCCACGATCGGGGCCGGACACTCCACCGTGTGCGACGAGTGCCCGCGCGAACGGCACGCGAAGCAGATCTCGTCGTTCACCCGCATCCAGCAGGTCGCGGCGCTCGACCCGGCGCTCTGCCTGCTGGAGCAGGGGATCCCCTGCAACGGGCCGGCCACGCGCGACGGGTGCGGCGCGCTGTGCCCGAAGGCGGGCGCCCAGTGCATCGGCTGCTACGGACCGGCGGAGGGCGTGGTCGACTTCGGCGCGCGCCTCCTCTCCGCCTTCGCGTCGGTGATCGACGCAGGCGACCCGGCGTCGATCGACCGGGTCCTGGACGGCCTGCCCGACCCGGCCGGCCAGTTCTACCGCTTCAACCTGGCGAAGTCGCTGCTGCGCGCCGGCAGGGCGGCGTGGGCCGAGGACCGGAAGCCGTGACGGAGAGCAGGACGCCCACCATGCAGCGCATCACCATCGACCCGATCACCCGCCTGGAGGGCCACGGCAGGATCGAGATCTTCCTCGACGAGCAGGGCGAGGTTGCCAACACCTACTTCCAGATCCCCGAGTTGCGCGGGTTCGAGCGCTTCTGCGTGGGGCGGCCCGTGGAGGAGATGCCGGTCCTCACCAACCGGATCTGCGGTGTCTGCCCCGAGGCGCACCACATGGCGGCAGCCAAGGCGGCCGACGCCGTCTACCACGTCACGCCGCCCCGCCCGGCACGGCTGCTGCGCGAGCTGCTCTACAGCGGCTTCTACTTCACCGACCACACCACCCACTTCTATGCGCTGGGCGGTCCCGACTTCATCGTCGGGCCGGACGCCCCGGTGGCGGAGCGCAGCATCCTCGGCGTGGTGCGCAAGGTCGGCCTGGAGATCGGCGGGAAGGTCATCCAGGCGCGGCGCTCGGGCCACCGCGTGGTGGAGATCATCGGCGGGCGGGGCGTCCACCCGGCGACCGCCGTGCCCGGCGGCATGACCAGTGGGATCACCGAGGAGGAACGCGCCGAGATCGAGGCGATCGGGCACTGGGCCGTGGACTTCGCCCGCGGCAGCCTGGACATCTTCGACCGGATCGTGCTGCAGGACACGGGCTATCGCGAGCTGCTGGAGGGCGACGCCTACACCGACCGCACCTACTACATGGGCCTGGTGGACGAGGGGATGCACCCCAACTTCTACGAGGGCCGGGTGCGCGTGGTGGCGCCCGACGGCGAGCCACTCGGGACGTACGCCCCGGCGGAGTACACCGACTGGATCGCCGAGCGCGTCGAGCCCTGGACCTACCTGAAGTTCCCGTACCTGAAGCGGGTGGGCTGGAAGGGCTTCGTGGACGGCAAGGACTCCGGCGTCTACGTCGCCTCCCCGCTGTCCCGCCTCAACGTGGCGGACGGCATGGCCACGCCGCTGGCACAGGCGGAGTTCGAGCGCTTCTTCGCCACCCTCGCGCCGGAACCGTCGGCCGGGGGGCGACACGGCATGGTGCACAACCGCCTGGCCACGCACTGGGCGCGCCTGGTGGAGCTGCTCTACGCGGCCGAGCGGCTGGTGGAGCTCGCCACGGACCCGGAGATCACGTCCGATGACGTGCGCGCCGTCCCGACCGGGACGCCGACGGAGGGGGTCGGGACAGTCGAGGCACCGCGCGGGACGCTCACCCACCACTACTGGACAGACGAGCGGGGCCTCATCACCCGCGTGAACATGGTGGTGGGGACCACCAACAACTACGCCCCCATCTCCATGTCCGTGCGCCGCGCCGCCCAGAGCTTCATCCACGCCGGGACCGTGGTCACCGACGGGCTCCTGAACCGCGTGGAGATGGCCTTCCGTTCGTACGACCCGTGCTTCGGGTGCGCCACGCACTCCCTGCCGGGGCAGATGCCGCTGGAGGTGACGATCCACGACGCGGACGGCGGGATCGTCGATGTCCTGCGGCAGTACTGCTGAGCGTCCGGCGGAGACGGGCATGCGCGCGGCACCCGGCGACGACACCACGCTCGTGCTGGGGCTCGGAAACCCGATCCTGGGCGATGACGGGGTGGGCTGGCGGGTCGCGGAGGAGCTCGAGGCGCGGATCGCAGGCGGGGGGCCGGGCGGAGATCCGCACGGGACCCCGCGGCGCGTCGAGGTCGACCGGCTCTCGGTGGGTGGGCTGCGCCTGATGGAGCGCCTGATCGGCTACCGGAGGGCGATCATCGTGGACGCGGTGGAGACCGGGACGGCGCCGCCGGGGACGGTTCGTCGACTGCGGCTGGACGACCTGCCCGTCGTTGGCCTGGATCGCCTGGCGTCCGCGCACGACAGCTCCCTCGCCGCCGCGCTGACGCTGGGACGCCCCCTCCGCGCCCCGCTGCCGGAGACGCCGTGGGTGGTCACCGTGGAAGCGGAGCTCGGGATCGAGGTGGGCGACCGGCTGACGCCGGCCGTCGAGGCAGCCATCCCGGTCGCGACAACGGCGGTGCTCGAGATGCTGGCCGATGACGAGGCGCCGGTGGATGCAGGAGGAACCGGATCGTGCACGAACTGATCGCCACCCAGCGCATCCTCGACGCGGCGCTGGAGCAGGCCGACCCGGCGGACGGCCGCCGGGTGCGCGCCGTCCGGCTCGAGCTCGGCGCCCTGGCAGGCGTGACGGAGCCGTCCATCCGCTTCTACTGGGACCTGCTGACGCCGGGCACGCTCGCGGCCGGATCCAGCCTGGACGTGCGGCTCGTTCCGGGGACCATCCGGTGCCGGGCCTGCGGGCAGGTGAGCGAGACGGACGACGCCTTCCCCATCTGCCCGGCGTGCGCCAGCGTGGACCTGGCGGTCCTCGCCGGAGATGGAGTGGTCATCGCGGCCGTCGAAACGGCCCTCTCGGACGAGGCGACCGGGGCGGCCGTCGCCGTCGTCGGCCCGCCGGCGGCATGACGCAGCGGATGGTTCCCGGCCGGGCTGCGCGCGGGACCGGGCAGCACAGGAGGCGAGGACGATGGGCCAGCCGTTCGTGATCCAGCTGGAGAACCGCCCCGGGGAGCTCGCCCACGTGACGCGTGCGCTGGCGATGCGGGGGATCAACATCCAGGCCATCGCGGGGAGCAGCGCCGGCACCCACATGTGCGCCATGCTGACCACCGACGACGCGGAGATGACCCGCGACGTGCTGCACAGCATGGGGATTCCGTTCGTCGAGGGCGACGCGCTGCACGTGGAGGTGGAGGATCGCCCCGGCGCGATCGCCGAGCTCACCGAGCGGCTCTCGGGTGCCGGCGTGAACATCACCGGGATCCTGGTCGTGGGCCGCCGGGGGTCGATGCTCGAGATGGCCTTCACGGTGGACGACCAGGCGCACGCGAGAGAAGTGCTCGGCCTGCCGGCCGTCCATACGCTGACCCCGACGCGCTGACCCGCGCCGACGCCCGCGTCAGCGCGGCGGGCGCCGCGTCAGAGCGCCGCGTGCCGCGCCAGGTGCCGCGTCAGCCTGCGGCGTGACGCCGGCGGGAAGCCCACGCCACCTGCGTGCGTGCCAGGTCGGCGGCCGTCCGCGCGGCCGCGCGGTGGAGGCTCCCGACGTGGAGCCGCGCCAGGGCGAGTGCCAGCCCCACCAGGTGGACGCGTGACGGCACCGCCACGTACCGGGTCTCCCAGCGCGGGGCGAACTTGTTCTTGAAGAAGGCGAGCCCCTCCACGTCGTAGAAGGGGCGCACCAGCCGGGCGACGGCGGCCAGCGCGCGCTCCTCGACGCGAAGACCGGCCGGGTCGAGCCCGCTCAGGGGCGCCAGGCCGAGCGAGAGCGACACGGCGCCCGCGTCCCGGAACCGCTCCGCCGCCTGGGCCAGGCAGTACTCGACCGCCCCCGGCACGCCGCCCGGCGCACGCCGGATCAGGTCCAGCACGTAGCCGCGGTCGGCACCGGTGGGGCGGAAGGTGACGAACGCCGTCGGTCCGCCGTCCGCCCCCAGCGCGACCGCGACGGGCATGCGGCGCAGAGCCTCGAGCGAGAACCGGCTGATGGTGAAGCCCATCTGGGTGGGGCCCGTCTCCGCCCGCCATGCCGCGTCCACCGCGACGAGCGCCGGCCCCAGCCGGTCTGCGTCGCTGCCCAGTCCGTCCGGGTACCACGCGACGCTGACGCCGCCGCGGCGCGCCCGGGTGATCGTGTGACGCAGGTTCGCCCGCTGTGAACCGGAGAGGCCGAACGCCGCGAGGTCCACGATCGCCTCCCTCCCGATCGGCGAGGCCTGGAACCCGAGGCGCTGCAGCTCCGCGAGGCTCTCCTCCGCGGCCTGGTAGACCACCGGCACCCAGTCGTGGCGGCGGCAGGCATCGACGAACTCCGCGAAGACGTGCCAGCGCCAGGTGTCGCTCCCCACGGGGTCACCGACGGCGACCGCCACTCGGCCGTCCCGGCCGTAGGCGACGAAGCCCTCGGCGTCGGGCGGGCTGAACCAGCGCTTGTCCGCCGCCAGCTGGAACGGGAGGAGCGCCCCGCGGCCGTACCGGGCGGCGACGTCGCGGACCCGGTCCGGGAGCGCGGGATCGGATGCGTCCTCTCCCACCGGACGGAGCATGGCGATGAGGGCGAGCGCGACGGAGAGCCGCGCGGCAATCGCCAGGACCAGGATGAGGGCGGTGCGCGGCCCGGACGGCGGCCCGCCGAGGTCCCCGAAGGCGAGCCAACGGCTGAGGGTGCCGGCCAGGTCGGGGAGATCGGCCGGCAGCGAATCGGTCGGATCGCGGATCACCAGCAGGACCGTCTCCAGCGTGGCGATGGCACCGCCCGCGAGCAGCAGGCCCCATGCGGTCCAGCTCCAGGTCCGCGCGGAGCGGACCCCGTAGCGCCGGCGATCGAGCGTGAGGAGCGCCAGCGCGATCGCCGCCACGACGCCCCCCGCGGTGTGTCCCAGGGCGAGCAGCTGGACCGGCACGCCCGCGGCGAAGACGAGGACCGCCAGCCACCAGGCGAGCCGCTTGCCGCGGAAGAGGCCGACGGTCAGCGCGGCCAGGCCGGCGGCACTGAGTGCGGCGATGGCCCGGTCCGCGCTCGGCGTGTCGAACGGGAGGAGCTGCTGCACGCTCGCGAGGCTCGCCTGGCCGAAGGCGAACGCGTCCGAGAGCGCCACGAAGGTGCCGACCGCCACGACGAGCCGCGGCAGGAGGGCCACCGCCCGTCCGGCCGCCCCGTTCATCGCAGCACCCCCGTCAGTACCTCACGCTCTGCGACGGCCCAGAGCGCGGGGACGAACTCCAGCCGCACTTCCTTCCACGCGTGGCCCAGCTGGTTCCACAGGAAGTCCGTGGGGTACCCCGCCCGGGTCAGCACGGTCGCGAACTGGCTGGCCTGGGAGCCGAAGACGCCCAGGTCCGGCTGCGACGAGAGCACCACGAAGAGCTGGCTGCGGATCGCCGGGGCGAGCGTGGGTGCGGTCTGCATCGGCGAGTTGGCGGCCACAACGGCGGGGACGTGCCCCCAGGGCATCCAGGCGTTCACCGTCTCGCCGCTGCTCAACCCCGCCTCGAAGTAGCCGGAGAAGATCACTGCCTGCCGGAAGACGTCGGGATGCCGCATCAGCAGGTTCGCGGCGCAGAAACCGCCCTGGGAGAAGCCCAGGATCGTGCGCGCCCGCGGATCGGCGATGGTCCGGTAGTGCGCGTCGAGGTAGCGGACGACGGTGGAGGAGACGTAGGTGTCGGCATGCTCGCGGCCGTCCCAGGAATTGGCGCACTCGCTGTTGGGGAAGGGGCCGCCGGAGAGATCGACGAAGGCGACGATGCTGGACGGCAGCGTGCCGCCCGTGATGGCCTGGTCGAGCAGCGCCTGGACATGGATCCCCATCGCCCAGTGGGTCAGATCCCACGGCACCGTGTAGATGACCGGATAGCGCTGCGTGCCGCGGTCGTACCCGGGGGGCAGGTAGAGCCAGACGGTGGAGGTGGACCGGCGGGCGCCGGTCCACGGCGACGGCAGGGTGAAGCTCACGACGCGGCCCTGCCCGGTCGGGATCGCAGCCTGCCACGGCTGGGTGCCGGCGATCGCTCCCGGGGTGATCCCGCCCGTTTCCACGGCGCCCCCGGCCCCGGTCGCGCCACCCTGCGCGCCGCTGCCGCTGGCCGTTCCGCCCGTGGTACCTGCCCCGCCCGCCGCGCCGGCCGCGCTCCCGCCGCCGCCCGGGGTCGTCGCGCCGCTTGCCGCGGAGCCCCCGGCGCCCGCGGTGCCCCCCACCAGGGGCTGCGCCTGCGAGAGTCCGCCACCGGTCATGGCCACGTCCGGCGTGTAGTTGATCATGTCGCCGAAGGTCGGGAGGGCGCCGGCGACGATCGCGAGCGCCAGGATGGGGGCCAGCGTCCGGAGCAGTCGGCGCCGGTCCACCGGGGCGCCGCTGCGGACGGCGCCGGCCAGCGCCCATCCCCGGAGGAGCCAGCCACGTATCTCGACCGCGAGCGTGGCCATGGCCCACCCGACGGCCAGGGCGGCCGCGACCAGCGTCACCGCGGTCGCCACCCAGCCCAGCGGCCGGAACCCGTCCGGTCCCGTCGTCGCGAGGGCGCTCGCCGTCTCGGAGATGAAGGCGGGGCCGAAGACCGCGGCGAGCCCGACACAGGCCGCCGCCACCGGGGCCGGCCGGCGCCCGGTCACCAGCGCGCCAAGAGCCGCCCCGAGCCCGCCGACGGTGAGCCCGGTGATCAGCTGGGCGCGATCCGGGTCGAAGCCCATCTCCTCGAGCGCCGCGCTGGAGCCCGCGATGGCGCCGGACGCTCCCAGGATCCCCACCAGCGCGACGCCCACCAGAAGACCGGTGGCTGGCCGCCACGCCCGGCGGAGGAAGGTCGCACGCGCGACCGATGCCCCGGCGGGCAGGTGTGCCGGCGTGCCGGCAGGATCCGCGGCATCGATCATGAAGGTCGTGTACGACTCCCGGTGCGGCCACTCGAAACGCCGCATGATTCAAGGTCGGCGGCCGTGTCGCCTCAACCCACAAACCGTTACGTTTCGTTAAGGTCCGGGGGCCCCGTCGCAGGCATTCAGACAGCGTTCAGTGCAGAGGTGTAATGGCGGTGACACGCGTGCTCGGCGCCGGGCTCGCCTGGGGGCTCGACCCATCGGTCGCCTTCCTGAACCACGGGTCCTTCGGGGCCTGCCCGGTCGCGGTGCTGGAGGCGCAGGCGCGCTGGCGCGAACGCATGGAGGCCGAGCCGGTCCGGTTCCTGGCCCGGGACCTCGAGGGGCTGCTCGCCGGGGCGAGGACGGAGCTGGCCGGGTTCGTGGGCGCGGTCCCCGACGACATCGCGTTCGTGGCCAACGCCACGGCCGGGGTCAACACCGTGCTCCGCTCCCTGCACTTCGCCCCGGGCGATGAACTGCTGGTCACCGACCACGCCTACAACGCGAGCGTCAATGCGCTCCGGTTCGCGGCCGCGGCGAGCGGAGCTCGGGTGGTGGTCGCCCGGATCCCGTTCCCGCTCGAGGATCCCGTCCAGGCGGTGGAGGCGCTGCTGCAGGCCGTGACCGCCCGCACCCGGCTTGCGCTCCTCGACCACGTGACGAGCCCCACGGCGCTGGTGCTCCCTATCGAGGATCTCGTGCGGGAGCTCGCCCGGCTGGGCGTGGATGCCCTGGTGGACGGGGCGCACGGTCCCGGCATGGTTCCCCTCGACCTGGACGCGCTGGGCGCAGCGTATTACACGGGCAACTGCCACAAGTGGTGCTGCGCGCCCAAGGGGTCGGCGTTCCTGCACGTGCGGCGTGACCGCCAGGCACTCGTGCGGCCGCTGGCCATCTCGCACGGCGCCAACTCGACGCGCACGGATGCGAGCCGCTTCCGGCTGGAATTCGACTGGACGGGGACCGACGACCCGACCGCGTGGCTCTGCGTCCCGGACGCGCTGCGCAGCCTGTCGGGAGCGGATCCGGGTGGCTGGCCCGGCGTGATGGCCGCCAACCGGCGGCTCGCGCTGGAGGCGCGGGACCTCCTGGCGGAGGCGCTCGGCGTCGAGCGCGCCGCGCCGGCATCGATGATCGGGGCCATGGCGTCGGTGCGGCTTCCCGGCACCTCGTGGGTCGACGGGGGTGCCACCGCGGCCGAGTCGCTCCACGACGCGCTCCGAGACCGGGGCTTCGAGGCGCCGGTCATCGCGTGGCCGCCGCCGTGGCTGATCGCGTCCGGCCAGCCAGCGGCCGGCACGCCCGGCGACCTGTACGTGCGCGTCTCGGCGCAGCGCTACAACCGGATCGAGCAGTACGAGGCGCTTGCGGTCGCCCTCCGCGCCGTGCTGGCCGCGCGGTAGTCCCGCCTGAGGTCCGCCCCCGCGCACGACGCCACGGCTGTCCGCGCGTGCCACGATCCCGCACCGGCCCGCCCGGCCCATCCGGCCCGCACCGCCCGCACGGCCCGCCGTACCATCCGGAGATGGCCATCACCATCCGGACCATCGAGGACACGGAGCTCGCCGCCTGGCTCGCCGCCCTCCAGGTGCCCTTCTTCGCCGAGGGGGACACGGAGCGGCAGGCGGAGATCCGTCGCCGGTACATCGACCTCGCGCGCTGCCAGGCGGCGTTCGACCGCG
>JAJYKX010000291.1 GCA_021788175.1 Chloroflexota bacterium
TTGATGTAGTCATCAGAGTTCTCGCTGGCGATGCCGCCCGCGGGCACGCTCTTGGCGATGAACAGGTGCCCGAAGTCGCGCTCGAACTTGGCGCGGTAGTGCTCGTCGTCCTTGTGGTAGAAGCTGATGAAGACTTTGTGCCGAGTCGCCACCGGCCGATCCCCTCTACTACTCAGGCGGGCTCGCCGCCGCGCCAGTCAGGCGCCTGACGCCCCGCAGCACCAGCGCCACGACTTCGTCGGCGTCGTCGGTTTCCATGAGCCGCGCATTCTCGTCGTCTTCAAGCCCGTTCTGCAGGCCGGCTAGGCCCGCCCGTTGCAGCCGCTCGACGACCGAGGCGAGAACCGCGCTCGCGTTGCCCGCGGGACCGAGCCCATCGTAGTCCGGGGTGTGCTCTCGCTGGAAGTCGGAAGTGAGCTCCTGGGGCAACTCGCCCCGCAACGCCTCTGCAACAAGTCTTGCGGCGCCACCGAAGCCGCCGGCGACGAACACCGGCAGGCGCCCTGCGATCGCAAGGTTGGCCTCGTCGACCACGCCCGGGGTGATGCCCCCCTGGCCCCACGTTCGACCGCCGAGGACCACGCGCGCGCCGATCTCGGCGGTCATGCGCGACCGCATCGCTTCCACGCAGCGGGTGATGGTCAGGGGGTCGTCGCGCACCCGGCCGTCCGACACGTCGACGCCGGGCGGGGCGCTGACCTCCACGAGCGTCGCCACGTTCGCCAGGTCCGCGCGATCCTTCGGCGTGAGCCCCGCCCAGACCGGCCAGTGCAGGTAGGAGCGCACGCGCTCGGGGCCTGCGACGTCCCGGCGGTTGTAGGTACGCACCAGGTCGAACAGTGCCTCCGTGTAGCCTGCGGGCCGAAGATCGCCGCCGTAGGCGACGTCCCACCCCGAGGCGAGGATGTGCCGGACGAGCTCGATGAACACGTGACGGATGTGGTGTTCGCTGAGGCCGAGGGCGATCAGCTCCTGCTCCGGCGGTGACGACACCGAGATCCCGATCGTGTAGCGCGCGCTCGCCATCAGGCGCCTCAGCCCGTCAGGAGGGCGGTCGGCGTAACCGGCCTCAGGTTCGGATCCAGCTCAGCGAGCACCGCCAGTTCCTCTGTGCCCAGTGGCGGGTCGGGATAGAGCACCAGGTTGCCGGTATCAGCCGCCGCATCGGCGCTCCGGAACGCGAGCGCGGTCAGGAGCTCGGGTGGGTATGCAAGGACCTGTCGATCCGGGTCGAGCCCGTGGAGCCGGCAGAGGGACTCCATCCGACGAGGGAAGTACCGCGTTCGGAGCACCTCGCGGAGCACGCCGCCCGCCACGGCGGCGGCGGTCTCGGGCCCGTGCCAGCGGATCACCGGCACGTTGCCGATGTAGGGGAAGGACCTCGTCTCGCCGCGCTCAACGGCCGCGAGCACCACGATCGGAATGCGACGCTTCTTGGCCTCGAGCACCTCGACGCGGCACCACTCGCGCGATCCGTAGGTATCCGTCTGGATCGCGAGCAGGGCATGGGTCGAGCCCGCCGAGGCCACGATGAAGTCGCCGAATCTCACGCCGTCCGGCACGTCCGCAGCGTCGAAGAAATCGTCGAGACGATCCTCGTCGTGGAGGTGGGTCCGCACGGTGTGTGCGATCTCCAGGCCGTCCTGCTTCGCGTGGCTGAGGAACACCTTGACCTTCGCCTCCTCTGGGTCAAGGCACCTGCACAGATCGTGCAGGGCGTCGCGCATCAGCACGTCTTCGTGGAGCTCCATCGGCGCCTTGTCGAGGCGGATCGCCTCGAGGTCAGCCAGGGCGGGAGGAAGGTTCGAGCAGTCGGCAAGGGCCACGGGCACGACCTTGTCGAGCTCGCCCGCCTCAGCGACAAGCCGCGCGCAGTAGTCGCGCCATCGAGTCGACGCGACGAGCAGATCGTCCGCGAGCACGAACACCACAGTGCGTCGAGATCGCCCGAACGGAACCGCAGCCGGGACCTCACCAGCACGAGGTACCGTGCGGAACCTCACCGGCATCCCGAGGCCGCGACGAGCTGGATACTCAGGGTCTGCGCACAGCTCCTTGAACATCGTCAACGCGAGATCGGCGGCATGGGCGGCGCCCGGATGCCACGCGATGAAGACGCTCAGGACCGGTCGCGGAAGGTCGGCACCCACCGCATAAGCCTGCCACGCCGGATGCCTTGCTGCTGCGCGATCCGGGCCCTGCCCCAGCAGCAGCCCGTGGACGGCCGGCGGACCGGGGGCCGGGTCGGGACCGAGCGGCCGTTCTGGGGCGTCCTGGGCGGACGCAGCGACCGTGGCAGGACGGCCCGTCCGATCCGCCCCTCCCCCGCCCCCATCACGATTTTCACACTTATCGTCGCGTGGGCCGCCAGTCACCGGGCGGGGTCGGCCTGCCGCGGCACGAGACGGAGCGTCGCCCGCGCGGCCTCCGCGGACACCACGGTCCCGACCATCCGCGCCCCGTATCGGCCGTACTTGGCGTGGTAGGCCGCGCTCAGGCCCGCGGCGACCGAGGGTGTC
>JAJYKX010000292.1 GCA_021788175.1 Chloroflexota bacterium
CAGCTCCGCCTGGCCGGCGATCGCGGCTCGGTCCAGCCGCCTGCCCGCGGTGAAGCCGAGCACGGCCTCCAGGAGCGGGTAGTTCATCACGGCGTCGAAGCGGTCGCCCCGCAGCCACTCCGGCGCTTCGTGCCAGATCTCGCCCACGAGGTACGCCTCGGGGTTGATGGCACGGACGCGCCGGCGGAGCTCGCGCCAGAAGCCGGCGTCGGGGATCTCCTCTGGGACGTCCAGCCGCCAGCCGTCGATGCCGAACCGGATCCAATGCTCCGCCACGCCCAGCAGGTACTCGCGGGCGTGCGGGTTTGCGATGTTCCACTTGGGAAGCGCCGGGTGGTCCCACCAGGCCTGGTACCCGAGCGCCGGCAGGGACCCGGCCCCGGCCATGTGCTGGTCAGCGGACGCCGCGCCGTCGAGGGCCCGTTGCTCGGTCGGCCCCGGGTAGGCCCGGATCGGGCGGCCCGCGTCGAGCCGCGCCTGGTCGATCACGAACCAGTCGCGGTAGGGAGAGGCCGCGCCGGTCTCCAGCACGTGGTGGAACGCCCAGAACCCGCGTCCGGCGTGGTTGAAGACGCCGTCCAGGACGATCCGCATCCCCCGGTCGTGACACGCGTCCACCAGCTCGCGCAGGGCCGGCGTTCCACCCAGGAGCGGGTCCACCGCCAGGTAGTCGTACGCCTGGTAGCGGTGGTTGGACGCCGACTGGAAGACGGGCGTCAGGTAGAGCGCGGTGATCCCGAGCTCCCGCAGCTCGTCGAGGTGCTCGAGGATGCCGAACAGGTCGCCGCCCTTGAACCCGAAATGGGTGGGCGGCGCCCCCCACGGTTCCAGCGGGCCGGGTGCCGGCACCCGCCCGCTGCGCGCGAAACGATCCGGAAACACCTGGTAGAAGACCGCGTCGCTGACCCAGGCGGGCGTGTCGATCGTCATGACGCCAGATGGTGCCACGCCGATCGAATGCCCGGGTGTCGGCGCGGACGCCCCAGGAAGCGCAGGTCGATCCCCATGCCGGGACACGTCGCCGGGGAACGCTCGGGGAACGCCCCTGGTCCATGTTCGACGGGATTGGAGGCAGGCACCCGTGTGTACGAGATTGGCCATCGCAATCGCCGGGGTGCTGCTGGTCGCCGGGTGCGGCGCGACCGCGGCGCCGTCCGTATCGACCGCGGCACCGTCCATATCGACCGCGGCACCGCCATCGGCCCAGGCCCCAACCCTGGCCGTTTCGCCGGCCTTAGCGGCCGCCTCGGGCGAGGCTCTCGCGTCGGTGCCAGCAGGCGGGGTGCGCGTCACGTTCGAGGAGAACGCGCAGGTCGAGCTTCTCTCTCCGGCCGGCCAGCGGGTGCTCGTCGACGTGGCCGATCCAGGCCGGCTCACGAGCCCGGCCACGGCCGACGACATCCTGCTGACGACCCATGCCCACGACGACCACTGGAACCCGCTGTGGGCGAACACGTTCCCCGGCACGACGCTGACATTCGAGACCGGAGCGCTCACGCGCGGCGATGTGCACATCACCGGCATCGCCGCGGCGCACAACCAGGGCGATCCGTTCCTCCCGAAGGACGGCAGCGATTACATCTTCGTGATCGACGTGGGGAGTATGCGGGTCGTCCACTTCGGCGACCTCGGCCAGGACGCTCTGACACCCGGGCAGATGGCGGCCATCAATCGGGTGGACATCGCCATCTCCCAGCTCGGCAACGCGATCAGCGACGTGGACGCGACCAACCGCCGGGGATTCAACCAGATGAACCAGGTCCACCCGGCGGTGTTCATACCCACGCACGTCGACGTCGAAGTGGACGGCGTGGCCGTCGCGAAACTGGCCGCGTCCATCTGGAAGACGACCTTCACGCTCAAGCCGTCCGTGACCCTCACGCGGAGCCAGCTTCCGACATCCACGACCGTGCTCCTCATGGGGCTCAACGCGCAGGTCTACGCGCCGATCGCGCACCTGGAGCAGAGCACCTGGTAGCCGGCCCGCGGTCAGATGGCGCAGCGTCCGCGGTCGGAAGGCGCAGCCTCCGGGCTCACCGGACTGCCCCGGACTACCCCTTGACCCCGCCGATGGCCAGGCCGCCCACGATGTAGCGCTGCAGGAACATGTACACCACCGAGACCGGCAGCGCGACCAGGATCGAGAAGGCGGCGAACTGCGACCATGGCGTGGTCCCGTACTGGCCCACCATCCCGTTCAGCGCCATGGCGAGGGTGAAGTTCTGCGGCTGATCCAGGAATTGCCAGGAGAAGTAGAACTCCGTCCAGCCCGCGATGAAACCGAAGAACGCGGTCACCGCCAGGACCGGCGTGGAGAGCGGCAGGATGACGTGCCAGAAGGTCTGCAGCCGGCCGGCGCCGTCCACCGCCGCCGCCTCTTCCAGGTCGCGCGGGATCGTGTCGATGTAGCCCTTCATGTTCCAGATCGCGAACGGGAGCTGGCCGGAGGTCACCGCCAGGGCCACGCCGAAGAGCGAGTCACGCAGGTTGAACGTGCCGATCTGGATCTTGCTGA
>JAJYKX010000082.1 GCA_021788175.1 Chloroflexota bacterium
TCTGCAGGAGCGGCGCGATGTTGACGGCCGACTGGCCCTCGGTCGCGGTCTCGACCTTGAGGTCGATGACCCGGTCCCCGATGTGCAGCTGCGCGGTCTCCGGGCGGGCAGGAGCCTCGAGCTGGTCTGTTGCGCTCATGAATGACGTGTCCTCTGCTGTCGGACGGCCTCGGCCGTCCCGGATTTCGCAGTCAGCAGCCGGCCGGTGACGGGCCGCTGCGCCCGCCCGTCACCGCGTCCTCGCCGGTTCGGTCAGGAGAGCGAGTCCAGGACGTGGACGAGCTCGCGAACGGCCCCCGCCGACGCGTTGAGCGCGGCCTTCTCGTCGTCCGCGAGGGAGATCTCCACGACCTGCTCGACCCCGTGCCGCCCGAGCCTGACCGGGACGCCCACGAAGAGGCCCTCGATGCCGTACTGGCCCTCCAGGTACGCCGCGCACGGCAGGATCTCCTGGCGATCCTGGAGGATCGCCTCGACCATGCGGTAGACGGCGGCCGCCGGCGCGTAGTAGGCGCTGCCGGACTTCAGGAGGCTCACGATCTCGCCGCCGCCGTTGCGCGTCCGGGTCACCAGGCGGTCGATCTGCTCGGTCGCCATCAGCTCCGTGATCGGCACGCCGCCCGCGGTGGCACGGCGCGGCAGCGGCACCATGGTGTCACCATGGCCGCCCAGCACCAGCGCGGACGTCGCCGTCACGGAGACACCCAGCTCCATCGCGATGAAGGTGCGGAACCGCGCCGTGTCCAGCACGCCCGCCATGCCGACGACCCGGTTGACCGGGAACCCGCTGGCACGCAGGGCCACGTGGCACATGGCGTCGAGGGGGTTGGTCACGACGACGATGACGGCCTCCGGTGACCGGGCGGCCGACTGCTCCACGACGGTGCGGACGATGCCGGCGTTGCGGGCCAGCAGGTCGTCGCGGCTCATCCCGGGCTGTCGCGCCAGGCCGGAGGTCACCACGATGACGTCGGAACCGGCGGTGTCGGCATAGTCGTTGGTGCCGACGATGTGGGCGCCGTGACCCACGACCGGCGCGGCCTCTGCCAGGTCCAGCGCCTTGCCCTGGGGCAGGCCTTCGACGATGTCGACGAGGACGACGTCGGCCAGCCCACCCTCGACGATCCGCTGGGCCGTGGAGGCACCGACGTTGCCTGCCCCGATGACGGTCACCTTGTTTCGCATGCACGATCCTCCACTGCTGACCCGGTCGGAAACCGTGCCGGCCGGGCCGCTCCGCTGAATGACTCAGTGGGCGAGACGGAGCGCACTGGTCGCACCGGCCGGACGCGCTTCGCAGGCGATGAGCGTCACGGGCGGGGCGGGCCGGCGCCGGATCCGACGGCCGTGCTCCCGGGCGCGGGCCGCGTGGCGGATCCCCCGACACCGGTCGCGACACGCTCGCCGCGCACCGTCGGATCGGGATCCCTGCCTTCTGTCACGTCGCCGGCGCCCTCGTCATACCCGGACCGTACATCCGGACGGCCGGGTCTGCTGGCGACGCCCACCGCGCGACTGCGCGGACCGCGAACGCCATGACCACCCCCGTCCGAAGGGACCACGATGGGCGCAATGGCAGAGGAGTCGACAGAGCCATTGGCACCCTGCGGTCAGTCCGCAGTGCCCGAAGCGACCGCTCCTCAGGGCAGGGTGCCGCGTGACGCGTCCGCATCTCCCTCCGCCGGGCGGGAGCGACGTCGGCCGCGGCGGTAGGCTTGCCGCGAGCGAACCGGGGAGCGGAGGGAGGAGAGGATGCGCGTCGGCGTGATCGTTCCGCAGGGGTGGACCGGCGAGTACGACGGGTGGGCCGTCGACCGGGCGTGGGAACGGACGGTCGCCGTCGCCAGGCAGGCCGAGCGGCTCGGCTTCGAATCCGTCTGGCTGTTCGACCACTTCCACACCGTGCCCCGGGCGACGGACGAGATCACCTTCGAGTCGTTCACCGCGCTCTCGGCGCTGGCGGCGCTCACCGGCCGCGTCCGCCTGGGGCACATCGTGATCTGCGCGGGGTTCCGGAACCCCGCCCTGGTGGCCAAGATGATCAGCACCATGGACGTGATCAGCGGCGGCCGCATGGAGCTCGGGATCGGCGCCGGCTGGAAGCGGGACGAGTGGCTCGCCTACGGCTACGGCTTCCCGGACACGCCCGATCGCCTGGCGGGACTGGCGGACGCGCTCGAGGTGATCGGCCGGATGCTCGCGCCGGGCCGCTCCGTCCATGCCACCTACGACGGGCGGTATGCGCGGGTGGAGGAGGCGATCAACGTCCCGAAGCCGCTCCAGCAGCCCCGGGTCCCCATCATGGTGGGCGGGAACGGCCCGAACGTCACCTGGCGGCTGGCGGCTCGGTTCGCCGACGAGCTGAACGTGGACGGCCTGACGCCCGCCGAGCTGCGGGACGCGCTGCCCGTCGTCCGGGCCCGGTGCGGGGAGATCGGGCGCGACCCCGCCACGCTCGCGGTGTCGGCGCATGTCTGGTGGGAGCACCTGGCCTCCGCCGGCTCGGCGCGGCAGGATCTGCTGGCCGCGTACCGGGAGCTCGGTGTCAGCCGGGTGATCGTGCTGGTCCGGGACGCCGCCGGGACCGACGAGGCGCTCGAGGCGTTTGCGGCCGACTGCCGGGCCGCCGGCGCCGAGATGGCCTGAGCCGTCGGATCTCGCCCGGATCGGTCCGGGGTGGACGGGGCGCGAGACTGGCCGGACCCGTCAGTCAGGCCGCGCGAAGCGGCACCAGGTGTCCAGTTCCCCGAGCGGGGCGAACGGGGAGGCACCGGCATCCGGCGTGGAGGGCGGCACGATCACGCCGCCTTCCACGGTCAGATACGGGCAGGGACGCAGCGCCGGGCTCGGGACGAGCGCCTCGAACGTGGCCGAGCCCGACCGTCCGCCCGTGGCCTCCTGCCACGCCACCCGGATGGTCAGCAGGTCGCCATCCCGCGCGCCGGCGAGGGGGAGCGTCCCGCCGAACGCCCCGACGCCCAGCGCATGGCCACCCTCGGCGCCGGCGGGGCCGGACGCGCCCGTGGACGAGGCGGCCGGGGTGCCGTTTGCCATGCGCCCGGCAGCCAGCACCGTGCCGTCGCTCGCGGTGACGCGGACCCGCACCTCGCGCGCGACCAGCGGCGCGACACCCGCCAGCGTGAGGGCCCACCCGCCACGCCCGGCGGTCACCGCCGAGCGCCACAGCTCCACCGACCCGGTGGGCCGCAGGACGACCGACCGTCGGACGGTCACCGGCGCGGCCGTCTCCCCGGCGGTCGACACCACCAGCTGGACGGGGAGCGCGACTGCCGGGGCGAAGACGGCGATCCGCGTCTCGTCGACCCCGGGTTCGTCGGCCTGCAGGTCTGCCGCCCCGAGCTCCGTGTCCGGCCCCGGCCCGCCCGACGGGAGGACGACGGCCAGGTGCACGGTCCCCAGCGGGGCGCCCGTGCGGACGCGCACCGGCACGACGGCGCCGTCGACGATGGCTCCCTCCACCGGGCCGGCGACGGCGAGCAGGCCCGGGTCGGCCTGCGGGACGGACCCGGCGCCCGGGGACGCGCCCGAGGCCGGTTCGGTGCTGCGGGTCGGGCCGGTCGCGGGACCAGGGCTGGCGAGCGCGGCCAACTGCCGTGGCGCGTGGCTCGGCGCAGCCGGCGCCGAGCGGTCGAACCAGGCACCGGCCAGGCCCGTCGCCACCAGGCAGAGCCCGAGCGCGATCGCCGCCACCACCCGGCGATCGAAGCTGGTGACAGGCGGCTGCGGTCGGGGGGACGGATCGAGCTCCTCGATGATCCAGAGCGGTCCGGCGTCCGGGTCCAGTCCGCCCGAGTCCGCGCCTCCGCCGCCCGCGCGGTACGTCTGCCGGTCCGCGTGGTACGTCTGCCGGTCCGCGACCGGCGGGTCCACGCAGCGAACCCCGACGCGCATCTCCAGATCCCCCGCACCCGGCCGCGACGCGCGCACGCGGACGGCCGGACCCCCGGGTCGGTCCCGCCAGTGGCTCGGCGCGGTCCCGGCGGCCGAGGCTTGGCCCGCGCGTCGTCGCCCCCCTCCGTATGCGCGCAGTGTCGCGCCGGGGCGTTCCTCCAGCGTTCCGCGGAACGGAATGGTCCGCCCGGCGCGGGACCAGGGCGGGCGCTCGTCCCTGCTGCGGCTCTCCGGCGCGGAGGGATCTACCGAACGACGATGTTGACCAGGCGGCCCGGGACGTGGATGACCCGGTCCGGCGCGCGGTCGCCCAGGACGGCGCGGATCCTCTCGCGATCCAGCACGATCGCCTCGATCTCGGCAGGCGACAGTCCCGCCGGGATCCGGACCCGGTCACGGAGCTTGCCGTTCACCTGCACGGGCAGCTCGATCGTCTCCTCCGCGACGAGGACCTCGTCCCAGGCCGGCCACTGGTCGGCGTGGATGGAGCGCCAGGGCTCGCCGCGTGCCTCCAGCAGGCGCGACCAGAGCTCCTCGGTGACGTGCGGCGCCGCCGGGGCGAGCATGTGCAGCAGCAGGTCCACCGCGCCGTCCCAGGCCGCGCCGCCGGCGACCGGCGTCCCCCGGTAGCGCATCAGCACGTTGGTCAGCTCCATCAGGTGGGCGACCATGGTGTTGAAGCGGTAGCCCTCGTACTCGGCGGTGACCTGCTTCAGCGTCCGGTGCGCGGCCACCAGCAGCGTCCGCTCGCCGTCCGCCGCCCGCTCCCCGGGGGGCAGCAGCCCGGCGTCGGGGTCGCCGGGCTCGACGCCGGCCGGGTCCAGGACGGCGGTCCAGACACGGTTGAGGAAGCGGCTGATGCCGCCGATCCCCGTGGAGCTCCACGGGCCACCCTGGTCCCAGGGGCCCATGAACATCAGGAAGAGCCGGACCGTGTCGGCGCCGTACCGCGCCACCAGCTCGTCCGGGTCCTGGACGTTGCCCCGGCTCTTGCTCATCCGCTCGCCGTCCGCCCCCAGGATCTGGCCCTGGTTGAAGAGCCGCCGGAACGGCTCCCGCTCGTGGACCAGGCCCAGGTCGGCCAGGGCCTTGGCGAAGAAGCGGCTGTAGAGCAGGTGCATCACGGCGTGCTCGGCGCCGCCGGTGTACTGGTCGACCGGGCACCACTCGGCCTCGAGACCGCCGTCGATCGGGCCGTCGGCGTTGTGGGGCGACAGGTAGCGCCACCAGTACCACGAGCTGTCGACGAAGGTGTCCATGGTGTCCGTCTCGCGGGTGGCCGGGCCACCGCAGCGCGGGCAGGTGGTGTGCAGGAACGCCTCGTTCGCCTTCAGAGGGCTCTCACCCGTCACCTTGAAATCGACGTCGCGGGGGAGCGTGACCGGCAGCTGGTCCTCCGGCACGCCCACGATCCCGTCGCGCTCGCAGTAGACCACCGGGATCGGTGTCCCCCAGTAGCGCTGGCGGCTGATCAGCCAGTCGCGGATGCGGTAGGTGACGGCCGGCTTCCCCTGTCCGCGCGCCTGCAGGTCGGCGACGATCGCAGCGAACCCGTCCGACGCCGTGCGGCCGCTGTACGGGCCGCTGTTCACCATCACCTCGTCCGCAGAGTGGGCCACGAACGCGGCGCCGCCGTCCGCGGCGCGTGCCACCTCCGCCGCCACTCGCGCGGCCGCCTCGGGGTCCGCGGGAGCGATCACCTGGCGGATCGGCAGGCCGAACTTCACGGCGAACGCGTAGTCCCGCTCGTCGTGGGCGGGGACCGCCATGATCGCGCCGGTGCCGTAGCCGAGCAGCACGTAGTCCGCGATCCAGATCGGGATCCGCTCGCCGTTGACCGGGTTGATGGCGTGGGCGCCCAGCGGGACGCCCGTCTTCTCCCGCTCGGTGGAGAGGCGGTCGATCTCGGACTTGCGCCGTGCCTCGTACTGGTAGCGTTCCACCGCCTCGCGCTGTGCCGGGTGCGTCAGCTTCGCCACCAGCGGGTGCTCCGGGGCCAGCACCATGAACGTCGCCCCGAAGAGGGTGTCCGGCCGCGTGGTGAAGACGCGCAGCTCGTCACCGCCCGGCTGGTGCTCGTCGGGGGCGACGGTGAAGGCGACCTCCGCGCCCTCGGACCGCCCGATCCAGTTCGTCTGCATCACGCGCACCGGCTCGGGCCAGTCGATCCCCTCGAAGCGCAGCAGCTCGTCCGCGTACTTCGTGATCCGGAAGAACCACTGCTCGAGGTCGCGCTTGATCACCGGCGTGCCGCAGCGCCAGCAGTGGCGGTCCGCCCCCTCGACCTGCTCGCGCGCCAGCACGACCTGGTCCTTGGGGCACCAGTCCACGGGGGCCATGGCGCGGTACGCCAGGCCCGCCTCCAGGAACTTCAGGAAGAGCCACTGGTTCCAGCGGTAGTACTCGGGCTCGCAGGTCACCACCTGCGCGGCCCAGTCGAACGTGGCGCCCATCGAGCGCAGCTGGCGCCGCATGTTCTCGATGTTGCGCATCGTCCAGTCGGCGGGATGGATGCCGTGCTTGATCGCCGCGTTCTCCGCGGGGAGGCCGAAGGCGTCGAACCCGATCGGGAAGAAGACGTTCAGCCCGTTCATGCGCCGGTAGCGGGCGATCGCGTCGGTCGGCGTCTTGATGTACCAGTGCCCGATGTGCAGGTCGCCCGAGGGGTACGGGTACATCGTCAGCAGGTAGTAGCGCGGCCGGGAGGTGTCCTGCAGGTCCGTGTGGTGGAGACCGAGCTCGGCCCATCGCTGCTGCCAGCGCGGCTCGATGGCCGCGGGGTCGTAGCGGTCGATGCGGGTCTTGTCGGTCACGGACACGTCGGGCCTCACACTGACCCGTCCGGGCGGGCGATCGTCTGGCCTCACCGTGCGCCGGGTCTGGCGAGAGTGTAGCGGAGCACGGACGTGCGGCCGGGGCTCCGGCACGGGCGCCACGAGGATCGGCAGCCAGGTGGTCACCGTGGGCGCCGATCGTCACCCCGTGGCGGCCGGGCGCGCAGTCGCACGTCTCCGATCGATGCGTGAGGGGAGGGAAGGTGGTGGAGCTACGGGGACTCGAACCCCGGACCCCCTGCATGCCATGCAGGTGCTCTCCCAGCTGAGCTATAGCCCCATCAGAGCCGCGACAGTGTAGCACGCGCTGCGCCCCGATCCCGGCCCCGCCGGCCCGCCGGCAGGCCTCCGCGCCGGATCGTGGGACCATGGGCGCACTCACCACACACGCCGATTCCACGCGGGTGCCGCGACGCGGCGCCCGTTCGACACGGAGGTTCCGCTCCATGGTCTTCGCACGGTTTCTGCACCCCTCGCTGGCCCCCCGACCGGACGCGCCGGTCGGTGACACCGAGGCGGTCCGGCGCATCGTCGCGCAGCTCGAGTCGCTGCCCCCGGACCGCGCGGCCCATCTCGCCGGCTTCGCCTACATCCTGGCCCGCGTGGTGGCCGCCGACAGCACGGCCGACCCGGCCGAGGTCCACGAGCTGGAGTCCCTGGTGGCGGACTTCGGCGGTGTTCCCGAGGCGCTCGCGGTGGTCGTCGTCGAGATCGCGCGGAGCCAGGCGCGGCTGATCGGCGCGACGGAGGACTTCCTGGTCACGCGGCGCTTCCGGGAGATCTCCACGGCCGAGGAGCGGGAGCGGCTGCTCCACTGCCTCTTCGCCGTGGCGACGCCCGGGGACCGCGCCATCAGCGCGGCCCAGAACGCGGTGATCCACCAGATCGCGGACGAGCTCGGGTTCACCCTCGACGAGCTGAACGAGGTCCGCCGCGGGTACGCCGACCGTCTCGCGGTCGTGCGCTACGCGCGACAGGCCGCCCAGGGCAGTTGAGCGGGGGCGTCACGCCCGCGCGCGGGTTCCGCGTCGAGCCGCAGCCGCCTGAAGGTACCCTCCGGGCGTCGCTGCGCGCGGCGTGGGCGATGCGCGCTCGTCGGCCGCGGCCCCGGGATCAGTGGGAGACGGCCGGCAGCGTCGTGAGCCAGGCCTCCGGCACGAGCCGCTCGGCGAGGCGTGCGCGCGACGCGGCGGCGAGCCGACCGGCCTCGCGCCGTCCGGCGGCCGTGATCCGGTAGCGCCGGGGCAGCCCCGCCGACGCGGCCAGGCAGCCGTCCTCCTCGAGCTCGTGGAGCAGCGGGAAGGTGGGCGGAACCTCGCCCAGCCGCCGCGCGTAGGGGGCGAGCATGTTCAGCGCCTCGAGCCCGCCGATCGGCCCGGCCCACGAGACCAGGAGCAGGGCGCAGAGCCGCAGCAGATCAGACGGGTGCCCTGCCCGGAGCTCGGGCCGGGCGGCGCTGGGATCGGCGCTGCGATCGGCGGGGTGATCGGACTGCGGGTACCCCGGGCCGACCACCCGCGTCGGGGCGGTCATGGCCGGAGCGGAGCCGGATGCGGTCATGGCTGACCTCCGTTCCTGTGTGCACGGCGAGCGTCGTCGGGCCATCCCGGCCTGGCGACGCGTGGATGTCGTGCCCCAAGGGTCGGCCGAAGCGCTGAAGTCCTGCTGAATCGCGGCCCGGCATCGCGCCACGAGCCGGTTAAGAGTTCGACGCGGACCTTGCAGGCGGCCGCGGCCCGGGAAGCCGGCCCGCCGCCGGCGGCGGGCCGGCCGGCACAGGCCCCGGCAGCCGCGCACCATGCACGGGCCGCGTCCCGTCGGTGCGATACTCGACCCATGCCCCGGTCCGCTTCACGCCCGCCGTTGCGCGCCCCGGTGGCGCGGGAAGCGTCCGGCGTCACGTACCTGCTGCGTCGTTCGGAGCGGGCCCGCCGCCTCCGGCTCTCCCTCGACGACGACGGCAATGCCCTGGTCACGCTCCCGTCGCGTGCCCCGGTGAGTGCCGCCGACGCGTTCGTCGCGTTGCGCCGCGACTGGATCGCACGGCAGCTCCAGCGGTACGCGGCCGAACGGGCGCGGCACGAATCGCGGGGGCCGCTGCGCGACGGCGGGACGTTCGTCCTTTCCGGCCAGCCCCATCGCCTCGACGTGCGGGTGACCTCCCGCGCGCGGACGACGATCGAGCACGACGACTCGATCGTCCCGACCATCCGGATCCTGCGCGCGCCGGCCGACGAGCGGCCGCTGGCCCCGGTCCTGGAGCGCTGGCTGCGCCGCGAGGCGCGTGCCGCGGTGGAGCGTCGGGTCACCGCGAGGGCGCCGCAACTGGGGGTGACGCCCACGGCCGTCTCGATCCGCGACCAGCGCAGCCGCTGGGGGAGCGCGTCGCGTGCCGGGCGGCTCTCGTTCTCGTGGCGGCTGGTGCTGGCGCCCCCCGCCGTCCTCGACTACGTCGTGGTGCACGAGCTCGCCCACCTCGCCGTCTTCGGGCATCCGCCGGCGTTCTGGTCGCTGGTCCGGTCGGTGGTGCCGGAGGCCGACGCGGCGCGCCGCTGGCTGCGCGCGCATGCGCGGGAGCTGCACTGGTCGCTGAGCTGACGGACGAGCGGCGGCTGGCGGGCCGCCGGGCCCGGGTTCGGCGCGTCCGGACCGAGGCCGGAGCATGCGCCCGGGTCGGTCAGCGCTGCCGGTGGTAGATGCGGTACGCGTGGCGGAAGCGGGCGCCGTCGATCCGCGTCAGGATGGCGGCCGCGGCCGGCTCCCCGAACTCCATGGCGAGGACCCGGCCCAGCGCCTTGCGCGAGGGTGCCCGCCACTCGCTCATGACCGTCGTGCCGGTGAAGCCGTGCGCCGACCAGAACTGGTCGAGGCGGTCCGCGAGCGCGAGGTCGTCCGGCCCGAAGTCCCGCAGGAAGGTCGCGAAGTCCCCCTCCCGCAGATCGTTGTCCACGATCACGATCCGGCCGCCCGGCCGAACGATCCGCAGCGCCTCGGCGATGCCGGGCTCGCAGCTCCGCACCCGGTCGCTGGCCGGCCCGAAGAAGTAGGCGAGCCGGGAGTGCAGGATGTCCACCGACTCGCCGGGGAGCGGGATCGCCTCCGCGCCGGCCGCCAGCACGCTGATCCGCGCGGCGATCTCGCCGGGCTCGGCGGCGATGCGCCGGTGCAGCTGGGCCAGCATCTTCGGTGCTGGCTCGACAGCGAAGACGTGCGCGGCGCGCTGCGCGTAGCGGACGGCGTGGAAGCCCCCGCCGGCGCCCACGTCCGCCACCACCCGGCCGTCCATCGGGAGCAGGCGGTCCATGAACGCCTCGATCCGGGCGTCCGGGTCCGCGATCCGGTTCTCCAGCTCGTAGGTGACCGCGTCGTGCGCGCCCGGGTAGTCGTAGACGAACGGCTCGGTGGGGAGCGCGGTGATGGGCAGCCCGGCCGTCACCGGCCGTACCGCCGGGCGCGCTGCTGGAACGTCCGCAGCGCGCGCAGGAAGTCGATCTCCCGGAACGCCGGCCAGTACGCGTCGCAGAAGTAGAACTCGCTGTGCGCGCTCTGCCAGGGCAGGAAGCCGGAGAGCCGCACCTCCCCGCTGGTCCGGATGATCAGGTCCGGATCGGGACGGCCGGTGGTGTACAGGTGGCGGGAGAGCTGCTCCGCGTCGATGCGTGCCGGCAGGTCGTCGGACGACACGCCGGCGTGCACGAGGTCGCGGACGGTCTCGCGGCAGGCGTCCACGAGCTCGTCGTGGCCGCTGTAGGCGACCGCGAACGTCGCGAGCGGCCCATCGCTGCTGGCGGTCGCGGCCTCCGCCACCTCGATCGCGGCACGTACCCGCTCGGGGAGCGCGTCGCGGCGCCCGATCACGCGCACCCGCATCGGTGCGGGCCGGCTCCGCCCCCGTCCGGCGAGGCCCGCCAGCCGCTCGGTCACCACGTCGAGCAGCGCCGCCAGCTCCTCGGGGGAGCGCTCCAGGTTCTCGATGGAGAGGGCCCACAGGGTGACCTCGCCGATCCCGAGGGTGCGGCACCAGGCCATCACCTCGAGGATCTTGTCCGCACCCCGCCGGTGCCCCGCCGCGGGGTCGGCGAACCCCTCCCGCAGGGCCCAGCGCCGGTTGCCGTCCATGATGATCGCCACGTGGCTCGGCCTGGGATGCGCCATCACCTGCGCGCGCAGCCGGTGGGCGTAGACGCGGTAGACCGGGGCCAGGGCGAGCTGCCCGAACCAGTGCCGGGCCGACCGGTAGAGCGTCGCCGTCCGGTGCCGGACCGCAGAGGCCGGCCCGGCGGTCGCCGGCCACGGTGAGGATGCCCTGTGCGGGGGCACGGCCGTCCCGCCGTGCCGCTCCGGGCCCCCCGTCTCCATCTTGGCCGCGTCCATGGGCGGCATCATACCGGCCGCGGCGATGCCGCGGCCGTCGGACCCGGAGCCCCGTGCGCTGGCGCCGTCGGGTCGCGCGCGCTAGTGTTCCTGCACTCCCGCATTCACGAGCCTGGGGTGCGCCAAGGGGGATCGTCCGTGAGCTCTGCGGAAACCCGGTCGGCAGCCGCTCGGCGTCCCAGCGACCGATGGCCCATCGGCAGGGGATCCGGGCTGCTCTTTGGGGCCGCACTCGGCCTGGTCGCGGCGGTGGCGAAGCTCCCGGTGGACTTCGTCGCCGGGGGGGACGTCGGCCTGCTGCCGCTCGTGCTGGGGGTCGGGCTGGCCACGTGGTACGGGAACCGGATCGCCGGGATCGCCGCGACGGTCGGCTCGGCCGCGATGTACACGTACCTGATCTCCGTCCAGTCCGGTTCGCTGGCCCTCGCGGCACCCCAGCACTGGACGGGCGTGCTGCTCTACTTCGTCGTCGGCATGGCGGCGGTCGTGGTGGTCGCGGGTCTCCACGACGCCCGGGAACGCGAGGCCGCGACCGCGGCCGCCAGGGACGCGCTGAACCGCGCGCTGGCGGAGCGCGAGGACCGGCTCGCCGCCATGCTGGAGCGGGAGCGCCAGGCCAAGCGCCGGCGCGACGCCTTCATCGATATCGTGTCGCACGAGCTGCGGACCCCCATCACGCTCATCGTCGGGTCGGCGCGGCTGCTGCGCCGCTCGGGCCGGGAGCTCGGGGAGGACGAGCGGGAGCTGGTCGGCGGGATCGAGGCCGGCGCCGAGCGCCTCGCGCGGCTGGTGGAGGACCTGGTGGTCCTGGTCCGATCCGAACGCGAGGCGATCCCGGCCGTCGACGAGCCGGTTCGCCTGCGTCCCGTGCTGGAGCGGGTCGTGGCGGCGGAGGGGGAGCTCTGGCCGGACGTCCCCTTCGATCTCGTCGTCGACGGCGAGCTCCCGATCGTGCGTGGCGCCGACGCGTACCTGGAGCAGGTCCTGGGCAACCTGCTCTCGAACGGGGCCAAGTACAACTCGCCGGGCGGGCGCGTCCAGGTGCGCGCGTCCGCGGCTGCCGACGGCGGCGCGACGGTGCGCGTCCTCGACGACGGTCCGGGAATCGTCGAGGCGGAGGCGGAGCGGCTCTTCGATCTCTTCTACCGGTCCGGGTCCACGGCGCGCAGCGCCAGCGGGAGCGGCATCGGGCTCTACGTCTGCCGGCGCCTGGTGGAGGCGATGGGGGGCGACATCGGGGCCAGGCGGCGACCCGAGGGCGGGTCGGAGT
>JAJYKX010000083.1 GCA_021788175.1 Chloroflexota bacterium
GCGGGGCCCGTTGCCGGGGGACCCGCCGCCGCAGGGGCCCGCCGCTGCAGGGCCCGTTGCCGGGGGCCCGTTGCCGCGGGGGCCCGCCGCTGCAGGGCCCGTTGCCGACGCCTCGTCCCCGGTCGCCCGATCGATCCACCGGCACCGGCCGGCACATGTCGGCCTGCGTCACCGCCCGGCTGCCGCAACTCGCTCACACAGTCAGTTGGCCAGATCCCCCCCGCGGCCGGCCGCCGCTGTTCGCTCGCTCCGCCGGCTGCTCCTGTTCGCCCGCGCCCGACCGGGGGGATTCCGTTCGCCCGCGCCCGACCGGGCCGAATCCTGCAGCACGTGCATGGGCAGAGCAGTAAGAGCGGCCGATACCGCCCGATCCTGCAGGATGAGCACCTCGGGAACCGTATGACCGGCCGGGATCTCCCCCGTCAATCCGCATCGACGTCCTCGGGCCAGGGCGTCGAACGCGACGGCGGGACATCCCGACGGGTCGCTCCAGCGTCTGCTGGGTCCGTGCGCGGTCCGCTGCCGCCGGAGCACAGCCGGGGGGCCGGGCTGGCCCGCACGGGCAATGCCCGGCCCGTCCGCGGCGGTCTCCTCCGCGCCGCTCGTCCCCGAACTTGCAGGAAACCACCGCGAGCCATCACAAGGTTCCAGCGGTGCGCGATCTGCATGAAAGGTCGGGCGCGACGGTCGGGCGCGACGGTCGGGCGCGACGGTCGGGCGCGACGGTCGGGCGCGAGGACCGGGCGCGACGGTCGGGCGCGAGGACCGGGCGCCCGAGACCGCCCGGCGTGCGGGAGACACGGGCGGCACCGGGCTTCTCTGGCCGCGCCATGACCGCTTCCGAGGGGGGCCGCGCCACGGCCGCCGCGCCAACGGACCGCAGCCCGGGCCGCGCCACGGCCCCCGCACCCATGGCCGCCGCGCCACGGACCGCAGCCCCAGCGCGCCGCCGCCCAGGCCTCGCGACCCGGGCGTCGCCCCAGCGGGCCCTACGCGCTGGCGCCCTCCAGCAGCGTCTCGTAGTTGGTCTCGTCGACGCCCTTGTCCACCTGTGCCTGCGTGAGCAGCAGTGGCGGGCGACGGCCCCGGATCGTCTCCTCGGTGATGATGCACTTGCGGATGTCCGAGCGCTCCGGGATCTCGAACATGACGTCGAGCAGCGCCTCCTCCACGATCGAGCGGAGCGCGCGAGCCCCCGTCTTGCGGGCCAGCGCCAGCTCGGCCGCCGCCTCGAGGGATCCCGGCGTGAAGGCGAGCTCCACCTTGTCGAGGGAGAGGAACTTCTGGTACTGGCGGGTGACCGCGTTCTTCGGCTCCCTGGCCACGCGCACCAGGTCGCCCAGTGTCAGCGGAGCCAGGGTGACGATCACCGGGAGCCGCCCCACGAACTCCGGGATGAGCCCGAAGCGGAGGAGGTCCTCGGGCATCAGCTTCTCCAGGATCCGCTCCCGCTCGACCTTCGACATGTGGGCCTCGGAGCCGAAGCCGATGGACCGGCGGCCGACCCGCTCCTCCACGATCTTCTCCAGCCCCTCGAAGGCCCCGCCGCAGATGAAGAGGATGTTCGTGGTATCGATCTGGATGAAGTCCTGGTGGGGGTGCTTGCGACCGCCCTGGGGCGGCACGTTCGCCACGGTCCCCTCGAGGATCTTGAGGAGCGCCTGCTGCACCCCCTCGCCCGAGACGTCGCGGGTGATCGACGGGTTGTCCGCCTTGCGCGCGATCTTGTCGATCTCGTCGATGTAGATGATCCCGCGCTGGGCCCGCTGGACGTCGAAGTCCGCCGACTGGATCAGCCGCAGCAGGATGTTCTCGACGTCCTCGCCGACGTACCCGGCCTCGGTGAGGCTGGTGGCGTCGGCGATGCAGAACGGGACGTCCAGGATCTTGGCCAGGGTCTGCGCCAGGAGCGTCTTGCCGGAGCCGGTCGGCCCCACCATCAGCACGTTCGACTTCTGCAGCTCGACGTCGTCCACCTGGTGGCCGGCGTTGACGCGCTTGTAGTGGTTGTACACGGCCACCGACAGGACACGCTTGGCGCGCTCCTGGCTGATCACGTACTGGTCGAGCGAGGCCTTGATCTGGTTCGGCGTGGGGAGCTTGGCCGGCTGCTGCTTGACGCGCGGCGTCTCGAGGAGCTCCTCCTCGATGATCTCCTGGCAGAGGTTGATGCACTCGTCGCAGATGTAGACGCCCTGCCCGGCGATGAGCTTGCGGACCTGGTCCTGGCTCTTGCCGCAGAAGCTGCAGCGATACGGCACCTTGGTGCTCTTGCCGGGAGGCGTGGACATCGCGGCTACCCCCTGCGCCGAGTGGCCGTCGTCATCGGGCCTGCGGTTCCGGGGCACCGGCCCCGCCCGTGGTCCCGGTGGCGTCCGTCCGGGTCGTGTCGTGCGCCTGCGCGATGAGGGAGTCGCCCCGCACCGCGTAGACCTCGTCGATGATGCCGTATTCCTTGGCCGCCTGTGGCGACATGAAGTAGTCCCGGTCGGTGTCCTTGATGATCTTCTCGATGGGCTGGCCGGTGTGGCGGGCGAGGATCTGGTGGTTGGTGTTCACCAGTTCCTCCATCTCCTTGACCTGGATGAAGACGTCCGGGGTGTTGCCGCGGAAGCCACCCGACCCCTGGTGGATCATGATCCGGCTGTGGGGCAGCGCGTAGCGCTTGCCCTTCTCCCCGGCCGCGAGGAGCACCGCGGCCATGCTGGCCGCCATCCCCACGCACATGGTGCTCACCGGCGCGCGCAGATACTGCATCGTGTCGTAGATGGCGAGGCCGGCCGTGATCACGCCGCCCGGCGAGTTGATGTACAGGTTGATGTCCTTCTCGGGGTCCTCCGACTCCAGGAAGAGCAGCTGCGCGATGATCAGGTTGGCGATGTGATCCTCGATCGCGTCGCCCAGGAAGACGATCCGGTCGCGCAGCAGGCGGCTGTAGATGTCGTACGCGCGCTCGCCGCGACTGGACGTCTCGATCACCATCGGGACCAGCATCGCGGTGGTCTCCTGCGCCGCTCGCAGCGCCGCCGACCGGCCCGGAACCACGTGGCGCGTCATGCCTGTGCCTCCCCGGTCGCCGCCGCGAGGGCGCCGCCCGGCTCTCCGCCGATCGCCGCGTCCTCCGCCAGCGCCGGCAGGTTGGTGTCCTCCTCGAGGTGCTGCAGCGGCCCGACCTCCGGGTGCGCCTCGAGCCATCGGTCCACCAGGCGCTCCACCACCTGGGTGCGACGCATGGTCGAGCGCAGGTAGGAGCGGCCGCGCGGCGACTCGAAGTACTCGATCAGCCGCGGGTTGTCCGTGTAGCGGGCGCGCGCCCGGGCGATCTCCACGTCGATCTCCGCGTCGCCGATCTGGAGCCCCTCCTGGTCGGCGATCCGCGAGAGGACCAGGAGCACCTTCACCCGGTGCTCGGCCGGCTCGTGGTACTCCGCGTGGAGTGCCGCGTCGTCCTTGCCGGTCACCCGGGTGTACTCCTCGTACGGGATGCGCTGCTCGGCGAGCCGCATCCGCAGCTCGTCGTGCATCACCTCGACCTCCTGCTCGACCAGCACGTCGGGCACCTCGAGGGTGGCGTTTGCCACCGCGTACTCGATGATCCGGTCGGCGAACTCGTGGCGGGCGTGGTCGCGGGCGTTCGCCTCGAGGCGCCGTGCCACGTCCGCGCGCAGCGCGGCCATGTCGGGATAGGAGGGGCCGACCTCCTGGGCGAACGCGTCGTCGGCCTCCGGGAGGACCTTCTCACGGATCTCGCGTACCCGGACGTGGAAGTGCGCGGGCTGGCCGGCCAGCGAGCTGTCCGGGTAGTCCTCGGGGAAGGTGACGTCGAAGTCCTTCTCCTCCCCGGTGGCGAGCCCCACCAGGGCCTCCTCGAAGCCCGGGATCATCCGGCCGCCGCCCACCACCATGGGGAACCGTTCGGAGCTGCCGCCCTCGAACGGGACACCGTCCCGCGTTCCCTGGAACGAGATGACCACCCAGTCATCGTTCCGGACCGGCCGGTCCTCCACGGCGCGCAGGCTGGCATGCTCGTCGCGAAGCTCCTCGATCACCCGGTCGACCTTGGCGTCGTCGACGACCTCGATCTCCGGGGCGAACGGGTAGTCGACGTAGTCGCCCAGGGTCACCTCCGGGCGCACGGGGACCGACACCCGGTAGGCGGCCCCGGTCCCCTCCTCGAACCGGGTCCACTCGGGGTCGGGGACGGTCAGCGCGTCGAGCTTCGCCTCCTCGAGCGCATCCGGCATGGTGGCGCTGAAGAGCTGCTCCTTGGCGTCGTCGTAGATCGGGTTCGCGTCGGGACTGCCGCGCTGCACGCCCAGGGCGCGCTCAAGCATGACGCGGGGCGCCTTGCCGGGGCGGAAGCCGGGGACGCGCGTGCGGCGGCCGATGCGGCGGACGGATTCGTCGATGGCGCGCTGGAGGCGGTCCGCGGGGAGCTCGACTTCCAGCACGACGGTGCTGCGGGGGGCGGGGGTGGCTGTCACGTTCATCGACCGGAAGTATAGGGGCGACCCACCGGGTGGCGCGGTCAGCGGAGCAGGAGGTGCTCCAGGCGGCGCGACACCACGGCCAGCCCCAGGAGCGCCATCCCCGCCAGGTACGCGACGTCGACCAGCTGCGGGAGGCCGACGACGCCGGTGGTGAGGCCGCGCAGCAGGTCCACGCCGTGGTAGAGGGGCGTCAGCTGCACCACCAGCTGCAGGATCGGCGGGTAGGCACTGAGCGGATAGAAGGTCGCCGAGAAGAGGAACATCGGCAGCAGGACCAGCTGGAGCCGGTCGAAGTCGCTCCAGCTGCGGACCCATGTCGAGATGGACATCCCCACGGATGCGAACGCGAGGCCGATCAGCATCGCCCCCGGGAAGGCGAGCAGCCACGCCGGGGAGCGCACCAGGCCCAGGACCAGCATCACGGTCATGAACCCCACGGCGTAGAGCGTGCCCCGGATCAGCGCCCACGCGATCTCGCCCACCGCCACGTCCGCGATCCCCACCGGCGTGGTGAGGATCGCCTCGTAGGTGTGCGCGTACTTGAGCTTGAAGAAGACGTTCGTGGTGCTGTCGTAGATCGCGCCGTTCATGGCCGAGGACGCCAGGAGGGCCGGCGCAACGAAGACCTGGTACGGGACGGGATGGCCGTCCGGGCCGGGCACGGACCCCACCAGGGCGCCGATCCCGAAGCCGATCCCCAGCAGATAGAAGAGCGGCTCGAAGAACCCGGAGAAGAGGACCATCCAGGTGCGCCGGTAGACGAGGAGGTTGCGCTCGACGAGCCGGCCGGCGCGGGTCGGCGGGTCCAGCGGGATGAGCCGCTCGAGCACGGTCACCGTCAGATCACCAGCCGACGGCGGAACGAGACGGCGGCCAGGACGCACCCGACCGCCACGAACCCGAGCAGCACCGCGAGGTGGGCGGCGGCGGCCGCAGGGTCCACCTGTCCCAGGGTCAGCGCGCGCGCCAGGGCGACGCCGTGGTAGAGCGGCGTGAGGTACGCGACCGGCTGGACCGGTGCCGGGAGCCGGTCGAGCGGGAAGAAGGTGCCGCTCAGCAGGAAGAGCGGGGTGATCAGGAAGCGGAAGATCACGTTGAACGCGGAGTCCTGGCGCTGGGTGGCCGAGAAGGCCATGATCGGCGCGGCGAAGCCCAGGCCGGTCAGCACCGCGACGGGGAGCGCCAGGATCCCCAGCGGCGACCGAACCGCGCCGAAGAGGGCGGCGACCGCCAGGAAGAGCGAGCAGACGATGGTGAGGCGGACGACCAGCCACTCCAGCTCGCCGAAGAGCAGGTCGCGGACCGTCAGCGGCGTGGCCAGCATCGCCTCGTACAGCTTGTTCCAGACGATCTTGCTCATGATCGGGTAGGTGGTCTCGAATGCCGCCGTCTGCATCCCCTGCGCGGCCAGGAGTCCCGGCGCGAGGAAGGCAAGGTAGGGGACACCGCCCAGGGCGTCGGCACCGCCGCGGTTGACGTAGTTGCCCAGGCCGATGCCCATCGCCGCGAGGAAGAGCACCGGTGAGATGAGCGACCCCAGCACCGAGCCGTGCCAGACCCGTCGGTAGACCATCAGGTTGTGCTCGAGGACGCGCGCGCCGACCGCCATCCGCCGCCGCTCCGCTCCTAGTCGACCAGGGAGCGGCCGGTCAGCCGCAGAAAGACATCCTCCAGCGTGCTGCGACGGACGAGGACGCTCTCGGGCCGAATGCCGCGCGCATGCACGGCCTCCGTGGCCGCCTCGCCGTCCTCCGCGTAGCAGAGCACGCGGTCGGGCAGCCACTCCAGCCGATCGCCGATGCCGTCGAGCCGCGGGCCGAGTGTCTCCTGGACCCCGGGCGGGAAGCGCAGTTCCGCGACCTCCCGGCTGGCGTACCGCGCGATCAACTCGCGCGGCGATCCCTCCGCGACGATGCGCGCCTTGTCCATCACCACCAGGCGGTCACAGAGCTGCTCGGCCTCGTCCATGTAGTGCGTGGTCAGCACCAGGGTCACGCCGCGCTGCTTGAGCCGGTACAGCCGATCCCACAGGAGATGGCGCGCCTGCGGGTCGAGCCCCGTGGTGGGTTCGTCGAGGAGCAGCAGGTCGGGCTCGTTGATGAGCGACCGGGCGATGGTGAGCCGTCGCTTCATGCCGCCGGAGAGCGGCTCCACCTGGTCGTCGGCACGGTCCCCCAGCTGCACGAAGTCCAGCAGGTCGCCGGCCCGCCGCAGAGCCTCCCGGCGGCTGAGGTCGAAGTAGCGCCCGTAGATCAGCAGGTTCTCGCGGACCGTGAGCTCCATGTCCAGCGTGTCCGCCTGGGGGACCACGCCCAGGCGCGCCCGGATCCGCGGGCCGTCCACCCGGGGATCCATGCCCAGCACGCGCAGCGTTCCGCCGGAGACCGGAGAGACGCAGCCGATCATGCGCATGGTCGAGGTCTTGCCGGCGCCGTTGGGGCCCAGGAAGCCGAACGCCTCGCCGCGCGCGACGTCGAAGTCCACCGCGTCGACGGCGGTGAACGAGCCGAAGCGCTTCGTGAGGCGACGGGCTTCGATGAGGGCCGCCGTCGCAGCGGGAGCCGGCACGACGGCCGGCTGGGCGTCGGGGTCGGGCATAGGGCACCGATGGTACGGCAGCCTGCGCCCGGCTCGCCCGCCGAGGCACGTGCGGGATCCGCAACACCCGCGAGCGCCCGGGGGCCGTGCATGTCACGGAATTGCGGCTTGTTCCGGCCCGCGCCCCCCTGATAGACTGCGCATCGGTTCACTGGTGAGCAATTGATCACCCCGGGGGGAACCTGTTGCCTGAGGATCTCCGCCAGGACGACGTCGAGCTGCTCGCGCGGATCGCCCACCGGTACTACGTGGACGACCGCACGCAGGAGGAGATCGCCCGGGAGTTCGCCCTGTCCCGGCCCAAGGTGCAGCGCCTGCTGGAGCGTGCTCGCTGGTCGGGCGTGGTGGACATCCGCATCCAGGCGCCCCCCTGGCTGCACCTGGACCTCGAGGACGCGCTGCGCAACGCCTTCCACCTGAGCGACGCGATCGTCAGCCCGTCCCGGCCGGACGCGCAGTCACAGCGGGAGGCCGTGGCCCGGAGCGCGGCGCAGTACCTGGAACGGCACCTCCGGGACGGCACCGTGGTGGCGGTGAGCCACGGGCGCGACACCGGCGAGATCCCCCGCTTCTTCCGTCCCGGGCGCCGGCTGGACTGCACCTTCGTCAGCGCCATGGGCGGCTCGCCCCGGGTGGACAATCCCACCAACCCGAACGAGATCTGCCGGGCGCTCGCCGATCACTGCGGCGGCCGCGCCGAGAGCCTGTACGCGCCGGCGTACGTGGAGAGCGCCGAGGTGCGCGACCAGCTCCTCCGCCAGGAGGCCATCGCCCAGACGCTGGGGGTGGCCGGGCGCGCCGGCGTGGCCCTGGTCGGCATCGGCGGGACGGACGACGGCTGCACCATGGTCCGCGGCGGCTGTCTCTCCACCGACGAGATGGCCCGGCTGCGGCGCCAGGGTGCCGTGGGGGACGTGCTGGGCAACTACGTGGACATCGAGGGCCACCTGATCGCGGCGCCCCACCGGGACCGGCTGGTGGCCCTCTCGGTGGAGGACCTGCGCCGCATCGAGACCGTGGTGGCGGTGGCGAGCGAGGCCGAGAAGCCGCGCGCCATCCTCGGCGTGCTGCGCGCCGGCGTGATCGACGTCCTGGTGGTGGACGAGACCAATGCCCGGGCGATCCTGGACCTGGCGGGGACCGCGGAGGCCGGCCAGCCGGCGCCCCCGGAGCCGCGCCGGAACGTGCAGAGGGGGTGATCCGCAGCAGGCCGGCCGGAAGGGCCGGACGGTACCGGAACGGCGGCGCTGGGCGCCGCGCAGATGCGTCCCGGAGGTGATGGAGTGCCGATCGTACCGACCAAGGAGATCCTTGACCGCGCGTTCGCCGAGCGCTACGGCGTCGCGGCCATCAACGTCATCAACGACCTGACCATGGAGGCGGTGCTGGCCGCCGCCGACGAACTGCGAGCGCCGATCATCATCCAGACGTCGGTCAAGCACGTGAAGATGACCGGGGTCGACGCGATGTACGCCCTGTGGCAGACGTATGCCAGCCGCGTCTCCGTCCCGGCCGCCCTCCACCTCGACCACTGCCCCGAGCGGGAGCTGATCAGCGCCTGCCTGGCCAGGGGGTGGAACTCCGTCCTCTTCGACGCGAGCAAGCTCTCGGTCGAGGAGAACAAGCGCCAGTGCATCGAGGTCGTCGCCGAGGCGCGCCGCTACGGCGCGCACGTCGAGGGCGAGATCGAGGGGTTCAAGCGCACCGAGGAGATGACGGGGGACGAGGCGGAGCACGTCCAGACCCTCGACACGGTGGTCGACTTCATCTCGGCCACCGGGGTCGACGTCTTCGCGCCCGCCATCGGCAACGCCCACGGCATGTACAAGACCACCCCGCACCTGGACTCGCAGCGGGTCACCGACATCGTCCAGGCCACCGGGATCCCGGTGGCGCTGCACGGCGGGACGGGGATGACCCCCGAGCAGTTCAGCGACCTGATCAGCCGCGGCTGCGCGAAGGTCAACATCTCCACCGCGCTCAAGATCGCCTTCATGAAGTCGGGCTACGACTTCATGACCGAGCACCCGGGGGACTACGACCCGCCCAAGATCTTCACCGCGCAGCGCGCCGCCGTCATGGAGATGGCCAGGTACCACATCCGGCTCTTCGGGAGTGAAGGGAAGGCCTGGACGTGAGCGCGCTGGTCTTCGATTGCGACGGCGTCCTCGCGGACACCGAGCGGTACGGACACCTGCCGGCCTTCAACCAGACCTTCCGGGAGTTCGGCATCCCGGTCCAGTGGTCGGAGGAGGAGTACGGGCGCAAGCTCCTCATCGGGGGCGGCAAGGAGCGCATGAGCAGCGAGCTGACCCCGGAGTTCGTCCGGGCCAACGGGCTGCCCGAGGATCCCGAGGCGCTCGCGGCCGAGGTCGCCAGGTGGCACAAGCGCAAGACGCAGCTCTACACCGAGATGGTCGCAGAGGGGAAGCTTCCGCCCCGGCCGGGGATCCGGCGGGTCATCTCGGAGGCCCAGGACGCGGGCTGGAAGCTGGCCGTCGCCTCCACCTCGGCCGAGGCCTCCGTGCACGCCATCCTCGAGTACGCGGTCGGGAAGGAGCGCGCCGACCGCTTCGACGTCTTCCTGGCCGGCGACGTCGTTCCCCGCAAGAAGCCGGCGCCCGACATCTACCTCCTCGCCCTGGAGAAGCTCGGCGTGCCCGCCGCCGACGTCCTGGTCGTGGAGGACTCGCGCAACGGTCTCGAGGCAGCCCACGCCGCGGCTCTGCGCTGCCTGGTCACGGTCAACGGCTACACCGAGAAGGAGGACTTCAGCGAGGCAATCCTCGTCGTCTCGTCGCTCGGCGACCCGGATGGAGAGCGGACGACCGTCATCGCCAACCGTTCGGCCGCCCGGCCGGGCGCGCTCGTGACGCTCGCCGACCTGGAGGCCTGCCTCGCCCCGTAGCTCCGTCCGCGTTCCCGTCCAGGGAAGAAAGGGGGTCCGCATGGCACAGGCGTCGTTCGACGACGTCGACCTGGTCATCAAGACGATGGCCACGACCATCGTCGACAACGCGGAGTACTTCGCCCACCTCGACTCGATCGTCGGGGACGGCGACTTCGGCTACTCGCTGCGCAATGGGTTCGAGGTCGTCGCCGCCGACTACGACACGTTCGACCGGTCGAGCGTGGGGGCCGTGCTGAAGAAGATCGGCATCGTCATCTCGGGCAAGGTCGGTGGCGTCTCCGGCCCGATCTGGGGCACGGCGTTCCTGCGCGCCGGTGCCGCGGCTGGCGACAGGACCGAGCTCGCCCCCGAGGACGTGATCGCGATGCTGCGCGCGGCCATCACCGGGATCATGGCGCGGGGAGGCGCCTCGCTCGGCGAGAAGACACTCCTCGATGCGTTGGTGCCGGCCACCGACAGCCTCGAGGCGGCCATCGGCGACCCGGCGCTGAAGGGCGACCACGGCGTGGCCGCCGTCCAGCGGGCGGCCGACGTGGCGGTCAAGGCGGCCGAGGAGACCAAGTCCATGCTCGCGATGCGCGGCCGGGCCGCGTACACGGGCGAGCGGAGCATCGGCTCCGTCGACGCCGGCGCCACCGCGGTCGGCGTCATCCTGCAGGCCATCGCGTCGGCCTGGCGCGAGAAGTACGGCGAGGGAGCATCGGCGTGAGGAAGTTCCTGAACGACCCCAAGAAGTTCGTCCCCGAGTTCCTCGAGGGCATCGCCCTTGCGAGTGGCGGCTCGCTCAAGTACGAGCCGAAGTACAACCTGATCTACCGGGCGGACATGCCGAAGGCGGACCGGGTCTCGATCATCCAGGGCTCCGGCTCCGGGCACGAGCCGGCCCACACCATGATCGTCGGACCGGGCATGCTCGACGCCGCCTGCCCGGGGGACGTCTTCGCGGGCCCGCCTGTCGAGTTCGTCACCGAGACGTCCAAGCTGATGGACACGCCCAGGGGCGTGCTCTACATCGTCAACAACTACACGGGCGACCGCACCGCGTGGGAGATGGCGAAGGAGCTGTGCGAGGCCGAGGGCCAGAAGATCGGCTACCTGCTCGTCAACGACGACGTGGCCGTCAAGGACTCGACCTGGACCATCGGCCGGCGCGGCGTGGCCGGCAACTTCTTCGTGATCAAGGCCGCGGGCGCCATGGCCGACAAGGGCGGCTCGCTCGAGGAGTGCGTCCGCGTCGGCGAGAAGGTGATCGCCAACGTCCGCACCATGGGGATCGCCCTCTCGTCCTGCACGCCGCCCGTGCGCGGCACGCCGCTCTTCGAGATCGCCGACGGCGAGATGGAGATCGGCATCGGCATCCACGGCGAGCCGGGCCGCCAGCGGGCCAGGATGGGCACGGCCGACGAGATCGTGGACCTGCTGCTGAACGCAATCGTCCCCGACCTGCCGTTCAAGTCGGGCGATGAGGTCGCCCTGATGGTCAACGGCCTCGGCGGCACGCCCATCAGCGAGCTCTACCTCCTCTACGGCATCGCCCACAAGTGGCTCGCCGCGAAGGGCATCTCGGTCTTCCGCAGTTACGTCGGGGAGTACTGCACCTCGCTCGAGATGGCGGGCGCGCACATCTCCCTGCTCAAGGTGGACGCCGAGATCAAGGAGCTCCTCATGGCTCCCGCGGAGATCGCCTACCGCGTCTTCTGACCCTGGTCAGCGCACCGACGCGGCCCGGCCCCACCGGCCGGGCCGCGTCTTCGTGCCCGGGCGACCACCGGGGCACGGCGGCGTCACCTCGTGGGCGTTCCTCGCCGGGCCGGGCGCTTCGTCGCGTGGCCCCCGGTCGCTGCGGCAACGCGGGGCACTGTCGCTGCCGGCTCTGGTTCGCGTGGCCCGGCCGGCGGTTCCGCCCCGGGGGCCACACACGGTTCGCTGCCTCAGGATGCATCCTTGTGGGAGGCGATCAGACGACCTGGTCGCGGCCGCCGACACCGTGGGTCAAGTGGAGTACCTGCCGTGAAGATCACGAACCTCGACGTGGAACCGAAGTCCGTCATGGCCGCCGAGGGTGCCGTCGGCGCCTGGAAGCAGGTGCCGATCGGGGCGGCCGACGGCACGCCGGCCTACTCCGTCCGCGCCTTCACGCTCGAGCCGCACGGCCACTCCCCCTACCATCGCCACCCCTACGAGCACCTCAACTACTTCATCCGGGGCTCCGGCGTGATCGTCGGCGAGTCCGGCGAGCAGCCGGTC